>NZ_AP025344.1:600000-900000 GCF_021654795.1 Paenibacillus dendritiformis
CCCAATCCTTTCCGACCCGGCACAGTCATGTATCGTACCGGTGATCTGGCAAGATGGCTGCCGAATGGCATGATCGAATTTAGAGGCAGAATGGACGACCAAGTCAAAATCAGGGGTTATCGCATTGAACTGGAGGAGATCAGGGCCTGCTTGCTGCAACATGATCAGATTGCGGAAGCCGCCGTTATCCCCGTTGCCGACGACACGGGTCAAAATAAGGAGCTCTGCGCTTATTATACAGCCCTTGATGAACAGCTGCCGGAAGATGAGGTGCGAAGGCACGCGGCGGAGAAGCTGCCCCGGTATATGATCCCGTCCTTCTTCGTGCGGATGAAGGAATTGCCGCTCACTGCGAACGGAAAATTGAACAAGCGGGCGTTGCCGGATCCCAAGGAATATGTAACTGGCCACCGAGAGACGCTGGAACCGTCGACAGAGTTGGAACGGAAGCTGGCGCGATTGTTCTCCGATGTTCTGGAGATCGGACCAATAGGACGAGACTGTAACTTTTTTGAGTGGGGAGGCCATTCATTGAAAGCGATGCAGCTTGTGGCCAAAGCGCAAAAAGAGCTGCATGCCGAGTTGACGCTGCGCGATTTATTCCGCTATCCGATTCTGCAGGAACTGGCGGCGTTCTTGACCAATAAGGGGAGCGTCCAATTCAGTCCGATCCAGCCGGCGGAACAGAAGGAGCACTACCCGTTGTCATCGGCGCAGAAGCGGCTGTATATCCTGGAACAATTCGAGGATATCGGCACGAGCTATAACATGCCGTTCGTCTTGCAGGTGGAGGGACCGCTGGACATCGGGCGGGTGCGTGACAGCTACAGGCAGCTCCTCCATCGGCATGAGATCCTCCGAACCTCGTTCCATGTCGTGAATGACGAGCCGGTTCAACGGATCGAAGAGATGGACGGGCTGCAGGCGGAGCTGATCTGCGAAGAAGCTCCTGAAGCGGGGGAAGCCGAGCTGACGAAGCGGATCGAAGCGTTCATTCGCCCGTTCCGGCTGAGCGAGGCGCCGCTGATTCGCATGGGAATCATCCGCATCGGGCCAGAGAAGCATCTCCTGCTGCTGGATATGCACCATATTATCTCGGATGGCACGTCGCTGAACATCTGGGTCGATGAATTCATGAAGCTGTACAAGGGAGACAGTTTGGCGCCGTTGGCGATCCAGTACAAGGATTACGCGGTATGGCAGCAGGCACAGATGACCCGGGAGGCGATGCGGAGGCAGAAGGAATTTTGGCGGAACGAGCTGTCGGGAGAAGTGCCCGTGCTGCAACTGCCGACGGACTATCCGCGTCCTGCGGTGCAGGATTTCCAAGGGAGCCAATACAGCTTCCGGCTGGGCCGAAGGCTGTCTGGACAGATCGAGGCCTGCTGCCGGGAAAGCGGAGTTACGCTGTATATGCTGCTGCTGGCCGCGTACCAAGTGCTGCTGCACAAATATACGGGGCAGGAAGATATCATCGTGGGGACGCCCGTCGCGGGGAGAGGACATGCGGATCTGGAAGGCGTGCTCGGAATGTTCGTGAACACGCTGGCCATCCGCAGCCGGCCGCAAGGAGACAAAACGTTCTCGGAGTTTTTGCAGGAAGTGAAGAATGCGGCACTGAATGCGTTCGAGCATCCGGATTACCCGTTTGAGGAGTTGGTGCAGGAATTGAACGCGGGGCGGGACATGAGCCGCAATCCGCTGTTCGATACGATGTTTGCGCTCCAGAATACGGGCATGAAACCATTGGACATCAAGGAGCTCACTTGCGCTCCGTATCCATTTTCCTATACGCAAGCGAACTTCGATCTTTCTTTTCAGTCTCAGGAGATCGAGGGGGATATTGTCTTTGCCGTTGAATATAGCACCAGCCTGTTCGAAGAAGACACGATTGCAAGGATGGCCGGGCATTATCGCCATATCCTTGAATCCGCCGTCTCATCGTTCCACATGCCTATTTCTGAATTGGAATGGGTCCCGGCTGAAGAGAAATGGCTTGTTCTCAATACATTCAACCAGCCGTATCAGTCCGAGGCCGGCACGGCAACCGTATCGCAGATGATAGAGAAGAGAGCGGCGGAAGCTCCGGACAACATTGCGCTAAGGATGGACGAGGAGACCGTAACTTATCGACAGTTGAACAGCATGGCCAATCGGCTCGCCCGTCATCTGAGACGGAGAAATCTCTGGGAAGGCAGCGTGGCAGGCATCCTCTTGCCGAACTCGATTGCCATGATTATTTCATTGCTGGCTGTTCAAAAAGCCGGGGCGGTCTGCGTGCCGATTGATCCCGATTATCCGGAAAACCGGATAGCCTACATGCTAGGAGATGCGAAGGCCGCCGTGCTTATAACCTTGCCGGATGCATCCGTTCCCCATTCATGGTCAGGCGAGACCTTGAGGCTCACGGCCGCTGATTTGCTCCTTGAGGATGAGCGGCCGGAGGACGGCTGGGGGGAGGAACCGGGGCAAGAGGAGGAGAGCGATCTAAGCAGGCCTGACGCCGTGGCATATATTTTGTACACCTCCGGTACAACGGGCCAACCCAAGGGCGTCACGATCGCCCACAGCAACTTAATGAACTATATAGCCGCATTCGGAAGCTATTTCGAAATTACGGAAGAAGACTGCGTGCTTCACCATTCCTCCGTCTCGTTCGACACCTCTATAGAGGAAATCTATCCTGCTCTCGTGCATGGGGCCTCTGTTCTTATCGTTGAAAAAGAGGTATCCCGGCAAGCAGAGGAGCTAGCCGCGCGTATTGCGCCGCTGGTTACGGTTGTTTCCTGCTCGCCTGTGCTGCTGAGTGAATTGAACCGGAAGCTGAGCGAGCATCGGGTGCGGGCGTTTATTGCAGGGGGAGATGTGCTCAGAAGGCAGCATATATGCAACTTGCTGCGCCAATCCCGGGTGTTCAATTCGTACGGCCCGACAGAGACCACGGTATGCGCCGCCTATCACTTATGCCGGGACGGCGACGAGGAAGCTATCCCGATCGGCAAGCCGATTCGCAACTATCGCATCTACATTGTCGACCGTTACGGGAAGCTTCAACCGGCCGGCATTCCGGGCGAGCTGTGCATCGCAGGAGCGGGCGTAACCCGAGGATATTGGGGCAAGCAGCAATTGACGGCGGAGAGATTCGTCCCGGACCCTTTTGGACAATCCGGATGGATGTATCGAACAGGTGATTTGGCGAAGTGGGATCGGCATGGCAATCTTTATTTTCTGGGGCGGATCGATCAGCAAATCAAAATTCGGGGCTACCGGGTCGAGCTGCAAGAGGTAGAGAATGTGTTGGGACGCGCGGAAGGGATCAAGGATGCCGTCGCCATCGCACGAGCGGACATCAATCAATTTCAGCGGCTTTACGCATTCATTGTATCGGACGAACCGCAGGAGACCGGCGCTTTACGAGAACAACTGCAGCTTGAGCTTCCCGACTACATGATCCCGGATCAATTTATTCAAGTGGATCGCATTCCGCTCACCGTTAACGGCAAAGTAGATCGCAGACAGTTGGAACGAATGTGGTCCGAGAGCCTACGGAGCGAAAAAAATTCGAGGGAACCTGCTACCGCCATGGAAGTGCAACTGCTCTCTCTCTGGAAGCAAGCGCTGGATCGGACCGACCTGGGGGTTCAGGATAATTTTTTCGAAAGCGGGGGCCACTCCCTGAAGGCCACGAGCCTGACCGTAAAGATTCGCCAGCAGCTCGGTTTCGATTTGAAGCTGCTGCATATTTTTCAGCATCAGACGGTGCGCGACATGGCTGCTTACCTATCCAATCAACTGGCCTCGGCCCATTACGACGACATCGTGCCTGTCGCGAAGGCCGAGATGTATGCCATCTCCCCGGCTCAGAAGCGAATGCTGCTGCTAAGCGTTGCGGAAGGAAGCTCGCTTAGCTACAACATGCCGATGGCCTTGAAAGTTTCGGGCAAGCTTGATCCCGCTTTATGCAGAAGCGCTCTGCAGCAAATCGTGAACCGGCACGAGATTTTACGCACGTCCTTCCACTTTGTGGACGGAGAGCCTGTGCAGAAAATCCATGAGGAGATCGAATTGGAATGGAGCGAGGCGGAAGCGGCAGACGAACAAGTGGAGGAGCTGATCCATTCTTTTATCAGACCGTTCCGGCTCGAGAAAGCTTCGCAGCTTCGCGCCGGGCTGATCAAATTGTCTGAGAGCTCCTCGGTATTGTTGTTCGACATTCACCACATCATCTCGGACGGAATGTCGATGTCGATTCTTATTCAGGAATTTATGCACTTATATAACGGGACCGCATTGCCGGATGCAGCCTTGCATTACAAAGATTTTGCGGCGTGGCAGCACCGTTTTCTGGCCAGCAAGCAGATGCGGGAGCAGCAGGCCTTCTGGCTAAAGCAATTCGCTGAGGAAGTTCCGGCCTTGCAGCTTCCTTACGATTATCCACGGCCCCCATTGCAGAGCTTTGCCGGCGACTCCCTTTCTTTTGAAGCCGATCAGCCTATGACCCGGAAGTTAAGAGCGATAGCCCTGCAATCCGATGCGACTCTATATATGGTGCTCCTGGCGAGCTACTATACACTGTTGTTCCGTTATGCGCGACAAGAAGATATCGTCATCGGTTGTCCGATTGCGGGAAGGCGGCACGAGCAGGTTGAGCATATGCCGGGAATGTTCGTCAATACGCTGCCTTTGCGAATCCGGCTTCGCGGCGACATGGAATTTGCAGATCTTCTTCGCCAAGTAAGGAAACTTGCGCTTGAAGCTTATGATAATCAGGATTATCCGTTCGATAATCTTGTGGAGCTGTTGAATTTCGAGCGGGATCTGAGCCGCAATCCACTATTTGATACCGTGTTTGTCATGCAAAACATGGATGGCGTGTCTTCCATTATACCTGGTCTGAAATTCGAGCCCCGGGACTTCGCGAGAACCAGCACGATGTTTGATATTCGATTCGAGGTAACGGAGGAGAACGAAGCATTGTTTTTTACTATGGATTATTGCACCAGCCTGTTCAAGGCGGCAACGATGGAGCAGATGGCGAACCATTTTATGAACATTTTGCAAGCCGTTACGCTCGATCCTTCGATCCGGCTGGATACGATTGAGCTGGATCACGGTTACGTCATGCAGGAGCAACACAAATGGCTGGAAACCATTTCTTTCGACTTTTAAACACGAGAGTAGGCAGGGAAGGGGACAATGGATGGATACGCTCGAAAAAAATATATTGTTGTCGGACGCGAGACTCGAGCAGGAGAAGCGATATTGGTTGAAGCAGCTTGCAGATTGCTCGGCAATGACTCGTATTTCTTATCAGGCGTTAAGGTCTGGCCGGGAGGGGCACTCCCGGACCAAGCAATTTTACTTGAACGATCCGCTGAGTGACCGGCTTATTGCCGTCAGCAGATCGTCTGACTACGGCTTATTCATCCTGCTGCTTGCCGGGGTTAGCTATGTGCTTCACCGCTATACAGGCGATTCTTCGGTTATTTGCGGCATACCCGTCATCACCAGCCATACGGCGGGCGATGATCTTCTAAATCCATTGATCCTGTTGAAGTCGGATGTTACTTCATCTCGTCATAGCAAGGAGTTCATTGCTCACATCAAGGAGAAGCTGGTTGAAGCCGACAAGCATCAGAACTTTCCGTTCGAGCTGCTGCTCGATATGATTGGCATCGATCAGAGCTCAGGCCGGCACTGCAACGTGATTGCGATGATGGAAGGAGTCCATGAGGAGGGGCTTGTCGATGGAATCGCTTACGACTGCCGTTTTGAATTCCGGCGAAGCTCGGACCGCGTCAGCGTACAGATCCGTTATCGTCCCGAAGCTTATGATGAAGTATTTATTAGCCAGCTCTTTGCTCATTACGAGCAGATCATGGAACAGTTGCTATTCTGTCCCGAGAAGCCGCTTCAATCCTACGATTTGGCCATCGAAGCTGCCGACCGTGAACATGCTCCAGGGCCGGAGAACGGGGAAGCGCGGAAGTGCGCGGCCATCCATGCCGCTTTTGAGGAACAAGCAGACAAGAATCCCGAGGCCATCGCTATCGTCGAGCGGGAGGATACATTCACGTACGAGGAAATCGATCACAAGGCTAATCAAATCGCGCGTTATTTGCTCGAATCCCGGAGATTGACGGATGAGGAGCGGGTAGGAATCATGCTCGACAACTCCTCCTCCTCGGTCATCAGCATGCTTGGCATTTTAAAGGCAGGGGGAACCTACGTCCCGATTGATCCCGAATTCCCGATCCGGCGCATCAAGGCCATTTTGGAGGATGGGCGGATTCGAACCGTGATCTCCTCCAAAAACTACATTCGCCAATTGAATAAGCTGCAATGGGAGATAGAGCATTTCGAAGCTTATTTATGTCTGGACACCGAGCAAATCGATGAAGAGGAAGAACAAGACAGCGAATTTATGAGCCAGGGCGTATGGAACTTTGTTGCCGATCAGGCTACAGATGATATTTCCGGCGGAGCGTGGGTGAACAGTTATACCCGCGAAGATTTGTCCCGCGAAGAAATGGATGAATATGCCAATAACATTAAGCAAAAGCTGCTGCCTTATGTAAATAAAAAAACGAGAGTGCTTGAAATTGGTTGCGCTTCGGGGATCAGCATGTTCGCGCTGGCTCCTTACGCCGGATTCTATTACGGAACGGATCTGTCCTCCAGCATGATTCGCAATTGCCAGGCAAGGGTTCAGCAGGAGGGGCATCATCATGTCAAGCTGGCATGTCTTCCGGCGGATCAGATCGATCAACTGGGTGAAGATAAGTTCGATGTCATTATCCTTAACAGTGTCGTACAGGTGTTCAAAGGCCATCATTATTTGCGCAAGGTGCTGCGAGCAGCGATTGAACTCTTGGCTGACCGGGGCATATTGTTCATTGGAGATATTATGGATCAAGATTCCAAGGATGAATTTTTACGGGATCTTGCGGCCTTCAACGAGGCTCATCCGGAATATAAGACGAAGAAGGAATTCGAGAATGAGTTGTTTTTGTCCCGCGGCTTTTTTCGCGATTTTCAACTGGAGTGCGACAGCATAAGCGGTATCGAATTTTCGGACAAAATCTATACGATTCCGAATGAACTTACGATGTTCCGCTATGATGCGATCCTGCAAGTGGATAAGACCGGCTCCCGCGAACGGATATCGGCCGAGAAGCGGAAGCGCCGGCATGACGTGCGCAGTTTGCGGTCTTTTGCGACAGAACGGGTTGCGATTCCGGTTCCATCCGACGGCGCGGCATATGTTCTATATACTTCAGGCTCTACGGGCAAGCCGAAGGGGGTCGTGGTGGAGCATCGCAATGTCGTGCATCTGTTCCGAACGGCTGCGCCCCTCTTCTCGTTTGACGCGGGTGATGTATGGTCGCTTTTCCACTCGACATCATTTGATTTCTCGGTATGGGAGATATTCGGGGCGCTGCTCCATGGAGCCAAGCTTGTTATTGTTCCGAGAAGTCTTGCGGCCGATCCGCAATCCTTCGTGCGGCTCGCGGCGGAGCAGCACATTACGATACTTAGCCAGACGCCGTCGGCTTTTTATCAATTCGCCCACGAAGCGGTAAGCTCCCGTGCGCAGCTCCCGGGCCTGCGCACGGTTGTATTCGGAGGGGAGCCGCTGCAGCCTGTCTTATTGAAGAAGTGGAAGGACGCCTATCCTGGGGTCAAATTAGTGAATATGTACGGCATTACGGAAACGACCGTGCACGTCACCTATAAGGAATTGACGGATGCAGATATCCGGCATAACAGTCTGGATATTGGCACAGCCCTTCCTTCTTACCAAGTCCATATATTAGACCCGTGGCTGCGAAGGGTGCCTGCCGGGGTGGTGGGAGAAATGTATGTTGGCGGAACCGGAGTAGCCAGAGAATACCTCAACCAGGAACAGCTCACGAGTCAAAAGTTCAAGCCAAGCCCCTTCCATGATGGCGAAAGGTTATATCAAACGGGTGATTTGGCCAGATGGAATATGGACGGGACGCTTGAATATATAGGGCGAATCGACGATCAAGTCAAGATTCGGGGATACCGAATGGAATTGGGGGAAATTACGACCTGCTTGCTGACGCACAAACAGATTCATCAAGCATCGGTGCAGGTGTTGAAAATGGAGGATGGGAGCAAGGAACTGTGCGTTTATTATGTCGCAAATGAACCGCTGAGCGTCAAAGAAGTGAAAGAGTATACGTCCAAGCGGCTTCCGCAGTTTATGGTTCCGTCCTATTTTGTCGCATTGGACAAGATGCCTTTGACTCTCAACGGAAAATTGGATAAGCGCAGGCTGCCCGATCCATTGGAAGTGTTAAGCAGCAATCGGACGATGCAGGAGCCGCTCGAAGGGTTGGAGCGGGAGCTTGCGGATATCTTTCGGGACATCCTGGGCATTGACGCCGTGGGCCGAAATGACAGCTTCTTCGATCTGGGAGGGCATTCGTTAAAAGCGGCAAGACTTGTGCAGCATCTTCATAAACGATTGCACTGCGGCTTGGCTCTGCGGGATATTTTTCAGTTCCCCACGATTAAGGAACTTGCGGAGCACATGCGGAGCAAGGAGGCAAGCAGCCGCTTTGTTCCGATACAGCCGGCGGAACAGAGGGAGTACTACCCGTTGTCATCGGCGCAGAAGCGGCTGTATATCCTGGAACAATTCGAGGATATCGGCACGAGCTATAACATGCCGTTCGTCTTGCAGGTGGAGGGACCGCTGGACATCGGGCGGGTGCGTGACAGCTACAGGCAGCTCCTCCATCGGCATGAGATCCTCCGAACCTCGTTCCATGTCGTGAATGACGAGCCGGTTCAACGGATCGAAGAGATGGAGGGGCTACAGGCGGAGCTGATCTGCGAAGAAGCGCCTGAAGCGGGGGAAGCCGAGCTGGCGAAGCGGATCGAAGCGTTCATTCGCCCGTTCCGGCTGAGCGAGGCGCCGCTGATTCGCATGGGAATCATCCGCATCGGGCCAGAGAAGCATCTCCTGCTGCTCGATATGCACCATATTATCTCGGATGGCACGTCGCTTAACATCTGGGTCGATGAATTCATGAAGCTGTACAAGGGAGACAGTTTGGCGCCGCTGGCGATCCAGTACAAGGATTACGCGGTATGGCAGCAGGCACAGATGACCCGGGAGGCGATGCGGAGGCAGAAGGAATTTTGGCGGAACGAGCTGTCGGGAGAAGTGCCCGTGCTGCAACTGCCGACGGACTATCCGCGTCCTGCGGTGCAGGATTTCCAAGGGAGCCAATACAGCTTCCGGCTGGGCCGAAGGCTGTCCGGACAGATCGAGGCCTGCTGCCGGGAAAGCGGAGTTACGCTGTATATGCTGCTGCTGGCCGCGTACCAAGTGCTGCTGCACAAATATACGGGGCAGGAAGATATCATCGTGGGGACGCCCGTCGCGGGGAGAGGACATGCGGATCTGGAAGGCGTGCTCGGAATGTTCGTGAACACGCTGGCCATCCGCAGCCGGCCGCAAGGAGACAAAACGTTCTCGGAGTTTTTGCAGGAAGTGAAGAATGCGGCACTGAATGCGTTCGAGCATCCGGATTACCCGTTCGAGGAGTTGGTGCAGGAATTGAACGCGGGGCGGGACACAAGCCGCAATCCGCTGTTCGATACGATGTTTGCGTTGCAGAACATGGACACAACCACTTGGCATATCGCGAACCTGCGGGCACGCGCCTATGAGTATGACTGGAAATCGGCCAAGTTTGATCTGCTGCTGCAAGCCGAGCAGGACCAGGACGATATTTGTCTGACCATGGAATATGCGGCATCGCTGTTCCGGCGGGAGACGATGGAAAGGTTCGCCGATTGTCTGATACGCGTCCTGGATACGGTGACAGAGCATGCGGACAAGCCAATCAAGGACGTGGATATCGTGTCAGAGCGGGAAAAGGAATATTTGACGCGGCAAGGCAAGGGCGAACGGCTGCCTTTTGCGGCGCAAGCGGGCATCGCGCAATTATTTGAAGCGCAGGTGCTTCGAACTCCAAATCGCATCGCGATTCGCAGTGACGATCAAGGATACACGTATGAAGAACTCAATGCCAAAGCCAATCAGCTCGCCAGGATGCTTCGGAGCAAAGGAGTGGGCCGAGGCAGCATGATAGCGATCCGGGGAGAGCGCTCGTTTGCCTATGCTGCGGCTATCCTGGCGGTCCTCAAGGCCGGCGGGGCATTTATGCCGGTAGATGCTGCGTCTCCGCCTTCGCGCATTCAATATATGGCGGCAGACAGTAAAGCCAAGCTGCTTCTGAATGCAGGAGTTGAAAGCGTGGATCTGCAGGACTGCGAAGTGCTGACTGTGGATGAGGACATGTTCCAGGGAAATCCGGCTAATCTGGAACCAACAGCTGGCGGCAGGGATGTCTTGTATGTCATTTACACGTCCGGCACGACGGGGACGCCCAAAGGCGTGCAGATTTCCCATAGCAATCTTCATAATCTGTTCGTTCATCATCAGCGGCAATCCAATATTACGTTGTCGGGGCGGGTTCTGCACGCTTCTGCGATCGGGTTCGATGTATGCTATCAAGAGATGCTGTTAACGTTGCTGTCCGGAGGCGAGCTTGTCGTTATTGATGATCACGTGAAAAAGACGCCGCATTTGCTGCTTCAATATGTAACGGATAATCAAATAGACACCATGTTTCTGCCGACCGCCTATTTCAATTTTCTGATCCGTGAGGACGATGAGGTCGATGCCTTGTTTGCCTCTTCGGTGAAACATATCGTGGTCGCGGGAGAAGCTCTTATCCTTTCTTCGCGGTTTATGGATTTGCTGAGAAGCAGCAGCAAATCTTTGCACAATCATTATGGCCCTTCGGAAACCCATGTGGTCTCCGCGCTGACCATCAACAGGGATAGCGATTTGCAGATGCGCCCTTCGATTGGAGAGCCGATCGCCAATACCGAATTTTATATTGTGGACCAACATCTCAGGCTCGTTCCGAGAGGCGTAGTGGGAGAACTGTGCATCGCCGGACAATCGCTGGGCTTGGGTTATCTGAATCAGCCCGAGCTGACCCGCTTGGCATTCGTTCCGAATCCGGTGGACAAGGGGACGATCATGTACCGCACGGGGGATCTGGCAAGATGGCTGCCCGATGGCAAGGTGGAGCTGATCGGGCGAAGCGACCACCAGGTCAAAATTCGCGGATACCGGATCGAGCCGGCAGAGATTACAGCGATCTTGTTGCGGCACAAGGAGGTGAGCGAAGCCGCTGCCACCGTCAAGGAACAGGCAGACGGCAGCAAGGAACTGTGTCTGTTCTATGTCGCTGAGACACCATTGACTCCCGCTTACATTCGATCCTATCTGGCTGAAAAATTGCCGGCGTTCATGATACCATCTCACATCGTCCCGCTGAAGGCCATGCCGTTCAGCGCGAACGGCAAGGTGGATTACCGCGCCCTGCCGAGCGCGGAAAAAGCACAGCCCCCTTCCATGCCGGCAGCATCTGCGGCCCCGCTTACCGGATTGGAGCGGCAACTGGCGGAGATTTTTGCGGAAGTGCTAGAGATAAAGGATATCGGGAGAGAAGACAACTTTTTCGAACAGGGCGGACATTCGTTAAGAGCGATGCGGGCCGTGTCCAAAATTGGAAAGAAGCTGAATCGGAAGCTTTCGTTGCGGGATATTTTTCTTCATCCTTCCGTTCGAACGCTGGCATCGTTCATGGACGGACAGGAAGCCCGGCCGTTCCAGGCGATCCCTGCGGCCGAGGCCATGCGGACATACCCGCTGACTTCAGCCCAGAAGCGGCTGTTTATATTGGAACAATATAAAGGAATCGGCACGAGTTACAACTTGTCTTCCGCTCTGCTGGTGGAGGGCTCGCTGAATGTGCGGCAGGTTGAGCATGTCTATCAACAACTTCTGCGACGGCATGAAATTTTGAGGACGATCTTTTTTATGGAGGGTGAAGAGCCTGTACAACAAGTGGTTGAGCAGGCAACGGGGTCCATCTGGTACAAGGAGGCGCCGGACTCAAGCGAAGCGGAACTGCAAGAATTGGTGTCCGCATTTGTTCGGCCTTTCCGGATGCAGGAAGCGCCGATGCTCCGAATCGGCCTGATTCGGCTGAACGAGAAAAAGCATCTTTTCCTGATTGACATGCACCATATCGTTGCGGATGGCACATCGATCGGGATTCTGGTCGAGGAGTTCATGCGGTTGTACAGAGGGGAATCGTTGCCGCCGCTTCCCGTCTCATATAAGGATTTTACCGTCTGGCAGAAGCGGCGATTGCTTGCGCCCGAGATGGCGGAGAAGGAACGATTCTGGTTGGAACGGCTTGCCGGGGAGCTTCCGGTGCTGCAATTGCCCACCGATTATTCACGCCCTCCTCAGCAGCGATTCGAAGGGAAGATGCTTCCGTTCGAACTGGACAAAGCCCTTGCCGTCAAGCTGACGGAGCTGTCGCACAAGACCGGGGCGACGCTGTATATGATTTTGTTGTCTGCTTTTCAGGTTCTGCTTCATAAGTATTCCGGAAGCGAGGATGTTCTTATTGGCATTCCTGTAGCAGGAAGATCCCATGAGGATGTTGAAGGGGCGGTAGGCATGTTCGTCAACACGCTTCCGTTTAGAGGCAAGCCTGAACCGGCGAAAAGGTTTCATGATTTTATGGCCGAAGTCAAAGAAGAACTGCTTCTGGCCTTTGAACACCAAGACTACCCGCTGGAGCTAATGATCGAGAAGCTGAATTTGAAATTCGACCCGAGCCGCAATCCTTTGTTCACTGTTATTTTTGATATGCAAAATATGAGGGTGCCCGAGCTCCGTCTGGATGATTTGACGATATCGGTCTGGAGGAGCGAGCATATCAGCTCGAAGTTCGATTTATCCGTATCGGTTCATGAACATAGCGAAGGTATCCGCTTCAACTGTGAATATGCGACTTCTCTCTTCGAGCAAGAGACGGTTGAGCGCCTGTTCCGTCATTATGAGGCGCTGTTAAGCCGCATCTTCGTGAATCCTGATGCCCGGATTCAAGAGCTGAATATGGTTCCGGACGAGGAACAGGACCGGATCTTAACCGCATTCAACCAGCCTGTCACGCCTGTTGATGAACGCATGCTTGCTCATCATGTCTTCGAGCGATGGGCTGCCAAGACGCCTCATGCGCCTGCCGTGGCATGGATGGACACGATGTTGACCTATCATGAGTTAAATCAACTCGCGAATGAGTTATGCTATGTCCTCCAGGCGAAGGGGACGGCGGCGAACGATGTCATCGCCATCTATATGAATAAGTCGCTTGATATGGTTATTGCCATGCTGGCTATTCTTAAGGCCGGAGCGGCATTTTTGCCGCTTGATCCTGAATACCCGCTGGAAAGAGTGCAGTATGCCGTGGATAATAGCGGGGCGAAAATCGTCATTGCCGACGCTTCGCATTGCGCTCGGGTCTCGTGCCAGACCGTTCTGACTTACCAGCACGAGAAGAGCCGGCTGGAAGAATCCTGTTTCCCTAACCCGGAAAACGATGTCCAACTCCATCATCTCGCTTATGTGATCTATACGTCGGGCTCGACGGGAAATCCGAAAGGAGTGCGCGTTCCCCATCGCGGCCTTGCGAACCTGACCCATTTTTTCGCATTGGATTGGAATGCGGCGCAGGGGGAGCGGGTCACGCAAATGGCGAGCTTTGCCTTCGATATGGCCTTATTGGAAATCTTTACAGCCTTGCTTACGGGCGCAGCCTTGTACCTGGTTCCCAAGGAAACGGTGCTGAGGCCCTCTTCCCTGGCCGAATTTATGAACGAGAATCGGATTACCATCATGACGGTAACCCCATCGTATCTCGCATATCTCGAACCTGATGATTTCCGTACCTTGCGCTTGCTCATTACCGCAGGGGAGGCTATATCCGTCCATGACTATGAAAGATGGAGCAGATTGGAGTATGTCAATCTGTACGGTCCTACGGAAACGACGATCATCACAACCATGTGGAGACCCGATTCCAGTTCCCGGATTAAACAATCGGTTCCTATCGGCAAGCCCCTTCCGAACACGCAAATTTATATTTTGAACCAGGCGGGTTCTCTTCAGCCTATTGGAATCGTTGGAGAAATTTATGTGGGGGGCGAAGGAGTCACGCAAGGCTATATCCAGCTTCCTTCAACTACAGCCAAGCATTACCTGGATAATCCGTTCAGGCTCGGTGAGCGCATGTATCGAACGGGGGACTTGGGAAGGTGGCTGCCTGATGGAAGCATCGAATACGCCGGGCGAATCGATGAGCAGGTCAAGCTACGCGGCCACCGCATTGAGATTGGTGAAATCGAACATGCGCTCTTGAAGCATGCCGCCATCAAGGAGGCCGCTGTCATCCATCGAATCGATGGGAATCAAGACGGTTACTTATGCGCATTTATCGTGGAACAGGAACAAGTCCCGGCCCAGGAGCTGAAGGACTTTCTCGCCAACGTTTTACCTGTGTACATGCTCCCGTCCGCCTTTGTCCGTCTGGACAAGCTGCCTGTAACGAGCAACGGAAAGATTGACAAAAAGCAGCTCAAAAGCATGCCGATCGATGTGGCGGGAGAAGCCGAATATGAAGAGCCCGCCAATGATTTGCAGCGGAAACTGGTTGCCTTGTGGGAGAAAAATTTGAAGGTTGCGCCTATTGGGATTGCCCATAATTTCTTTGATTTGGGCGGGCAGTCTCTGAAAGCAACCAAGTTAATCGCGGAGATCGAGCGGGATATGCAGATAACGATTTCTTTGCGTGAATTGTATCAGTACCAGACGATCAAGCAATTAGCGCAGTACTTGGAGGAGAGAGCGGGAGATGAGTAAAAGCAGCCGGTGTAAATTGTTTTGTATCCCGCATGCGGCAGGCTCCGCTTCTCTGTTCCATCATTGGAAGGAGCTTGTTCCCGCCTCGGTCGATCTGATTCCTCTAGAGCTTGCAGGCAGGGGGAAAAGATTTGCCGAAGCATTGTATCCGTCCTTCGACGATGCTCTGGAAGATCTGCGCGCGCTGATGCTTCGTTATCCCCTGGATCAGCCTTACGCGCTGTTCGGACACAGCATGGGCAGTCTGCTCGCTTATGAATTGGCCTGGCAGTTGCAGAACATGGGGGTACGCCCGCCGGAAGCGTTATTTCTGGCGGGACAATTGCCTCCCAACCGGTTCCCCGTGCATCATGGCCTGCATCGATTGCCGGACAATGAGCTATGGGATTTGCTGCTGGAGCTGGGCAATGGGGCATGGGACCGCAATGATGCCGAGATCCGGGATGTATATCTCCCGATTTTCCGGGGCGATTTGCGCGTATGCGAGACTTACCGGTTCCGGCCGGGGAGAGACAAGCTTACATGCCGGCTCGTCATTATGAATGGAGAACAGGATGCTTGGGTGGGGGAAGAACTTGGCGAATGGAGGCAACTGTCGGAAAAGGCCTGCGAATTCAAGTTTTTCCGGGGCGGACATTATTTTATTTATGAGGAAGAGCGGCAGGTCATCGACCAAATTTTGCAAAATTTGAAGAAAGAAGGATGATACGATGAACGATTTGGAGCGACCTGCTCATACCGTCTTGCACCGACTCACTCACCCCCAGCAAAGAATATGGACGGTTGAAAATATATTTCCGCATTCCTCCTTGCACAATATTGGCGGCGTCAGCCGAGTCCAGGGCCGTCTCGACTTCGACAAGATGGAACGAGCGATCCGGTTGTTTGTTCAGTCTCATGCCGGAATTCGATTGACGCTTGTCCATGACTCCGATGACTCCCGCGAAATCAAGCAATTCGTCGGCGATGCGGAGGCGAAGCCCGTGGACAGGTTCGATTTCTCGCAGGAGGCCAGCCCGAATCAGGCATTCGATGCCTGGGTGCGGGCTAAATCTTCCGAACCGTTCCCGTTAATAGGGCAACGACTGTATTATTTTGCGTTGTTTACCTTGTCAACATCGGATAACGGCTTTTTTGTCAAGCTCCATCATATTATCGCGGATGGATGGTCCATGGCCATGCTGACTCGTCAAATATGGAGCATCTATACGATGCTGCTTCAAGGCGAAGAGACGGTGCCTGACGAGGCTCCCGCATATTCGGAATACATTGCTCAAGAGGAAAAATATTTATCATCCCGCCGATTCGAGCAGGATCGCTCTTTCTGGCTGGACAAATTCCAGTCTTTGCCTGAATCTGTCTTTACCCATTCCGCGGGAGTTCAAGGACGCCGCATATCATTTCCCCTTGATGCCGGACTATCCTCGGCATTGAAGGCGGCGGCGGTTCAACATTCGTATTCGATGAATACGTATTTCACCGCCCTCTATTTTCTTTATTTGAACAAAGTTACAGGGCGGCAGGAAGCCGTTATCGGAACGCCCGTCTTTAACCGAAGCGGCGTGCTTCAGAAAAGCATCTTCGGCATGTTCACCAGTACGATGCCATTCCGGTTTCGGCTCGATGAACATTGGACATTCCGCGAGTTGCTGGAACATCTTCATGCGGACATGCTGCTCTGTTATAAGCATCACAAATATCCTTACAATTTGCTGCTTCAAGATTTACATGCGAATGGAATGGAGCAAAAATCCCTCTTTGACTTTTGCGTGAATTACTATAATACCTCGCATATTACCAAGGTGAATGGGGCGCCGGTGACAAATACGGAATTTTATAGCGGCGAGCAGTTGTACGCTATGCAGTGGATTATTCGGGATTGGTCCGACACCGGTTGCTTGCAACTGGATATTGATGTTCAGATCGGGGCCTATACCGATCGGCAGGTGGAGCAGATGTATGAACATATCATTCTGTTATTGCACCAGGTTCTCGCCATGCCGAATGCGGCCCTAAGCGAGATCAGCTTGGTTACCTCGAAGGAGAAAGAGTGGCAGTTGCACGGATTTAATCGCTTTACGGCTGAATACCCGAAGCAGAAAACGATCAGCCGGCTTTTTGAAGAGCAGGTTCGGAAAACACCGGAACGGATCGCCGTGTCCTGCGGCGGAGCCAGCCTTACTTATCGTGAGCTTGACGAACGGGCTAATCGTCTGGCTGCGCGTCTGAGCCATTCGGGAATTTGCAATCAGAGTGTCGTCGGGATACACATGATCCATTCTCTTGAGACAGTGATTGGCATTTTGGGCGTGTTCAAAGCCGGGGGAGCTTATCTTCCGCTTGATCCTTCCTTGCCGCAAGAGCGGTTGGCTTTCATGGCGGAGGATGCTGCCGTCAAGCTGGTATTGACTAACGTCAGCGACTCTTTTTCCTTTGCCGGAGACATCCTGAGGCTGGACGAGCTGGATATGAAGCAAGGGCCGGCGGAGCCGGCTCCTGTCTCCCTGAATCCGTCGGATCTGGCGTATGTCATATATACGTCTGGCTCAACGGGCAAGCCGAAGGGGACGCTAATCCGTCAGCAGGCGTTGGTCAACTATATATGCTGGGCTTGCAAGATGTATGTGCGGGGGGAGGTTGAAGTATTTCCGCTGTATTCCTCCCTGGCCTTTGACCTTACCGTTACCTCGCTATTCACCCCTTTGCTAAGCGGAGGGCAGATTGCGGTGTACCCGGACGATGGGGACGACTACGTCCTGTATCGAATAATGGAAGAGAACAAGGCGACTGTATTGAAGCTGACTCCATCCCACTTGTCGCTCCTGAAGGGGGGCGATTACCGGCAATCCTCTGTCAGAAGGCTGATTGTCGGCGGGGAGGACTTCAAGTCGAGTCTCGCCGCCGAAATCGACGCCGCATGGGGCGGCAATGTTGAAATTTGGAATGAATACGGGCCTACCGAAGCGACCGTTGGCTGCATGATCTATAAGTATGACCCAGAGAAGGATACGGAGGGCTCGCTGCCGATCGGCCATCCGGCCGACAATGTGCAAATTTATGTGTTGGATTCGCAGTTGCGGCTTCTTCCAACAGGTTGTGTAGGGGAGATTCATATATCGGGCGACGGATTGGCCGAAGGCTATCTGAACCGGCCCGATGCCACGGAAGCGAGCTTTGTGAGGCATCCTTATCTGCCGAATCAAAAATTGTACAGGACAGGGGATCTCGGCCGATTCCGCCCAGACGGGATATTGGAGTATAAGGACCGGGCGGACGCGCAGCTCAGCATTCGGGGATATAGAATCGAACCGGGCGAGATTGAAAATGCGCTGCTTGCTCACCCGGCGATCCGCGAGGCAGCCGTTGTCAGCCGTTCCACAGACGGAAGCAGTCCGCAGCTCTGCGCTTATATTGTCGCCAAACAAAGCGTACCGATAAAGGAACTCAAAGCGTTTCTGGCTTCCCGGCTTCCCTACTATATGATTCCGCTGCATATGGTAACGCTGGAGAGCATGCCGATCACCCGCAATGGCAAGCTGAATCGCTCAGCGCTTCCCGAACCGTCCGCCATCCACGAGGGGAGCGGATGGGAGGAGAGCGGTTTTCTCCCCGAGAGCAAGGATGCGGCCATTCTCAGGGAGGCGATCGGAGAGGTGTTGGGGCTGGAGCGTGTCGGGAGAGGAGACAATTTCTATCAATTGGGCGGCGATTCTATTAAAGCTATTCAAGTTATGTCTCTGTTGCGGACGAGAGGACTTCGTATCACGGCAAATGATATTTTGACGCATCCGATTATCGGAGAGATGGAAGCTCGCGTCCAGGCTGCCGGCCCTGCCGAAACGCATGACCGAATCTGCGAGGGAAACATTCCGCACACTCCGATCATCTCCTGGTTCTTCGGGCAGGAGATGGAGCAGCCACAGCATTACCATCAACGAGTGCTGCTGACAATGAAGCGTCCCATTCCGAAAGACACGCTTGAGTCGATGATGGCTCATCTTCTACGCCATCATGACACACTTCGAATGAATCTTGAGCCAGGGGGAACGCGCCTCAAGTATAATAACCGCCATTTATCCGCTCCGTTCCGCATTCAGGAGCACGATCTGTCCGGTTTATCATCTCGGGAGAGGCACGAAGAAATGCTGAGGATCGCCGATGCGATGGAAAGCGCACAAAATCTGTATACGGAAAAGCTGATTCAGGCCGCGGTGTTCGTCCATGGCGACCAAGAGGCGTATTTGCTCCTTACGGCCCATCACCTCGTAGTGGACGGGGTATCGTGGAGGATTTTATTGGAGGATTTGAACCAAGCCGTACGGCAGTGGCAAGCGGGCGAGGAGATCGCATTTTCCGCCAAAACGCTATCTTATCAGCAGTGGGCTGAGAAGCTGGAGCGTTACGGTCAGAGGGTGAAGGAAGAGGAAGGCAGCTATTGGGAGCATGTCCTGTCGAGCCGCTTCTTATTCCCTTGCCAATCGCCAATGGGAAGCACTCCCTGTATGGATGCGCGTGATTCCCTCAGTTTTCAACTGTCGGAAGAGGAGACGCAGCAATTAGTGACCGCGGCCAATGCCGCATCTCGCACTCGTCCGCTTGAGTTGATCATGACGAGCTTGCTGCTGGCCATCCGGACTTACACCGGCCGTCATGAAATTATCCTTGATCTGGAAAGCCATGGCCGCGATGAACTGGAAGAAGGGCTGGATGTGTCCCGTACAGTAGGCTGGTTCACGAATATATTTCCTTTTTCGATTGTGTTAGAGGGAACGGATCTCGCGTCCGCGATTAAGCAGGTTAAGGAACGATTGCGCAATATTCCTGCCAATGGAGCGGGATACGGCATTCTTAAATATTTAAATGGAGAATGGAAGGACAGCGGCGAACGGGAATTGCTTTTCAATTATTTGGGGGAATTTACTGGCGCGAGGAGGGATGACATGTTTGAACTGGCTTGTCATCCGGAGGCGATTGCTTCTTCCCGAAGCGGCAGTTCGTACGGCATCGAGATCAATGGGGCAATTCTTCATCGCCGGCTATCTCTCCAGTTAAGCTATCGTTCAGCCAGGTTCGCCCGAGCGGAGATGGAGCTGTTCATGCACGAGTTCCATTCCCGGCTGAGGCAGGTTGTGCAATTTTGCAGCCAGCAGACGGAGTCCGTCTTTACGCCATCAGATTTTGACGGCGCGGATCTGACACAGTCGGAATTGGACAGCATTTTTTCATCATAGCGGGACCATTTGCACGGGGAGGGAGAATGCGAATAATGAGCCGCATGATACTATTTTGTCTGCCTTATGCGGGAGGAACGGCCATGATCTACAGCAGTTGGCGCTCGCGCCTTCACTCTTCTATTCTATTGCGTCCGGTAGAGCTTCCGGGAAGGGGAAAAAGATTCCGCGAGGCGAATTGCGACCGATTGGAGGAAGCGGTAGAGGATATTTACTCGAGGATTGCACCGGATTTGGCAGGGCCGTTTGCCCTTTTCGGGCATAGCATGGGAAGCTTGCTTGCCTTTGAATTGGCCATCAAAATCAAGCAGCGCACGGGACTTGAACCTGCGCAATTGATCGTATCGGGCAGAAGGGCTCCGCATGTGAAAGTCGAGTCTCCAAAGATACATGCCCTTCCCGATGACCAATTCAAGGAAGAGATTAGAATGCTGGGCGGGACGCCGGACGAAATCTTGCGCGACGAAGACATGTTCGATGTCTTCCTGCCTGCCCTGCGGGCCGACTTCAAAATGATTGAAGAATATTGCTATCCGACAGAAAGGAGCGAGAAGCTGGATTGCGGCGTCCATGTCCTGACAGGGCGGGGAGATGCGATCAAGGAAGAACACTTGGCTGCTTGGGGAGAACTGACGACTGGCACATGCTTCGTTACTCGATTCGATGGCGGGCACTTTTTTATACATGACCACGAGAAAGCGATCGTTGATCTGATCAACAATGAATTGATGAAGCCCCTAATAAGGAGCAGCGTATGAAGAGCTGTCGAGCAGCGTACAGAGCGTTCATGGCCGCAGTCCTCCTCCTCAGCCTCTGGATCGGATCCGGCGTGGTTCCGACGGCAACTGCCCTTGCTTCGAAGTCTTCAGAGCCGTCGTTAACGGAAGAGGAATTATCCAGGATCGAGGCCTTGATTCACGCGCAAATGCAGAAAGGAAGGATCCCTGGCATCTCCGTCGTTATTGTAAAAGGGGAAGAGACGGTCTATCAACGAGGCTTCGGGTTCTCCGATCTGAGAACGGGGCAACCCATCACGAGCGAAAGCGTGTTTGAGTTAGGGTCGGTCAGCAAGGCTTTTACGGGTCTTGGCATATTGCGGCTAGCAGAGGAGGGACAGCTAAAACTGGATGCTCTGGTATCCGACTATGTGCCATGGCTCCATATGACATATACCGGAGAGCGCCAGGGGAAGCGCATCCATGGCAAGGCGGCTATCACCATCCGGCAATTGCTGTACCACACGAGCGGGATTCCGTTCCGAACGATCAGCAGCATTCCCGCTTCAAGCGATGACCGGGCGCTGGAACAGACGGTCCGCGCTCTCGGAGATGAAGCTCTTGACTTTTATCCGGGAGAGCGGTTTCAATACGCGACGGTGAATTACGACATTCTAGGGCACATCATTCAGCAAGTTGCTGGCGTCTCCTATGAGAATTATATCCGAGAGAACGTACTGGAACCGCTCGGCCTGCGGCATACGTATGTGTCCGCAGTGCGGGCGGACCATCGCAAGCTGGTACAAGGACACAAGATTGGGTATTTGCGGGCCAGACCCTATGACGCTCCCGTATTCCGCGGCAATACACCGGCGGGATATATCTATACAGACAGCGGGGACATGGCCGCGTGGCTGAAAATTCAGATGGGCACACAATCGGTTGCGGGTGCATTGGACACAGCGCTTATCCATTCTCATCTGCCGGATCGCTCCGTTCCTCCCGGGGAAGACGGGTCTTCCTATGCCGCAGGGTGGTACGTGTATCAGAGCGGAGGAGGGGAACTGTCCCATGGCGGAAGCAATCCTTCCTTCTCTTCCTATGTCGTTTTTCGTCCCGAGGAGAAGCTTGGTGTAGCGGTCATGGCGAATCTGAATTCCGCTCATACCGAAGTCATCGGCCAAGGTATTATGGATATTCTTATCCGTAAACATCCCGTTACGGAGATTACGGATATTTACCGCAGCGTGGATCAGGTTTCACTTGTGATGTTGGGGCTGGCGATTCCTTTTGCGGCGTTCACCGTGTGGAATGGGTCTGCCGCTATCTTGGAAGTGGCCCGGAAGAGAAGAGGATTCCAACACGGCTGGAGGAGGAATGGTCTTCGATTTTTGAGCTTTGTCGTATTTGTCGGCACCCTGTCGCTCACATTTTGGCAAATCCCGCAAGTTTTGTTTCATGGCGTAGATTGGAAATTTGTCGAGGTATGGGCTCCTGCAAGCTTCCGCGCTGCGATTCTAAGCGTGTATATTGCCCTGGTTCTGTTTGCGGGTTATTTGCTGCTTAACGCCTTATTCCCGAGACAGAGGAAGCAGTCCATGTTTCCGTTTGCCGGAGAAAGTTGCAAAAGAGAAGCTGTATTCGGTGGTGAATAACGATACGGAGACGATTAGCGGCGTCGTCAATGTGCTTGTTTTCGGGTTGAACCAGTCTGGTCACCCTGATCTGCTGTTTCATTTATCTGGGCTTCATTAATATATATGGTCTGCTGATCTCTGTGGGAGTTATTGCGGGTGCTGGCCCTGACCTATGTTGTGGCGGGACGGCTTGTCAATAGACTGTGGGAAGAGACGCGCGATATAACAGAATGCTTTTTTTCATATATTGGTCATCTCGCTGGCGGTCAGACAGATTCCTGGCGACTCGCTGCACAGTTTTGTCTGAGCGCCAGGGCCGCCTATATCGCAGTCCGCCTGAGAGGGAAAAGAAGGTTATGAGGTGCGATTACGACGACCAGTGATACGGAATCAAAATATGGTGTGAGGCAGGGGTTGTCATGAAAATCGGTGTTATCGGTTCGGGCGTCATGGGGAGCGGCGTTGCGCAAAGCCTAGCCCAATCAGGGCTGCAAGCGCTTCTTCTGGATGTGCGCGCGGATAAGCTGGAATGGGCGGAAAAGGAGATCAGGAATAACCTTCGTTTTCGCTCTTTGTTCGGTTCGGGCGAAGGCCTTGAAGATGCAGAGCAAATTATGAACCGGATCGAATTCGGCACGGACAACCGCGTGCTGAAGGACGTCGGTTTTGTCATCGAAAATGCGACAGAGGATTGGGAGGTGAAGAAAGAAATTTACGGGACGATTGACGGAATATGCAATCGGGAATGCATCTTTATGGTCAATACGTCATGCATTTCTATCACCAAGATAGCATCTGTAACTACGCGCCCTCATAACGTAATCGGCACTCATTTCATGAACCCGGTGCCTGTCAAAAAAACCGTCGAGGTCATTCGGGGGTATTATACCTCGGACGAATGCGTTCGAGCGGTCGAAGAACTGATGGGCAGGATGGGGAAGGACATCATTGTAGTCAACGACTATCCGGGCTTTGTATCCAACCGGATTTCGCATCTGTTCATGAATGAAGCGGCTTATGTGGTGCAGGATCAGGTTGCGTCCCCATCCGAAGTGGATGACATTTTTAAAAAATGTTACGGGCACGCCATGGGACCGCTGGAGACCGCTGATTTAATCGGACTCGATACGGTGGTTCATTCCCTGAATGTTCTCTACGAAAGCTACCAGGACCCCAAATTCCGGTGCTGCCCTCTGTTAAGGAAGATGGTGGATGCAGGATTATACGGGAGAAAGAGCGGACGGGGTTTTTACGTCTATGAATAGTGTTTCCTTGATAGGCAATCAACTTCGATATCCAGGAAGGAGTGTATGGGCATGGAAGAAAGCAAAGCGAAAATCAAAGAGTTTTTATGCCGGTTTTTCCGTAAGCGGGAGTTGCAGGACGACGAGGACATTTTCGAGCTTGGATTTGCCAATTCATTGTTTGCCATGCAATTGGTGATGTTCCTCGAGCAGGAATTCACTATCCGGATTGAAAACCAAGATATGGATTTGGACCATTTCCGGACGATCAATCGAATGGCCGGCTTGATTGCGGCTAAAACAACGGTGGAGCAGCAATCCTAATATTCCGTAAAGCGATGGTGATCGGGATGAAAATGGAGTTAACGTCAGAGCAATTGCAGTGGCAAAGCACATTCAAGGATTTTGTCGATTCGGAAATCATTCCCTATGCTTGCCAGAACGACAAGGAGGAACGGATCTGCCCGGATGTGCTGAGGAAGGTGAGGAAGCAAGGCTTTCTGGGCTCGATGCTGCCCCTGAAGTATGGCGGAATGGAGCTGGACAACGTCACGCTGGGAATCTTGAATGAGGAAGTAGGGCGCGGATGTTCCTCGGTCCGAAGCTTATTGACTGTCCAGGGAATGATTGCTTTGGCCATTTTCAGATGGGGAACGGAGACGCAAAAAGATGACTGGCTGCCCCAATTGGCTTCCGGCGAGGCCGTGGGCGCGTTTGGGATGACGGAGCCGAATGTAGGCAGCGATGCCAAGAGCATCGAGACCACAGCCGCGCTTGTTGAGGATCACTATGTGCTGAACGGGTGTAAAAAATGGATTACGATGGGGCAAATCGCCGATGTCTTCCTCATTCTGGCCAAATGCGAAGGAAAGCCGAGTGCCTTTATCGTCGAGAGGAACCGCGAAGGTTTGGAGGTTAGACCGATGTCCGGGCTCCTGGGAGCGAGGGCCTCTATGCTTGCCGAGCTAAGCTTTGAGAATTGCCGTATTCCAGCCGCCAATCTGGTGGGGCAAGTCGGTACGGGGCTGTCTCATGTCGCCTTGTCCAGCCTTGATTACGGCAGATATACAATCGCTTGCGGATGCGTCGGTCTGGCCCAAGCTTGTCTTGAGGCATCCATTGATTATGCGAACGCGAGAACCCAGTTCGGAAGGCCGCTGCGCGAGAATCAACTCATTCAGAAGATGATTACGGAAATGGCGGTTCAATTGAAAGCGGCAAGACTGCTATGCTATAGAGCCGGTTACTTGAAAGACATAGGCGATCCGGACAGCATCATGGAGACGTGGGCGGCCAAATATTTTGCGTCGATTATCGTAAACAAAGCAGCCAGCGACGCGGTTCAGATCCATGGCGCCCATGGCTGCCACGCCGGCTATCCCGTGGAACGCTATTTCAGGGACGCGAAAATCAATGAAATTATTGAGGGAACAACCCAGATGCATGAAATCCTGATTGCTACTCAGGAATTTGTATCCGCTCGGCGCTCGCTGCGGAGAAAAACGCGGGAAGGCGGGTAAAACGGCAAGGGCCCCTTCAGGTGCGGCCATACCTGAAGATATGGCTTATGGCATTGAGCCCGCAGCATTGGGGTTCCGCAGAGCTTCGGGGCATCCGCCAATAATTGAAGCGCCGGAGTAATTTGAAGAGGGAGAGAAGTAACATGGTGAAAATCGCATGTCTATTCCCGGGCCAAGGATCTCATTATGTCGGAATGTCCAAGGGGTTCTATGATCGCTTCGCGATCGCCAAGCAAACCTTCGAAGAAGCAAACGATGTTCTGGGGTATGATCTCGCCAGCCTGTGCTTCGACGGGCCTTTGAGCGAATTAGGCAAACCGAGGAATGCCCACCCTGCTATTCTGGTTTCCAGCGTTGTATGCTTTAGAGCATTCATAGAGGAGTTGGGGATTATGCCCCAATTCCTTGCCGGGCATAGCCTGGGCGAATATGCGGCATTTACCTGCGCGGGCGCCATTCGATTCGATGATGCCTTGAAGCTTGTGCATTACAGAGGAATCCTGACAGAAGAGGTTGCCCAATCGGGCTCAGGCAGCATGACGATTATCGACCGCCTCGATCGGACACGGGTCGAAGAAGAATGCGACAAACTGGCGATGGAGGGAAAAGCCGTTACCGTGTCCTGTTATAATACGCCATTTCAAACGGCAGTATCAGGTGAAGCCCGGGCTGTATGGGAATTGGAGGACCGGGTGACGGAGTTGGGAGGGCAAGCTACGCCATTGTTGGGAAGCGCTCCCTTCCATTCGGCGCTCATGCAGCAAGCGGCAGATAAGTTGGCAGCGAAGCTGGCTGATGTTCCGTTTGGTTATTTTACATATCCGGTAATCACCAATGTGAACGCCCAACCGATGGCGCATTCCGAACATCTGACGAATCATTTGCTTCTTCATCTTACCCAGCCGGTGCAATGGGAACGCACAATCCATGCGCTAAAGCGCCGGGGAGTAAACCTGGCAGTGGAGATGGGGGCTAAAAACGTAGTAACCAATATAGTCCTTGCCAATGCATCCGGGATGGAAGCGCTCTGTTATGGAGCATGGGAGGATCGTCAGAAGCTTGAACAGATTGTGTCTGCCTCTACAGGTATAAAAAAGCAAGCTCCAACAGTCATTGCCAAATGTCTGGCGGTTGCCGCAGCGACGCCAAATCAAAATGAGGATGACAAAGAGTACCTGACGAAGGCAGTGAAGTCATACAGAAAAATCCAGGAGATTCAGACAATCCTGGAGGAAACGGGAGAAAATCCAACCCTATTGCAAATGAATGAAGCGCTTGAATTATTGAAAGTAATACTGAATGCAAAAAAGATTTCCGAAGAAGAGCAAACGCGTTGGCTGCGCCAAATCATCGATGAAACCCGGATGCATTACGAATGGAGAGAGGATGTGACAATGGCTTCACCTGCACAAGTTCACCTGCACTGATATTCTTATTCGCCGGCAAGCGTACAGAACAGTGTCAGAATCTTATCCCTGTTCTGTACGCCGCTCGGGTGTTAGAGGCCAACGAGAATTTCCTTAATGATCGGAGGTTCTCTTCCGTGCCGAACTGGCTTGAAGCGTATCCGAATCGGGCAGCGCCCTCCATATGAACAGGGCGGCGAGGCACCAGATCAGCAGCGTGACGGCGCCGGATTCTCCGGCAATATAGGTCCAGCCGCTCTGCTTGTGATAGAACAGAACCTCGAGCCAGTAGCGGCTGTGGTTGATGACGGTATGAATCAGGACGGCGGGCCATATACTGCCGCTTGCGTAGCGAACCCATCCCATGACGATCGACAGCGGAAAAATCATGGCCGTGAACAGCGCGATCGTGATGAGCGGCATGCCGTCGTCGTTATACCCGTTCAAGTAGAACGGATAATGGAATACGGCCCAGACGGCGGCCGTGATCAGAACCGCTTTTCTCACGCCCAGCGCTTCGCTCAGCTTCGGCTGCAAATAGCCGCGCCAGCCGATCTCCTCGCCGAAGGCGAACAGCAGCGTCATCACAATAAACAGGTTCGGCTTGAACAGGTTCAGGGTCACGAGCTGAATATAGGCCGCTACCGTCATTCCGCCCCCCAGCTCCTGCGCTGACGGCAAAGCAACATAGCCGAGCGCCCAGGCGGCGGCGAAGCCCGCGGCCACAGGCAGTCCGGTCAGCAGGGCGACGATGTGCCAGCGCGCCTTCCCGAGTCGCGTTATGCCTGTTCCCCGCAGCGTGTCCTTCCGCCCGGGCCGGAGCAGAAGCAGGATCAGCACGGCAATCAGCGGCGTCGCTTGACTGATGCCGATCAGCTCCATTCTGCCGCTCAGATTGGCGGCGAGTGTCAAGCCGAGCACGAGAGCGATGTATAGTCCGGCTTCTTTTTTCCATGGTGAACGATCCGTTGCTGTTGAACTTGCGATCAAAATCATCCTTCCCTTCCTCGCTAGTCGCGCTCAGTGTACACCGCAATTCTCAAGAATGTATAAAGAAGCGCAAATTTGCCCGGTGGAAGAAGATTGGATTACACTGAATAGCGGAGATCATGGGGCGGAGGAGATGGAAGGATGTCGATGTCGAGTGCGACCATATTGCTCGTCGATGACGAAGAGGAGATGACCGTGTTCGTGCAGGATGCGCTGGAGGATGCGGGCTATACGGTGATGACGGCTTACCGCGCAGAGCAGGCGGAGCGGATAATCCGCAGGCAGACGCCGGACTTGATTGTGCTGGACGTGATGATGCCGGGGACGGACGGGTTTCAATTTTGCAAGCAGGTGAGGGATGCGGTACCGTGTCCGATCGTCTTCGTCAGCGCCAGAGTGAGCGAAGCGGATCGGATCTACGGCTTGGCGGCAGGAGGCGATGATTATCTCGTGAAGCCGTTCAGCTTGCGGGAGCTGATGGCGCGCATTGAAGCGCATCTTCGCCGGGAACGCCGCAGTTCGCAGCGCAAGGACCACGGCTTGCTGAGGTACGGCCCTTTTACCGTCAGTATCGGGGGGCATGAGTTGAGTTGTCATGGGAAGGCGCTGGCGCTCACGAGCCGAGAGTTCGCTATCGTGGAGCTGCTTGCGATGCATCCGGGCCAAGTCTTCGCGCGCGAGCATATTTATGAGCAGGTATGGGGACTGGACGCGGTCGGCGATGATGCGACGGTGACCGAGCATGTGAAAAATATCCGCGCCAAAATGGCAGCGGCCGCACCCGGCTCCCGCTGGATCGAAACGGTATGGGGCATCGGGTACAAGTGGAAGGATAGCCAATGAAGATCTATCCGTTCAAACGCCAGTTTATCGTTTATTTTTGTTGCGTTATCGGGTTCAGCCTGCTTGTATCGGCGATGGTATGGGGCGGGTTCCTGTGGATGCTGAACCAGGGGAAGCTGGACTGGCTCCGGCCCGCCAATCATTATGAGAAAAAAGTCCCGTCGATTCAGAGGATGGTGGAGGAGGAAGGGGAGCGTCTGCTGCAAAAGCAGGGCGCCCAGGCCATGGAACGGCTTATCGATGAGAACGGCATGTCCTATGCCGTCGTGGATCGCCATGGCCGTTACCTCTATGGCACGCTGACCGATCCGCAGATTGACGGGCGCCGGGAGTTGATTCGGCTGCTTAACTCCACCGGCACGCAGAAGCTCGGGCAGATGCACACGGTCATGCCGATTATCGACAAGGCAGGGGGAGTCGAGGGCGCCGTTATTGTCTCGTATATCTTGAAGGCGGGCGTCTCGCCGCATGCGAAAAATTCATTCGCGGCCGTTATCATCCTTATGGTGCTGGTCATGCCCTTCCTTATCGTGATTCTGTTCACCTGGCTGTTCGGGAGTAGGTTCGGGCGCAAGCTGAACCAGCCGATCCAAGCGCTGATTGAGGGGACGAGGAGGGTGCAGAGGCGCGATCTGGATTTCAGCTTCTCGTATGAAGGCACCTCCGAGATCGCGCAGCTGATGAAGGCCATCGACGAGATGCGGCGGGAGCTGTCCTTGTCCCTGCAGCGCGAATGGAAGCTCGAGCAGGAGCGGCGGGACATGGTGGCGGCGCTGGCGCATGATCTGCGCACGCCGCTCGCGATCGTGCAGGGGCATGTCGAAGGATTGCTGGAAGGCGGGATGAAGAACCCGGATCGGTTGGAGCGCTACTTGCGGACCATCGATAAAAATACGAAGCGCGCGGCTCGTCTCGTGCAAGACATGAACAGGGTAGCGGAGATGGAAGTGCCTCAATTCCGGCTGAATTTCTATGAAGTGAATGTGGGAGTTTTCGTAGAAGAGAAGGCTTCCGAGATTGAGCGATTATGCGGGGAGCGGAACATTGAATTTCGCTGCAGCCTGGCCGGGAAAGCAGAGCATCAGCGCGCAATGCTGGATGCGGATAAATTATCAGAGCTGCTGGACAATGTCGTGTCCAACAGCTTGCGCTATACGCCGCCGGGCGGGGCGATCGTCTGGACGACGGAATGCGCGCAAGACGATGTCACCCTGACGGTAACGGACACCGGCCCCGGATTCCCGCCCGATATGATGAAGGCGGTGTTCGACAAGTTCGTGCAGGGGGATCCGTCGCGCTCGGGCAATAAGGGCCATGCAGGACTCGGCCTGTACATGGCGAAGTTGATTGTGGAGAAGCATGGGGGCCATATCGATGCCTCCAACCGGCCGGAAGGAGGCGCATGCGTGACGGTAACGCTGCCTCGGTCGGGATAGGAGGAGCATGTACTTTGCCTCGCGAACAGGCGATACGGCATTTTTTTCGGAAAGGATGAAGGGATATGACGATGTGCGGTACCGCAGTTCGATTGGTGGAACTGCATCAGGAGGATATTCCCGGCCTGATCGCTCTATCCGATTCCGTCGGATGGGACTATGACGAGCCCGAGCTCGTGACGATTCTGTCGGCAGGGCAGGTGTTCGGCCACAAGACGGAGCAGGGAAGCCTCGTATCCAGCTCGGCTGTGCTGTCTTATGGGGACGAGCTGGCTTCCATTGGCATGGTCATCGTTCATCCGGCGTATCGGGGGCGAGGTCTGGGCAAAGCAGCGGTACAGGCTTGTACAGGGGCGGTTGGCGATCAAGCCGCCGTCATGCTGATTGCAACGAAGGAAGGCGAGCCGCTCTATGCGAAGCTAGGGTTCGGTGCCGTGACATGCGTGCATAAGATGGTGGCCGATCGTTATTCAGCGGAGCTCCCTGTCCATGAAGCGGAACACTATGAGATCGAGCCATTCGATGGGGTGTGCCTGGACCAAGTTCATAGGCTTGATCGAATGGCGGTAGGCGCGGAGCGGCAGACTTTTCTCCATTCGCGGATCCGGCAAGCGAGGCAACGCGTGGTGCTGCGGGATAAAGCGAAGCAGATTGCAGGATATGGCCTAGCCGTGGCCGGACCGGTCCACTTGGTTCTCGGTCCCATTATTGCGCCGAATCCCGAAGCTGCGGCCTGTCTCATCCATCATCTGGCGGCCGGGCATGACGGCAGGCTTCGCATCGATGTGCCGGACGAGCAGCGCGCTCTTCTTCCTTACTTGCGGCAATGCGGCTTCGAACGGGCCACCCGGCCTCCTGTTATGTCCTCCGTGGGCGGAATGTGCCAGAGCGGAACGGCACCTTGTATGGCATCGCTGCCCAAATTTTCGGGTGAACCGGAATGGATGAGTTATGACGCTTCGCCGCCTTTTCCGCAAAATAAGGACACGTCACCCGCTGCATCGCGGGGCGTGTTCTTTTTTCTAGTCAGGGGGTTGACGATCTGCTGAAAAAGGGGTACGATGCCAATATAGTTTCCTAGGAAACGATAATGTGATCACTTTTTATCTGATTAAGTCTTTTATTTTGGCAATATTGTTTCATATGAAACAAAATAATGGGTGGTGCTTGTAACATGGATAATACCGATATTGTAAAAATGCAACTTCACGAGATCTACATGAAATTCCTGCATCAGCAGGAGCTGCAAGAACAGTTGGAAAGCGAGGCGCTTCTGGCCGAAATCCAGCATTCGTTGTCCGGAGGCGCTTCGCTCAATCTCACGGAGATCCATGTCATCTCCTGTATCGGGCAGCATGAGCCGATCAATGTGACGGCCATCGCGGAGAAAATGTCTATCAGCAAAGGAAATATCTCGAAAATTTGCAGCAAATTGCTGAAGGAGGACTGGATTCGCAAGACGCAGCTCAGCGACAACAAGAAAGAAATTTATTTTCGCCTGACGGCGGCGGGGAAGAAGGCTTTTATGCTGCATGAGAAGCTGCACGGGAGAGCGCGGGAATTGTTCGTTCGTTTTCTCGATCGGTATGACGGGGAGCAATTGAGCTTCTTGAAGCGCGTGCTGATGGACGGGATCGCGTCCTTGGAAGCGGGAGAGCTTCGCATTCGCTCCTCTCAAGCGATGGGGGAGAGGGAATCATGAGGGGAGGCAAGGAGGTTCGCTCCGCGTTTTTGCTCTATCTGGTCTGTATCAGCACCTTCTTTGCCTCGCTGATGCAAAATATATATTCGCCCATCCTTCCCCTGCTGCGGGATTCCTTCGGCGTTTCTCTTTCCATGGTCAATCTGTCCGTGTCCTTATTTATCTTTATCGTGGCGGCAATGCAGATCGTGATCGGCTCTGTCATTGACATGAAGGGAGCGCGGATGGTGTTGATTCCCGGCCTCGTGCTCACGATAGGGGCCAGTATCGGCTGCGCGGTTACGGACGATTTTGCCGTATTCCTCGTATGCAGGGCGCTGCAAGCCTTCGGAACGGCAGCGATCCCGCTTATCGCGGCCACGACCATCGGCCGCTTGTTCCAGGGCAGTCAGCGCGGCAGCGCAATGGGGACGTATCAGATGCTACTGTCGGTCGCTCCTGCGGCCGCTCCGGTGCTGGGCGGATGGATCGGGGAGCGGTACAGCTACCCGGGTATTTTCTGGTTCCTCGCAGGCGTGTCTATCCTCCTGCTGGCCGCGAACGGAGTGTATTTTCCGCGGGACAAGAGGGCAGATGAGAAGATGGTTCGCCTGCGCGAACGAATTGCTCAATATGCCGGGATTATGAAAAATAAATTATCGAAGGCGATTTTCGCGCTCGCTTTTCTCTATTTCTTCATTTACTTTGAAATTCTTGTCTACCTGCCTGCGCTGCTGACCGATCACTATCAGGTCAGCTTGCAAATCGTCGGTCTGCTTTATTTGCCGATGGCGCTGAGCAATATTGCGGGGACGATGACATTTAAAGCGATCCAGGCGAAGCTGCCGCACCGCGCGCTGGCGGCCGGAGGCAGTATCCTGGCTGCCGCCAGCATGCTGCTGTTCGCGGCGACCGAGTCCGTCTCCTTGATCGGCTTGTCTGCGGCTTTGGTCCTGTACGGGATATCCGGCGGCGTGCTGACGCCCTTGTTCGCCACGATGATCAGCAATGAGTTCGAATCGCAGCGGGGGAGTGCGCTGGGGCTGTTCAACTTCATTCGCTATGTCGGCATGGCGGCAGGCCCGCTCGCAGGCGGATGGCTGCTCGCTTGGCTCAGCGGTACCGCCGTCTTCGCCCTGTTCGGCATCTTGGTCGCAGCGGTTGCCTGGTTGGCGCTGGGGCGGCTGCGCACGGCCGACTCCTTGCGGGTTGAAAAATAGACGGAAAAAAGCCGACCTTCACGGTCGGCTGCTTCCTGTTATTGCTTCAACGGCACGATGCTCTTCTCTACCTGCGCTATCGCGTCTTCCCCGATGAGCCCCAGTCTCCAGATGGCCGTGCCTTTCAGATCGTGGCGCTTGGCAAGTCCGATCACCGAAGAGACGGACTTGCTGTTCTCGCTGCCCATCGACAAGCCGAGGATCAGCTTATCCCGCGGCACTTCCTTCAGCGCGAGCTGAATCGCCTCGTCCACTTTATGCAGCGGTTCCGGGGCTTTTTCATCCTCGTACGCATACGCCATAATAATGATATCGTCCGCTTCGGAGGCGAGCGCCTTATAATCGTATCCTTGATAAGCGCCGTTCAGCGGATGGAGCACGAGCGTCAGCTTCAGATCGGCGGCTTCGGCTTGCTTGGCAAGCTGCGCAACGAAGCGGTTGTAGTCCTGCTTCGCCTTGGCGATGTCGCCGGACAGTCCCAATCCTTCGAAATCAAGCGCTATGCCGGAGAAGCCCTTGTCCTGGGCCAACTCGATAATATCTTCCCTTGCCTTGGCCGCGAGCGCTTCATCCTCCAGCATATTGGTAAGCTCGTTCTTGCGATCCGAGGCGAAGACCATCAGGTAAGGGCTCGTCCCGTCCTGCTTCGCTCCGTTCACGATTGATTCCGGCGTAAGCTCTCCCGCTGGCTCCGGCCAGTAGAAGTCTTTGCCGCTGGTCGTGATCGTGCTATCCTCCTGCAGCCGCGCCCAGCCGAATGCCGCCGCGTCGAACTTCGTCAGGAGATGGCGCTCCTTGAAGGAAGCGATGGCATAGTAGGTCATGCTGTACATCTTCTTCGGCGGCGATTGAATGGAGACCGTCTTCACTGCGGCATTCCAGGATACCTTCGCTCCGAACTGCTTACCGAAGAAGCTGAGCGGAATATACGTCGTCCCCGCTCGGGCCAACGGCGCCATGGACAGCGCGACAGCTTGCCCGTCCACCTTCGCTGTCTTCTGGTTCAACTGCAGCAGCACGGACTTCTCCCCATCCGCCGTCGCCTGCTTCGCGGCCACGGTCTTGGTCTTCGGATTCCATGTCACCTCGATGCCCAGCGCTTCCGCAATGCCGCGGAACGGAACCATGGTCGTTCCTTGTATAATCATCGGCTTCGCCGAGAATTCGAGCGGATAACCGTCCAGCACAATCTTCGTTCCTTCGGCCTGCTTCGGCTCTCCGGCGGCCTGTGCGGCTTGCTGCGGGAACAGCATCGCTGCTATACATAGCACCGCCAACATAGAATAGATATAACGACTCTTTTTCATCGAACTACCCTCTTTCTATCGCGCATCGATGCAAACGCGAATCTGCAACTCTATTTTTTTCGGTTTCTATTTTACGCAAAAACAGGGAGAGTTGCCATAGAAATGATAGACAAGAGGGAAGGAGCGCACCAAATGTTTTCGTAGAATGGGCGTGGGTTGCATTCATGGCTCGTGAGCCGGACTATTTTGGCAAAAACGGGAATGGAAGGGGAAACTTTCACACTATCAACGCAAAAGTGGTATCATATAGAAATTATGGCTACGCTGTGAGGTTGAAATTAGATGAAGAAATGGATTTATTTGTTATTCTTTGGGCTGGCCGTTGTCGTTGTGGCTGCGACTGCGGGTTGTTCACTTGACGGCCAAAGCCACTATTCACTCACCGGGAAGAAGGTCAGCGAGGAATACAAGGTGGTGATTAATGGGAAGCCGATGGAAGGAGCCCTGATTGAGGGAAATCTCTATGTTCCGTTGCGCCCAATGTTGAAAGAACTGGACGTTGGTTTTACCGTTGATAGTCCAAACAAAGTCATTACGGTGGGAGAGGAAAGTCCGGCTCCGCCGAACAAATTTATGGAGAAGAATGCATCGGAATTGAGAGCATTGCAACGAACTCTGGAAAACGAAACGCTGCCTAGTCTGAAAAAGAGAAGAAAACAGATTAGTGCCAAGATGACAGAACGATTCCAGGCAGGCGACAAAGAGGGGTACGAAGCGGAAACAAGACGGCTGGTGGAATGTAAAGCCGAGATGGCCCGTCGCACCGAAGAACTTCGTCTGGTTAAAGAAGCGTTGATCGCGAAGAGCCGCAAATAGCTTGGAGACGGGCCCAGGCCGGGAAACTCTCGCTGGGCTCGTTGTTTTGTATATGCATTCCCCCGCTGGTGAGGACTTTTTAGAGGAGGGGGACCGTGAGGAAAATTATTGTGGTTGTCGCCGTTGCTCTTTTGCTTGCGGGATGTCGTTCCCTGGCAGGCTCATCACGCCCTGATCCATGTATCTTTCGCGTACATGACGGAGGAGTCATTTGTTATGGGATGGAGGCGGCTGAAGTCGAGTGGGTAGCGGGAAAAGGGGAATTAGCATCAAATGGAGAGTTCTTGATCTACGATCATGGTCTGGCGGTATATTATCGTAACAATGCTGCTTCGCTTATTTACATTGCCGAAGGAGATTATTATGCGCATCCCTCCGGAGCAAAAATCGGCGATCTCCCGGATAAACTTAAGGAAAAAATACGGAACGGCAACGATAGACGATAAAGAAATAATAGGCGGGAGTCTTGTATATGTTTACGATTCGATCCATAATAAGCCGCTTGAATTAGATGATCATAAAAGCCTGCCTATAGAGGAACCCCCCGCCATCTTTCCCGCTGTGGGCGCCTACCTTGACGATAACGGATACATAGACATTCTGGCCGTTGGAGATTTGAGAGCCTATCTAACGGGGAAAGGAAATGAGTGATATTGTAGACCCCAAATCTCTTTTCATTTTTGCATTGAAAGACCTAACCAGTCTCAAAAGCACATGCTCTTACCCTCAGCGTCTCCCACCAGGAGGCGCTTTTCTCTATTTCCCCTCCCATCCCCATCACCTCTCCATAAGCATCTTTTCCCGGTTCGCCGCCACATCCCCCACAAATAAGTCCACCACTCCACCTAGCAACGCCCATCACTAAAAAACAAAAATATTGAATATTTTGAGGTTTGTTTATGTAAGTATGTACCATGTCAGCATACTATCCGGTCAGTATGTTTCGGGTGAAGGGGGATGGGCTAGTGAATTTTGATTATTCCGAGAAGGTGAAGTCGCTGCAGCGTACGCTGCTGGAGTTCATGGATGAAGTGGTGTATCCGAACGAGAAGACGTATGAGAAGCAGCTTCAGCAGGCCGGCAGCAGGTGGACGGTGCCGCCGGTGATGGAGGAGATGAAGCAGGAGGCCAGGCGGGCCGGGCTCTGGAATCTGTTTTTGCCGGACGAAGAGTATGGAGCGGGCCTGACGAATCTCGAGTATGCGCCGCTGTGCGAGATCATGGGCCGCTCGCTTATCGCGCCGGAGGTGTTCAATTGCTCGGCGCCGGATACGGGCAATATGGAGGTGCTTGTCCGGTACGGCACGCGGGAGCAGAAGGACAAGTGGCTCCTGCCCCTGCTCGACGGGAAAATCCGCTCGTGCTTCTCGATGACGGAGCCGGATGTGGCGTCCTCGGATGCGACCAATATCGAGGCGACGATCGAGCGCGAGGGGGAGGAGTACGTCGTGACCGGGCGCAAATGGTGGTCTTCCGGGGCAGGCGATCCGCGCTGCAAGGTGGCGATTGTAATGGGGAAGACCGATCCGGGCGCGCCGCGCCATGAGCAGCAGTCGATGATTCTGGTGCCGATGGATGCGCCCGGCGTTCGGGTCCGCCGCATGCTTCCCGTGTTCGGCTATGATCACGCGCCGCATGGGCATGCCGAGATCGAGTATGACCGCGTTCGCGTGCCGGCGGACTCGATATTGTGGGAAGCGGGCAAAGGATTCGCGATCGCGCAGGGGCGGCTCGGCCCCGGACGCATCCATCATTGCATGCGGCTGATCGGGGCGGCGGAACGGGCGCTCGAGCAGCTGTGCCAGCGCGTGCGGCGGCGCACGGCGTTCGGCAAGACGCTTGCCGACCAGGGCGTCGTTCAGGAGTGGATCGCCGCGTCGCGAATCGAGATTGAGCAGGCGCGCCTGCTGACGCTGAAGGCGGCCTATATGATGGACACGGTCGGGAACAAGGCCGCCAAGGCGGAGATTGCGATGATCAAGGCCGTCGCGCCGAATATGGCGCTGCGGGTGCTCGACCGGGCCATTCAGGCGCTCGGCGCCGCGGGGGTCAGCGAGGACTTCCCGCTCGCCTCGCATTGGGCCAATGCGAGAACGCTGCGCCTGGCGGACGGCCCGGACGAAGTGCATCAAGCCGCCATCGCCAAGCTGGAGCTTCGCAAATACGACGATAAATGAAACCGGTTGCGATGTAAGTGCCACTTAAATTTCTGCTATCCAGAAGGGGGAGACCGAAGTGAATGTCAGGCAATTATTCGACTTGACGGGCAAGACGGCAATCGTCACCGGCGGCGGACGCGGGCTTGGGGCGCAGATTGCTCAAGGGCTGGCGGAGGCCGGGGCCAATCTGGTCCTGTGCTCCCGGAAGGAGGAAGCGTGCCGCGAGACGGCCGCTCGCATCGAGCGGGATACGGGCGTGAGATGCCATGCGATGGCTTGCGACGTCAGACGCCCGGACGAGGTGCGGCGGGTGGCGGAGCGAACGGCGGAGATCTATGGCCGCATCGACATTTTGGTCAACAACAGCGGGGCCTCCTGGGGCGCGCCCGCTGTCGAGATGCCGCTCGAAGCGTGGAACAAGGTGATGGATATTAACGTGACGGGGACATTCCTCATGTCGCAGGCGGTCGGCCGGATGATGATCGGGCAGGGCGGAGGCACGATCATCAACATCGCTTCCGTCGCGGGCTTGAGCGGAACCGATCCGCAGTGGCTGGATGCCGTCGGCTACAGCGCGAGCAAGGGGGCGGTCATCGCGTTGACGAGAGATCTGGCGGCCAAATGGGGCAGGCACCAGATTCGCGTCAATGCGATTGCGCCCGGATTTTTCCCGACGAAGATGACACGGGAGGTCCTTCATCATGGAGGCGAGCAGATCCTCCGCCTTACTCCGCTCGGGCGGCTTGGCTCGGACAGCGATCTCAAGGGGAGCGCCGTATTTCTGGCGTCTGACGCTTCGAATTATATGACCGGAGCGGTGCTGGCCGTGGACGGCGGCATGTCGGCCATGTAGCTTCGAGGTCGCGCTGATTGTCAGCATAGCCGATTTTGGGGTATATCAGCCATGCAGCGCCGCGGCAGGATTTGGCGAGGGAAGCCAGTCATGCCCAAGAGCTGAGGTGAATAGGAATGGTACGGAAAAGGGGGCTTATCAAAACGATGTCCAAGCAAAAGGCAGTGCCAAAGGACACGATTCCCGTGCGCCGGGGCGAAGAGCTGAATGTGGCCGCGCTTGACGCGTATTTACGGGAGCATCTCGACATTCCGGACGGCGCTTCGATCGAGATCGAGCAGTTCGGGGCGGGACATTCGAACTTGACCTATCTGATTCGCGCCGGAGACTGGGAAGCGGTCGTGCGCCGGCCTCCGCTCGGCCCGGTGGCGCCGAAGGCGCATAACATGGAGCGCGAGTTCACGCTGCTGAAGCGGCTCCATCCTTTATTCCCGCTTGCGCCTCGTCCGTATCTGTACTGCGGGAATTCTTCGGTGATCGGCAGCCCGTTTTTTGTGATGGAGCGGCGGCATGGGATCATTCTGGATCGGGACTTTCCCCCGCATGTGGAATATACACCCGCGCTGGGCAGGGAGATCTCCGCAACGATGGTGTCGACACTCGCGCAGCTCCATGAAGCGCCTTATGAAGAGGCGAATCTGCGGGCGATCAGCCAACCGGAAGGCTTCATGCGCCGTCAGGTTCAGGGCTGGGTGGAACGCTATGAACGGGCCAAGACGGAGGAGATTCGGGAGGCGGATAAGCTCCAGAAGTGGTTGATCGATACGCTGCCCGCTTCGCAGACTCCGGCCGTCATCCATTATGATTACAAGCTGAACAATGTGATGTTCTCCCGCAGCCGCCTGAGCGAGATGACCGGCGTATTCGACTGGGAGATGGCGACGGTCGGCGATCCGATGGCCGATGTCGGCGCGGCGCTCAGCTATTGGTTCGAGCGGGACGATCCGCCGGAGCTGCTGCGCGGGCTGGGGCATCCGCCGTTGACGGTGCGCCCGGGCTTCATGACGAGGGATGAATTCCTCGAAGCCTATGCGGCCAGGAGCGGACGCGATGTGTCCGGGATGTCGTATTATTTGACGTTTGCTTACTTCAAGCTGGCCGTCATCTGTCAGCAGATCTATTACCGCTGGAAAAAAGGACAAACGAACGATGAGCGGTTTGCCCGCTTCGATGAGACCGTCCGGGCGCTGATAGCGCATGCTTGGCGGCAGACGGAACGGAGGCAGATCTAAGCGCTGACTATATATCCGTTCCGAGCATTTGACCATTCGTATGCCTGAGGAGGAGATTGGGGTGACACGTGCCCATTTTGCGTATTGGCCTGCACGCATGCCGGTTACGCTCGCGGTGCCGGACACGACGCTGAGCGACAATCTGGAAGTGACCGCCCGCCGCTATCCAGAGCGGACGGCGATTATCTATTATGATCAGGTTATCACCTACCGAACATTGAGAGACGAGGTCAACCGCATGGCCGCTTACTTACTGCATGTGAGCGTCGGCAAAGGCGACCGCGTGCTGATCTACATGCAGAACAGTCCCCAATTCATCATTTCCTACTATGCGATATTGCGGTGCGGCGGCATCGTCGTGCCGATCAATCCGATGAATCTGACGGAGGAGCTCTCTTTCTACATTAAAGACGGCAGCGTCAAGATCGGCCTGGTCAGCCAGGAGCTGTATCCGCGCATCGAGCCGCTGCTGGGAACGAGCTGTCTGGAACGCATTATTCTCGCTGCATACTCCGACTACTGCCCGAATCCAGGCGCGGATGCCCCGGACTTCGTCAAGGCTCCCCGGCTGGAACCGGCCTCCCCTCAAGTCATCCCGTGGGCGGAAGCGATGGGGGCCGCCATCGGAGCGCGGCCTGTCCCGGAGACGGCCGGAAGCGATCTGGCGGTCTTGCCCTACACGTCCGGGACGACCGGCCAACCGAAAGGCTGCATGCATACCCATAAGTCGGTGCAGGCGAACGTGATTGCGACGGCCTTCTGGGGAGCGCTGACGCCGGAATCGATCGTGCTGTCCACGCTTCCTTTATTTCATGTGACCGGTATGGTTCACGGCATGCACACGCCTATCTATATGGGGGCCGCCATTGTCATGATGACGCGGTGGGATCGCAATACGGCCGCGCGGCTCATTGAAGACCGCAAGTGCACGCATTGGACGGGAATCAGCACGATGATTATTGATTTTCTGGCCAATCCTCAGCTTCCGCGATACGATCTGAGTTCGCTGATCGCCATTACCGGAGGCGGGGCGGGGCTGCCGGAGGCGGTCGGCGAGAAGCTGCATCAGGCCACGGGCATCCGGTTCGTGGAAGGCTACGGCCTGTCGGAGACGATGGCGCAGACGCATTTCAATCCGCTCGATCGCCCGAAGCTGCAATGTCTCGGCATTCCGTCCTTTGACGTGGACGCGCGCATCATTGACCCGGTCACGCTGGAAGAGAAGGGCCCGCGCGAAGAAGGGGAGATCATCCTGAGCGGCCCGCAATTATTTCATGGCTACTGGAACAACCCGTCGGAAACGAAAAACGCTTTCGTCGAGATAGACGGCAAACCGTTTCTCCGCTCCGGCGATATCGGCTACTGCGACGAGGAAGGCTACTTCTTCATCGTCGACCGGGTGAAGCGCATGATTAACGCTTCCGGCTTCAAGGTGTGGCCGACCGAAGTGGAGTCGATTCTGTATAAGCATCCGGCGATAAAGGAAGCCTGCGTCATCGGGGTGCCGGACAAGAGAAAGGGCGAGGAGATCAAGGCTTACGTCGTCCTGCAGGAAGACAAGCGCGGCACGGTAACCGAGGACGATATCATTAGCTGGGCGCAGCGGCATATGGCCGCCTATAAATATCCGCGGCTGGTCGAATTCGTCGCATCGCTTCCGGTGACCGGCAGCGGCAAAATATTGTGGCGCAAGCTGCAGGAGGAGGCTTGGGACCAAGCGAAGCGGAAAGACTCCGGCCCTGGCCTCCAATAGAGCCGGCGCCGCCAAACTCGCTATGAGGGGAGATCAGGCTTGGAGCCGTCCATGAAAGAGAAGATTATAAAGCATAGCATAGCGCTTTTTGAAGCGAAAGGGTTCAGCGAAGCCTCGATCCAGGATATTGTCGACACACTGGGCGTGACCAAGGGGACCTTCTATTACTACTTCGCGAGCAAGGATCAACTGCTGACGCAGATTCATCTGCAGTATATAGATTACATGCTGGAGGAGCAGCGGCGCATCATCGAGCAGCCGGATCGAACCTGGCGGGAGAAGCTGTCCGGGATCATCCTCATGATGATTCGGGCGATCGAAGGCAAGGGCGGCAGCGCGCGCATTTTTTTCCGTGAACTCCTTCATATTACGGGCGACAATCTCGCCGCCATCAAACAGAAGCGGGATCGGTTCCGGTTAAATGTGCAGTCTGTCCTCGAGCGGGGAATGGAGAGCGGCGAGTTCCGCAATGATCTGCCGGCGGACATGATGGCGTTCAGCATCCTCGGCGCCTGCAACTGGTGCTATACCTGGTTCAAGCCCGACGGTCCGTTGTCCGATGCCGAGGTAGCGGCTGTCTATGCCGAGATGTTCCTCAACGGGATGAGCAAATAAGAGAACAAGCAAGCCGGCAGAAGAACAGAGCCGCAAAGAGGAACAGGCTCCTTGCGGTTCTGTTTTGCGTTTCATCGCGTCCCATCGATCTCTAATCTAGTCTATCTGTCCTCCATAAGATGCAGATTGGCGCTCCCCGCTTGCTCTTCCTTCGGCCTCCCGGATGGGTAGGCATAATGGTAGATCGCTTCCAATTGCTTCGCCATGTATTCGGGGGAATGAGGCGTGTCTTGCCCCAGCCAGTTCACCAAGACTCCCAGATGAGCGAACAGAACGTAGTGGCTCACAATCTCCTTGTTCAAGCCGTTCACGGCGCGCGGCGTCAGCTTCAACGCTTCAAAGGCCTGGCTGAATTGTCGGTATAGCATATCCGTGAAGCGGTTGTTAAAATAGGTTCTCGCATTGTCTCCGAACATGGTCTTGTAAAAATCGCGATGGAGACGAAAATGGGAGAACAAGCGGATGACTTGCTTTTCCGGGTACTTCTGAGAAGCGCTCCGCTCTTCGTCTTCGGTCGGCCCGACCGCTTTGGCGAGCTCATCCAGCATGTCGTCCACGCTTCGTTCGAAGAGATCGTATTTGTCTTGATAATGCAAATAGAATGTCCCTCGATTAATGTCCGCCCGTTCGGCAATATCCTGCACCGTGATCGCCCCGAATTCCTTTTCGTTCATCAACTCGATTAATGCGCGTCTGATTTTTCTTTTCGTTCTTTTGACTCGCCGATCCGCCGTGTTGGACATCAAGCTTCACCTTCTTGTTTACAAATTATTTACACAAAAATCAACAATCTGGCTGCATGTGTACGGTAATGAACAGAAGTGAGCGAACTGCGCATTGAACAAATAACAGGCCTTGGTAAAATTATAATCATCCAATTGGATGGTTTTCAATAATACATCTATTTCCTAGTACTAGTGGCTAATTTAACCTTTTTCGAAGGAGTGGAAGCCATTGATGAATTGTCTTAATTTGGACCGCGTGAACCGGACCCATCTGCCGATCGCGGGCGGCAAGGGGGCCAATCTGGGTGAACTGCGGCAAGCCGGCTTTCCCGTCCCTCCGGGATTCTGCATTACGACCTCCGCTTATGATGCGGTCGTGGGGCAATCGGCTCGGATGGAGTCTTTCTACGAAGAGCTCGGCCTCTTGAACGTTCAAGATAACGAAGGGATGCGGCATCTAAGCCAGCGCATGCGGGAGCATATCGGCAGCTTGCCAATCCCGGATGACATAAGCAGAGATATTCTCCAAGCATGGAGAGAGATGGGCGCCAATCCTGCCGCTGCCGTTCGTTCCAGCGCGACGGCGGAGGATCTGCCGACAGCTTCCTTCGCCGGGCAGCAGGACACCCTCTTGAATGTGCGAGGGGAGCGGCAGCTATTCGATGCCATCCGTCAATGCTGGGCCTCTCTCTTCTCGGAACGGGCCATCGCCTACCGGATCAAGAACGGATTCGATCACCGTTCCGTCCGTCTGGCCGTCATCGTTCAGCGCCTCATTGTGCCAGACGTGTCGGGGGTGATGTTCACCGCCGATCCGATAACGGGGAACCGCGGCATCATCTCGATTGACGCCAGCTTCGGGCTGGGGGAAGCGCTCGTATCGGGGCTCGTCAATCCTGATCTGTACCAGGTCAGGCAGGGCGGGATCGTGAAGAAACAGATCTCATGCAAGAAGTCGGTTGTCTGTACGCTTGCCGAGGGAGGCACGGCTGTTGAAGAACTCCCTGAACGGAAGCAGAAGGAGCAGGCGCTGTCCGATGAGGAGATCATGATTTTGGCCCGAATGGGGGAACGGATTCAAGCGCATTACGGGGCGGAGCAGGATATTGAATGGTGCCTGTCCGGCGGACAGTTTTATATTGTTCAGGCCAGACCGATCACTTCCCTATTTCCGATACCGAAGGCGTCAAGCGATGGGCTGCATGTTTATTTCTCGTTCGGCCACATCCAGATGATGACGGATGCGATGTCGCCCGCCGGAATTTCGGTCTGGCAGATGACGAGAGAATTCGCCTCCGCCGGGGAGGAGGGCGCGGCAGCGCTGGTAGAAGCCGGCGGCAGACTGTTCATGGATGCCACGCGTTCGCTGCAGGCCGGCTTGGCCCGGAAGGTGACGCTGCAGATGATGGGCAAGATGGACCCCCTGATAGCCAGCGCGGCCCGACAAATCCTGGACCGTGTTCCGGTCACGGAAGAATCCTCTGCCGGTTGGGAGGGGCTGGAAGAGATGCTCCCCCGGCTTGCGACGCAGGTGCTCAAGGATATGCTGGAGGGAGAGGGCCAAGCGGCCTACACGGAGGTCGAGGACGGAGCGGATCGCCTGGTGGACCTATGCCGGCAGCGGTTGGACGAATGCGGCGGAGCCGATAAAATTACGTATATTCATCAAAACTACGAAGCTTTGGCGCGCAATTTGATGGGCGAGAGCTTTCACTACACGGTCGCAGCCATGGCAGCGAAGGATCTGCTCGAGCTGCTGGCGAAATGGTGGCGCTTCGACGGCGGCGAGCTAATCACCTTGAACAAGTCCCTGCCGTTCAATGTCACGAGCGAGATGGGACTGGAGCTGGGGGATGTGGCGGATATCGCCCGTCCTTACCCGGAGTTGATCGCGTATTTGCGGAACGCGGGCGAGGACGGATTTATGGAGGGGCTGGACGGCATTGCCGGAGGCCCGGAATTCAAGGCGGCCTTCACGCAGTGGCTGGAACGGTACGGCGTTCGCTGTCCGGGCGAGATTGACATCATGAGGACGCGTTGGTCGGAACGGCCTTATATGCTGATCCCATCGCTTGTGGGTCATCTGGACAGCGTCAAGCACGGAGAACACCGCGAACGCTTCCGCCAAGGAGAGCAGGAAGCCGAGAGGGCCGCCGAACGCATTCTGACCCAAGTCCGCGGCCTGGAAGACGGAGCGTTCAAGGAACGGATCGTCTCCCGGCTGATCACCGTCTACCGCAGCTTTATGGGCTTGCGGGAGCATCACAAATTCGTGCTGGTGCGGCATTTGGCGCTATATCGGAAAGCGGTCCTTGAGCTGGGGGATGATCTCGCGGCCCGGGGCGTCCTGCGCGAACGGAACGATATTTTCTTCCTGCCCTTGCAGGAAATGAAGGAAACGATAACCGGCACCTTCGAAAAAGACGTACCGTCGCTGATCGCGGCCCGCCAGGAGAGCTTCAAGCACTATCAGCGGCTGCAGCCGCCGCGCGTCTTCACGAGCGAAGGGGAGATTATCGAGGCCAGACTGGACGGCGGCGATGCGCCGGAAGGCGCCTTGATTGGACTGCCGGTCTCTCCCGGCATCGTCGAGGGCAGGGCGAGAGTCGTGCTTGATCCGAGCGCGGCTTCGCTGAAGGAAGGCGAGATTCTGGTGGCGCCGTTCACCGATCCGGGATGGACGCCGCTGTTCCAGCAAGCGAAGGGGCTCATCACCGAGATTGGCGGCATGATGACGCACGGCTCGGTCGTCGCCCGCGAGTATGGCATTCCCGCGGTCGTCGGGGTCGAGCGCGCGACGAAGCTGATCCGTGACGGCCAGTTGCTTCGCCTGGACGGCACGACAGGACAGGTGATCGTGCTGGAAGAAGCGCATAGCATGGTGTGACCCTCTTATGAATATAACCAGGTAAGGAACCGCGTTTTGCCGGAAAAAGGCAGAGCGCGGTTCTTTGTTTCTCCACGGAAATATGCCAATATAGTCGTAAGGGGATGAGTGAATGTTCAACGATTTCAAGCTCGTAGATGGACGTCCCGCTTCCGTTCAAGTGAAGGACTATATCAAAGAGTTGATATATAAAGGAATTTTGCGCGCCGATCAGAAGCTCCCTTCGACCCGCGAGTTCGCCTCCTTATGGCAATTGAGCCGCAACACGGTCATGACGGCCTACCGGGAGCTGGAGGACGAAGGACTGATTCATTCCGTGGCGGGCAAAGGCAGCTATGTGGCGCAGGAGGTCGTGCCGGCCGTGGACGGCGCGCGGCTGGAGTGGAGGGATAGGATCGGGGCATGCGCGCGCACGGCCGAGGAGCTCGATCTGATGAAGCATGGCGTTCGCTGGGAGAAGGGGATGATTTCGTTCACGAGCATTGCCCCGGACGAGAAGCTGTTCGATCTGGACAATGTGAAGCGGGCCTTTCTCGATCGGATGTCGCTCGAAGGCGAGATATTGCTGAACTATGGCTATGCGAAAGGCTACAAGCCGTTAATCGACTGCCTGCTCCGGTACATGGAGACGAAGGGCGTGGACTTGTCCGGCAAAGATTTGCTGGTGACGAATGGCTTTACCGAAGGGCTCGATCTAGTCCTCTCGGCCCTGCGCAAGCCGCACGGGCGCGTGCTGTGCGAGAACCCGACCCATCATACGGCGATCAAGCTGTTCAAGATGCACGGCCTGGAGATCACCGGAGTCGCCATGCAGGAGGACGGACTCCAACTGGAGGAGCTGGAGCGGGAATTGGCCCGACAGTCCTTCGACCTGGCTTATCTCATTCCGTCCTATCATAATCCGACCGGGATCGTCATGTCCCCGGAGAAGCGGATGGAGGCCTTGCGCCTGTTCGGCGATTACCATATTCCGGTGATCGAGGACGGCTTCAACGAGGAGCTGCGCTATTCCGGCTCGCACGTCGCCCCGATGATTGCCTGCGGCGGCAGCGGGAACAACGTAGTCTACATCGGCAGCTATTCGAAGGTGCTGTTCCCGGGGATTCGCGTAGGCTGGGTGCTGGCGGATCGGGAGCTCGTCGATTATTTGGAGAGCATGAAGCGGGCGCGGAGCATTCATACGTCTACGTTGGATCAGGCGATTTTATATCAATACTTGCATAACGGAAATTTCGAAAAGTATATCAAGCGGGCCCGAAACGCTTACAAGCGCAAATACGAGCTGGCCGTGCAATGGTGCCGGGAGCATATTCCGTTCGCCAGGCTGAGCGGCGACGGCGGACTGCACTTATTCATCGAACTTCACGAATCATTGGCCGCGCGCGATGTGCTCGGCGCGTGCGTGCGGCAAGGCGTTGTCTTTACGCCGGGCGATATTTTCCATACCGACGGCTCCGGCGCCAATACGTTCCGGCTCGGCTTCTCGCGCGTCTCGGAAGGGGAATTGGAGGCGGGCATCGCGACGATAGGCAGGACGGTCAGGCAGCTCATGGGGGAGGTAACGGGATGAAGGCGATCAAAGTCGGCGTGATTATGGGAGGCGTCTCCTCTGAACGCCAAGTGTCGCTTATGACGGGGAAGGAAATGATGGCGAATCTGGATTACAAATATGAAGCGGTCCCCATCGAACTGAATTCCACGGAGGAACTGATCGACAAGGTCAAAGGGATCGATATCGCCCTGTTGGCGCTGCATGGGAAATACGGCAAGGACGGAACGGTGCAGGGCACGCTGGAGACGCTAGGCATCCCCTATACCGGATCGGGCGTCTTATCCAGCAGCCTGTGCATGGATAAAGAACTGACGAAGAAAATCATCCGCTTCGAGGGATTGGCGACCCCGGACTGGATGCTGATTGCTTCGCTCGATGAGCTCGACACGGTAGCGGTCGGCCGGCAGCTCGGCTACCCTGTCGTCGTGAAGCCGAATACGGGCGGCTCCAGCATCGGCGTGCAGATTGCGGACGGCCCGGACCGTCTCCGTCAAGCCGTCGCGGACGCGCTGGCGTGGGACCGGGAGGTGCTGCTGGAGCAATATGTCGCCGGGGACGAGATTACGTGCCCGGTGCTGAATGGAACGCTGCTGCCGACCGTATCGATTAAGGCCAAGGCTCATTTCTTCGACTATTCATCCAAATATTGCGACGGCGGGGCGGAGGAGGAGGCCGTCGAATTGCCGGAGCCCTATGGCACGGCGGTTCGCGAGGCCGCCCTCCGAATCTATAAGGCCATGAAGTGCAGCGTGTATGCCCGCATCGACATGATGCTGGCCGGCGGGACTCCCTATGTATTGGAAGTCAACACGCTTCCGGGACTGACCAAGAACAGCTTGCTCCCGACAAGCGCCAAAGCGGCGGGCCTTTCTTACAGCCGTCTGCTGGATGAAATCATAACGCTATCCTTGCAGGCCAGAACGGCAGAAGAGGCAGGTCTCCCTGGACGATAAACGCCCGGAGATCTGCTTCTTTGTTAACTGAATCTCCCAAAACCCCATGAACTTTCTCGACGGCCCGGGGCTTGAACATGTGGAGGAAATTGCTGCTATTTTACAGGATTTTCGGCTCAATGCGTCCGCATCCCGAGGAATTGCTGCACAGCTGCATTATTTTAGGCCCTTTTGCTCCATGGCGAAGTGAAACGGGTGAAATTGCTGCAGTTTTGCAGGAATCCCTTTCTACTGAAGGCGTCCTTATCGAATTGCTGTATTGATGCAGGATTTAGCTTAGCGAGTAGACTTATATGAAAAAAATATCAACTTTTGCGGATTTCGCTTATTGGCTCGGCGTGTCTGAAAAGTAGTTTGGCGGATTTCGTCTACCGGATAGACGTTTCCAGGGAAAATGTGCAGTTTTCAGGCACTCCGATCAGAGCGGGTTAAATCCATTTTTCTACGGAGAGACGAGACCAAATGGAGCACCTTGAATAACTGTCTCCAACGGCTTGCTTTTCCCCGCAGTCGCGCCCGGACAACCCGGCCTTCACATATGTGCTGCCGTCCGTTCCGTCTATTGCCGGCCTCGCTCCGAATTCGCGCCGACCTCGCCCCGAACTCGTCTTGAACTCGTTCCTAGCCCGCCCCGAGCTCGCCGTGTAGGGCCTAATCTGGCGCATTGGAGAAGCGGAAAGGACAAAATGTCCCTTACAGGCGGCGGAGGATCTGCATTATATGTAAAAACCGCTAGATGGGACTAAGACGAACGCCCGCAACAGGGCTGGAGGAGAGGTGCGCGATGAAGAAATGCATTGTGTTCGCCAACTGCCATGGCATTCCGATTCGCAAATATTTGGCTTCGTCGGCGACGTTCCGGCAATTGTACGAATTGGTAGAGGTGCCGATGATTCAGGTATGCAATCAAGCCACCGGCATCGGCGATCATCTGCTGAGCCAATGCGATCTGTTCATCTATATGAGAACGGGCCATGCCTTCGGGCCTTATCTGTCCACCGATTATATATTGACCAGACTGCCGGGCCATTGCGTCCGCATCAGCATCGGCAATGCCTATTTCATGTCCTATTATCCTCAATTCATCCCGGACAATAAGGAGCCGCTGTTCGCCTATGCGGATCAGAATGTCATCCGCTTGCTGCAAGCGGGAGCAAGCAAGGAGATGATTATCACCCACTTATCTGACGAAAATCTATACTCCGCTGCGTTCCTGCACCAATATCATCATGATTTCATGCTCAATCTGCGGAGCCGGGAAGCGGGGATCGATATCCCTCTGGCTGATTTCATCGAACAGAACTTCCGGCAGGCTCACTTATTCGCCACGATATGCCATCCACGGTATCAGATTATACAGTACTTGGCGATGAACATATTGGAGAAGCTTGGCATCTCGGGCGAGGAGATTGCGGATGTCGTTCACGACACGGACTTCGTCGATCTGATTCACCCGATATACCCGAGCGTGATCAAGCATCTGGGGCTGAGCTTCGTGCAGCCGGAAGACCGGGTCTACACCTTGGGCAGTGAAATCCTGACCTTCCCGGAATATATCTCGCGGTATGTCGATTATCATGCGCTAGCGATGCGAGGGTTCTAAAAAAAGTTCATAATCATGGGGCGGTCCCAAACGTAGTTTTTCGGTACAGTGAGACCCCTCCTTTTTTCTCAATGGAAATGTGTTTCCTCTGATAAATACAGGCACCGTAGAAACATAGCTTATATTTTCCGTTCTCGCCTCAATAGATATAGACAGATCGAGTACCGGCGTAACACTATCGCGATTCGCCCGAAGCGCAACTCAAAAACCATTGCTTTCCGGGTTGTCAACCGTATTTTCCAAATGATTTTTGTAATAATACGGGCCTGCCTTTTTAAGTACTTCATTCCCATCTGCAATCCCGATGATTTTTTCTTGGCAATCGAGGAGGCTTCGGCATAAGCCTGGAGCGGAACGGAAGCGATCCCAGGATGGCAGAAAGTCCGATTACAAGACGGCATAAGGAGAATTGTTATATTCTGCAGCAATCATGTTACTAGCGGAGGATAATCAAAAACGAGCGCCCCCTGCACAGTTCAGGGGACGCTCGCCGCCGCATGTTCATCTTATTTGATTTATAGTGACGATCCTCATTAATCAATCTCTATTAATTTATGATTTGTCCAATCAAGTATATATTTTGTAGTAAAGGTTGAATGGGAGGTGTCTTTTTCATTGTCTCCTACCCAATAACCAAGTCCAAATAGTTCACTATGCCATTGCAGCTTATAGCTATCTTGTGTTCTTCCTAAATGTACGGTTAATGGAGAAGTGGACTCCGTTTTATCGGCAATGACAACGGCGACAACGGCAGGAGAAAAGCTATAGGCCGCTAAAGCAGGCATCTGATCGCTGGAAAGAAAATTATCTTTTGCCCAGACTTGGCCGTTACGAGATTTACTAAAAAGCTCATTGCCATAAGGCGGAGTTTTTGAATCTCTATTATATGGCCCCCATCCTTGGTTCATAGTAGATACAAAAGGTACTGTCCATTCCACTTTTTTATTCGTATCGGTTTTTAAATTCGTTTTGTAGTCTGCTTGTTCATAAGACACGGAGGTTGACCAATTGTTACTGCTGTTCGGGACACTGCCTATTGCACCGCCAATAGTATATCCAATGGTAGAGGATACCGTTTTTTTATCAATGGTATTCGTAGGAGATACTTTGAAAAAATCCCCGCTCCCGTCTAATTCCATGGCAATCCGATAAGAAGATGCCCAATTCATTGTCGCTCGATAATATCCAGGATACGAATCCTGTTCAGGAAAATAGATTTTTCTGTCTGCGTCAATGTTGCTTCCTTCTGTAGTAATGACTGCAATTTGTTTATTATTATGAGGATCGTCAATAAAGGAAACAGAAAGAGAGGTTTTTATTTTTTCATTGCCAAATCTTGTAGAAAAGTTATTGTATACCTTTGCGCCTTGTCCGATATCGATGGGAGAATTTTTCGCTACTTGTGCAGAGACAGATGGTCCATTTAAGGTTAGAGAACCTAGTAAAATGGCAACTGCGGTAATGCTTTTAAAAAATAGGGGTGACCTTTTTTTCTTTTTTGTCATATGCTTCACTCCATTCTTTTTCTTCGATTAAGATTAATCGTAGCATAGCTGCTGTCACCTCACGGCATAAGGATTGTTATATTTTGTAGCAATCATGTTAAAACAAAAAACGAGCGCCCCCTGGACAGTTCAGGGGCGCTCGCCGTTGTATGATCAACCTAGGGGATTGATTGATACAGTTTTTTCCAAAACAATAAGAAATAGACCGCCCCGGTCAAGGCTCGGTCTATTTCAACTTCCGATAGCCACCGCCTTTGAAGCGGCTGCCATGCAAGGGAAGCAGCTGCAACTGCTTCCCTTTTTAGTGTATTCCCTTATATCTAATTCCATTCTACTTGAAAAACGTTACGTTTTTCAAGTCTTCATGCCTATGAATCAGAGCTTCATGCGGCGGAACGATTCATGCGCCGCTTCGATCGTGCGATCGATTTCCTCGCCGGTATGGGCCGTCGTCAGGAACCAGGCCTCATACTTCGAAGGCGCGAGGCAGATGCCCTGGTCGAGCATATGGCGGAAGAAGGCGGCGAAGGCTTCGCTGTCCGTATCCTGGGCTTCCTCGTAGTTCGTCACCGGATGATCGCAGAAATGCGTCGAGAACGATCCGCGAATCCGGTTGATCGTGAGCGGAATGCCGTATCGATCGGCCCCTTCCTGAATGCCTTCCGTCAGGCGGACGGTCAGCTCCTCCATGCGTTCATAGACGCCGGGCTCGGAGAGCACCTCCAGGCAGGCGATGCCTGCCGAGATCGAGGCAGGGTTGCCGGCCATCGTGCCTGCCTGGTACGCAGGGCCGAGCGGAGCCACCTGCTCCATGACGTGCTTCCGCCCGCCGTAGGCGCCGATCGGCAGTCCGCCGCCGATAATCTTGCCCATCGCGGTCAGATCCGGCTCGATGGCCGCATGATCCGGGAAGGCGCCATACGTCTGCGCCGAGCCGTAATGGAAGCGGAACGCGCTGATGACCTCGTCGTAGATGACGAGGGAGCCGTTCGCGCGCGCGAGCCGGCAGAGCCCTTCCAGGAAGCCGGGCTTCGGCATGACCATGCCGAAGTTGCCCACGATGGGCTCGACCATGACGGCGGCCACATCATCGCCCCAGCGCTCAAGCGCAGCCTGCAGGCTGTCCAGGTCATTGAACGGCACGGTAATGACCTCCTGGGCGATGCTGGCCGGAATGCCGGCGCTGTCCGGCACGCCGAGCGTGGACGGGCCGGAGCCGGCCGCCACGAGCACGAGGTCGGAGTGGCCGTGGTAGCAGCCGGCGAACTTGATGACCTTCTCGCGCTTCGTGTAGGCGCGGGCGACCCGGATCGTCGTCATGACGGCCTCGGTGCCGGAGTTGACGAAGCGGACCTTGTCCATGGAAGGGACCGCTTCCTTCAGCATGCGGGCCAGCTTGATCTCCAGCTCGGTCGGCGTGCCGTAGAGCGTGCCGTTCCGGGCGGCACGCACGATCGCTTCCGTCACGTGAGGGTGGGCATGCCCCGTAATAATCGGGCCGTAAGCGGCCAAATAATCGATGTACCGGTTCCCGTCCACATCCCAGAAATGAGCGCCCTGCGCGCGATCCATGAAGACGGGAGCGCCGCCGCCTACTGCCTTGAAGGAGCGGGACGGACTGTTCACGCCTCCGACGATATGCTGCAGCGCTTCTTCATACAATTGGGCGGAACGTTGTCGGTTCGTAGTCATGGGGATGTATCTCCTTTATTGTCGTTGTTTTCTCCCGATGCGGAGTCCTCGATCTTGTCGTTCAGAGCATCTTGAATGTACTGCTTCAGCCGGTCATGGTCCAGGACTTGGAGCACGGCGGACTGATTGACCATCAGGTCGGCCACATTGTCCATCGGCGGAAGCTGATGGCTCGGACCGATCGTGCTGTCATATCCGAGCGCGGCCAGCTTGATGAGATCATCGGCGGTCAGATTCGTCTCCACATAGGGGGAGACCTTATTGATGAGCGACGGAAGCTGGATGATCGACCAGGCGGACTTGAGCTTGTCGGCCACGGCCGTCAGCAGCTCGCGCTGGCGCTTCGTGCGCGCGAAGTCAGACATGGCGTCATAACGGAATCGTACGTACATGAGTGCGGTTTCGCCGTTCAAGATCTGCTTTCCTTTTTTCAGATTAATATCGAATTCATGGTTGTCTGCCTTGCTCGTATACTTCATATCCTTCTCGACCTCGAATTCCACCCCGCCAATCGCATCGATTAACTGGATGAAGCCTTGAAAATCGGTATACACGTAATACTGGATGTCCAATCCGGTCAGATTGCCGACCGTCTTCATCGCCAGCTCCGGCCCGCCGTAGGCGAGAGCGGCATTGATGCGGTCCTTGCCGAACCCGGGAATATCGACGTAGGCATCCCGCAGAATGGAGAAGAGATGCGCTTTGTTCGCGGCCGGATCGAAGGATGCGAGCAGGAGCGAATCGGAGCGAGGAACCTCGTCCGGCTTCATCCCCCGCGAGTCGCCGCCCAGCAGCAAAATGTTGACGCGCTCCGAGCCTTCCCATTTCGGAGGCGCGACCTCCTTCGGTTCGGGGAGCTTGTTCACGACAGGCGCGAAGCGGGACTGATCCGGCGGCTTCTGGAGGCTGTTCAGACTATTGTACATCGCCCAGATGTAGTAACCGACGCTGCCAATGAGCAGTACGAGCAATACAACGAGTGCGTGCTTCCAATACTTTTTGATCATCGATAGGTCCTTTCCGCATCCGGCGGAGCAGTAAAATGATGGAGTCGTCTCCGGTGCATTCATTCAAGTCGATATACATGCTATATTAAAAGGTATGGATGTTATCCCCGCATCTTGTCTATTCATTATAAAATCTTTACGTTCCCAAAATCAATTCGGACCCCGGCCTGCCCGGGGAGACTCAAGCATATTAGCAAGGTTCGCTCCGCAGGGGACAACCAAAGGAGAACCAATCGGAAAGGGTGAGGCTGACAACGATGAATGCGATTGAAGTACGTAATCTGCGCAAGACCTTCCGCGTGCAGAAAAATCGGGAAGGACTGAGCGGCGCCTTACTCGACTTGTTCAAGCGCGAATATAACGAAGTCATGGCCGTGAAGGACATTTCCTTCACGATCCCGCAGGGGGAAATATGCGGATATATCGGCGAGAACGGCGCCGGCAAATCAACGACTATTAAAATGCTGACCGGCATCCTCGTGCCGACGGCCGGGGATATCCGGGTGAGCGGCTTCATCCCGCACACGGAGCGGGAGCGGTTCGTCCAGGGCATCGGCGTCGTGTTCGGGCAGCGCAGCCAGCTCTGGTGGGATATCGGCGTCATCGAATCGTTCCGCCTGCTGCGCAAGGTGTACCGGGTGCCGGAGGCGGATTTCAAGCGGCGTCTGGACGAGTTGGTCGAGCGGCTGCAGCTTCAGGATCTGCTGAACCGGCCGGTAAGGAAGCTGAGCCTGGGCCAGCGCATGCGCTGCGAACTGGTGGCGTCCCTGCTGCACCAGCCGTCGGTCTTGTTCCTCGACGAGCCGACCATCGGACTCGATATCGTCGTGAAGACGGAGATTCGCGACTTCCTCCTGACGCTGAACCGCGAGCATGGCACGACGATTCTGCTGACCACGCATGATCTGCAGGACATCGAGGCGCTCTGCACCCGCGTCATTATGCTGGATGACGGACGCATTATCTATGACGGAAGCCTGGACATGCTCAAGTCCACCTGGGGCCAGGGGCGAGAGGTCCGCTTCCAGTTCGCCAAGCCGATGCGCGCGGGCGATGCCGAGGCGCTGACCTCCGGGCTCGAAGGAACCTGGACGGTGCACTCGCCATACGAAGCAAGCATTCACGTGCCGCTGGAGACGAATATTTCCGATGTCATCGGGCGCGTGGTCGGGGGAGCTTCGATCTCCGATCTGAAGATTGTCGAGACGAACACGGATGACATCGTCCGCGAGATCTACAAGACCGGCAATGCGGAGCAGGCAAGCGGGGCGGCCCGGGGCGGAGACGGCGGCGCGGCCGGAACCGATGCGGACGCCGACCGGGAGAAGGATGCGGTGCTTCATGGCTAGCGCTTATCTTGATTTAATCCGGATCCGGTTCTTGACGATGCTGGCTTACCGGGTCAATTATTATTCCGGCATCCTCATTTATACGCTCAGCATCGGCGTCTATTATTTCACGTGGCAGGCGATCTATGGGGGGCAAGGCTCCTTGGCGGGCTTTACCGCCGGGCAGATGACGACCTACATCGCGGTATCGTGGATGGCGCGCGCCTTCTATTTCAATAATCTGGACCGCGAGATTGCGAACGAGATTCGGGACGGCAGCGTCGCGATTCAGTTCATCCGTCCTTATAACTATCTGGTTGTCAAAATGATGCAGGCCTTCGGCGAAGGCATCTTCCGCTTGCTCTTATTCATGACGCCGGGCATGATTATTGCCTGTCTGCTGTTCCCGGTGGAGCTGCCGACGGATCCGAAGCGCTGGTTCGTTTTCGCCTTGATGCTCTTTTTCAGCTTCCTGATCAATTCGCAGTTGAATATTCTTACGGGCCTGACCGCCTTTTTCGTGGAAAATAATGAGGGCATGATCCGGATGAAGCGGGTCGTCGTCGATCTGTTCTCCGGCGTGATCGTGCCGATCTCGTTCTTCCCGGGCTGGCTCATTACGCTGAACGAATGGCTGCCGTTCCAGGCGATTACGTTCCTGCCGAGCTCGGTGTTCACCGGCCGCATCGAGGACGCCCAGATTCTGTCGGTGATCGGGATACAGATCGTCTGGTTCGCCGTGCTGATAGTGCCCATTCTGCTGATGTGGCGGGCCGCGCGGCAGCGCCTGTTCGTGCAAGGAGGGTAATGGCATGTACTATTTCGGTCTCGTGGGAGAATATTTGAAAAATTACTTAAAAACCCGTCTAACGTACCGGGCGGATTTCTGGGTCGAAGTGGTCTCGGATCTGCTCTTCCAGGCGACGAACCTCATCTTCATCTTCGTCATCTTCATGCATACGCCGACGCTGGCCGGCTGGACGCGGGACGAGATGATCTTCGTCTACGGCTACTTCATGATCCCGTATGGCGTGTTTAGCTGTTTTTTCAATCTGTGGAACTTCAGCGAGCGCTATATCGTCAAAGGCGAGATGGACCGCATTCTGACCCGGCCGGCCCATAATCTGTTCCAGATTCTGCTGGAAAATGTCGATCCGCCCGCGCTGATCGGTTCCCTCGTCGGGGCCGTCATGATGGGCGTCTGCTGGGCCCGGCTCGGACTCGCTATCGGCCTGATTGAGCTGCTGATGCTGCTCGTCATGCTGGCCGGCTCGGTCATGGTCTACTTCGGCGTCTATGCGGCATTGACGTCGCTCTCGTTCTACACGGATGCCCCGACCGGCATCCTGCCGCTCGTCTTCAATATTCAGAGCTATGGGCGCTATCCGCTCACGATCTACAACCGGTTCCTCCAGGTGCTGCTGACCTGGGTGCTGCCGTTCGCCTTCGTCGGCATCGTCCCGGCCTCTTACTTCGTGGAGGGCAAGGGCATGCAGCAGATGGCCTTGCTGACGCCGCTCATGGGCATCGCCTTCTTCGCGCTCGGCCTGACGCTGTGGAACGTCGGCATCAAGCGGTACCGCGGGGCGGGGTCGTAGGTTTTGGGGAGATATATATCGATTAAAAAAATGCCGTCGATTCTGGCTGTCATGCTAGGGTCGGCGCTTTTTATTATTAGTGGCGCTTGGGACGAAGTTGAGAGCCATTTGTATATACCTAGAAGGAAATCATAGAGGTGAGGTCGAAGGAGTAACCCGTCTGGACAGTTGTCGCCCCTCAATGATTCGGAACATAGGGTGCAGGCCGTATTGAAAGGAGCCGCGGGCTTGAAAAAAGCAGCCAAGGTGTACGGCATTACCGCCGCAATGATTGTTCTTATCCCTATCCTGATGTTCGCCTACATTCAATATCAACTCGCTTCCCTCGAAAAAGCAACCTATGAGCATCTGATTGACCGGCAAGGCTATGCCGAAAGCGATATTCTCCACCTTGATACGAAACTCAAATTCCTCTCCTTATATACAGCGGAGGTGGTCTTTGCCGATGAGCCCGATATCACCTATGACTACAAAAGAAACGAAAAAGGAGATATCATTCAAGTAGGCATGTCCGATCGGGAAGAAGCGGATTGGAAGAATTATAAGTATAAACATGAAGAAGCATCGCCATAGAAAAAGCGACTGCATTCGCTACTGGGGAGGGACGATATGTTAACGAAGGCGAAGGAATTATTGCCTCTGATGAAGCGGATTATCGAGTATAGCGGCAGCATCGATACTCTGGAGGCGAGGCAGGAGGATCGCTTCGAGGGGAATCCGGAGGAGATGGCGCGGTTGAAGCAGGAATATGCGGCCCTGCTGGAAAGCATGAGCAGAGAAGACTTGTTAATCATCCGCGCGGTGGCCGACATCGGTATTTCGGAGAGAGGCCACCGTTTGACGGGCGAAGGGCAGGGGCCAACCTATCGAGAATCGACTTTTGAAATCGAGATACGTTCGACTCCCGAGGAACTGCTGGCGAACTACCATCAATATTTGGTCTACCATACGAAGGAGCAAGAGATTCGATATTTTTTTGCATGTGGTGTCGGGCTGACTTTGAGCGAAGGGATTCATATCCTTGAGCTTGAACATTGTCTAAGATGACGTTGCCGTGAGCAGAACAGGACAGGCGGAAGGAGGGGAGTGCTATCATTATCGAAATTATCGTGTATCACGATCAATTCACTTATATCGATTGCCCGGACGAGGTCGGCGCCAACATCCGTGCCCTGCAAGGCGAATTTGATGATTTCTTGGGGAATTTGGAGGGCAATCATCCATTCCGGCAGTACAACGAAGTCATCGAGAACGGGCAAGTGACATTTCGCGGATATGTGAATGTATTTGGCGCGGAGCAGTTCATCGACTGGATGAACGTGGTGAAGTTCAAGCGGGAAGTCGCGAAGGTTATTCCGAAGCCGGTGGAGCTGGCCGCGGAGACGATTTACTTTTAACAGAAGCATAGGGGCGGGCGCTATCGGGGATTGGTTGTTTTTTGAAAAAAGAAGCATTCGATGGTAAGCTAGAGGCATCATGCATCGGCAGTCTGTCTTGGCTGCCGGGAAGGAGTGCTGCAAATGACCTCATCCGATCAAGTCCAGCTCGGACAAGCCGTGCCGGACTTTACGCTTCCGTCCTCGACGGGCGCCGATATATCGCTGCGCGATTATGCGGGCAAGAAGGTCGTGCTCTATTTTTATCCGAAAGATATGACACCAGGCTGCACGCAGGAGGCATGCGACTTCCGCGATTACCACGGCGACTTCGGGAAATACAATGCGGTCGTCTTGGGCATTAGCCCCGACACCGTGAAGTCCCACGACAAGTTCATTGAGAAGCACGGCCTGCCTTTCCCGCTGCTTGCCGACACGGAGCATGCCGTGGCCGACCTGTTCGGCGTCTGGCAGCTGAAGAAGATGTACGGCAAGGAGTATTACGGCATCGTTCGTTCGACCTTTCTGATTGACGGGGAGGGCAAGCTGGCGAAGGAATGGCGCAAGGTGAAGGTGAAAGGGCACACGGAAGAGGTGCTTGAGGCCGTGCGCGAGCTAGGTTAAATGAATGTTATGCACAAAAGGCGGCCCAAGGTCCGGGAGGACATGGAGCCGCTTTTTGCACGGGAGCCGGTGCAGGCTTCGAATACAGAGCACCCCTTGGCCATCATCGAATGCGCCGCCGCAGCAGGGTTTACACATAAGATACATATAAGCTTTCGATATCCTCCGTCGGATTGCCGGCGTACACAATGCGCCCTTTCCGTAAAATAGCGACTTGGTCCGCGATTTTCTCTGCCAGGCCGATGATATGAGTCGATAGCAGAATCAAGGCGCCCTTGGCGCAGTACGTCTGCAACGTATCCCGCACCGTAATGACTTGATCCGGGTCCAGACCGTTGGTAGGCTCGTCCAGGAGGAGAATATCCGGTTCGTGAAGCAGCGTTGACGCTAGGGCCACTCTTTTGGCCGTGCCCTGAGATAGGGAGCCTATCGGATAACCGCTGTACGATTGCAGCCCGAATTGCTTGAGCCAGTGCTGCATCCGCTCTTCTAGCAAATCTTTGGGGACATTGCGCAGTCGGCCGCTTAATCTCATCATTTCAAGGACGGTCAAAAACGGGTACTGGAAAGGAAACTCCATCATATATCCGACGCGCCGTTTGTAGCGCTGATCCTGCCAGTTCAGAACCTGGCCATTCAGCGTAATGCTGCCTTGCTGCGGTTGATTCATTCCGGCAATGAGATGCAGCAGCGTCGTCTTGCCCGCACCGTTCGGGCCGAGTAGGACCGTTATTTCTCCCGATTGCAGGGTCCAATCTATCTCTTGCAGGATGGGGGTGTTACCGTAGGCATAGCCGATGCGATGTAATTGCAGCGAGAGAGGCTCTATCTTGCCCATCGCTTGCATCCCTCCTTAACCATTTGCAGGAATTTTGTCAGGAATGGTGCGGTATAACCGGATAAAACCAATCTGAATGACTGCGGTGGATAAAATAAAGAGAACAAAATGCAATTGATGCAAATACAGGAGCAGAATCATGCTTGGGGTAATCCATAGCTGCCCAACCAAAGTAATGCGGCCGGAAGACGTAAAGCGGTACCCTGCCAACAGACCAAAAGAGGCAAGTGTAGAAGCAAGAAAGGAGCTCTTGAGGAAGAGCATCATTGAATTGGTCCAGGACCGCTCTATTCCGAACTGCCATCCAAGGTAATGAATAGCGGCGATGCTTGCGCCCATTGTCCAATAAAAAAGCCATTTCGCAGACAACATCGTACGCCATGCATCCAAGGTAACCGTATATAAGGACAGCCCTCTGCCTTCATTCGCGAAGCCTCTCACCGTCCAAATCTCATTAGCCAGCCAGATGAGCAGGCCGGCGCCTATTGGGATGACCGCGGGACTGTCAGCGGCAGCATAGAAGCAGAACAGCTCCAAAGCGAAGATGCAGAAGAGAAAGGGAACAACGTCTTTGAAGCGGGTCACCAAGTAAAGCTCCTTGCGGAACAGCGGATAATGGGACAGCATGCGTGTCTTGGCGCCAGTCTCTGCAGGAAGCGTCGAGCGCATCACTTGCGGCCAGGCGTATTCCGCCGCCCGGAACGCGCACAGGAATTGGAGCGCTATGATGATTGCCGCGCCAAGCATCCGTGCCGCAAGAGCAAGGGGAAGAACTACCCCCGCCAGGTTAACGGCCAGCCACATCACAGCCAGCCATTGGAAGGCAAGGCGTCCCGACCTATAGGAATACCCGCTCACTTCCGCGTAAGAGAATCCAAGCAGCATCAGTATGAGCCAGAGCCACATGTCGGCATGTGACGGGGTCCACATGAGCTGGCCGATGATGATCCACGCGAGGAGGAGCAGGAAGGGCGTTTTTTTCCAAAGGGAATAGGCGGTTAAAAAGGAACCTCCCCGTCCCGATGACCATAGAAAGCGAGCCTCCGCCACATGGGAGCTGGCGGCAAACAAGCTGATGCCCGCGATGAAACCGATCAGCCAGCTTCCCAGCCCGATATAGACGGAAGGGAACGGACTGGATGCCAGCATGGCCGTCAGTTGAGACGCCCCGCGGGGGAGCAAAGCCAGGATCACCACCAGCAGTACGATATCGCGCCGTGCCATCTGTTTTACGCGAGATAGATAGACGGTCTTGTATAGTTGAAAGCTTGAGATCATAACATCTGCTCCCGTTAAGAAACAGGCGAGAACACATGGTTCTCATCCTGCGAAGTATATAAATCGTAATATTTCCCCTGAAAACTCATCAATTCCTGATGGCTCCCCATCTCGGTTATTTTCCCATCATCAAGTACGATGATGCGATCAGCATGCCGAACGGTACTCAACCGGTGCGCGATAATGATTTGCGAGCAGGAGATATGGCGCAAGGAATCGCAAATGAGTTGCTCCGACATCAAATCCAGTGAACTCGTCGCTTCATCCAGCAACAGGATGGTGGGACGATGGAACAAAGCGCGAGCGAGAAGGATCCGTTGCCGTTGTCCTCCGGAAAAATTAAAACCATTCTCAGATACCATCGTCTGATAGCCTAGCGGAAGCCGCATAATATCATCATGAATCGCGGCTTGTTTTGAAGCGTGCACAACCATATCCATTGTAACATTTTTATGGTACATTTGGATATTATCCATAATTGTCGCATTAAATAAACGCGATTCTTGCAGCACGGCGCCGATACGTTTTCGAAGTTCTTGTTTGTTCCATGTATTGATGCTCATGCCGTCAATTTTGATGATGCCCTTCGTTGGTTCGTACAGTCCAAGCAATAACTTAGTGACTGTGCTTTTACCCGATCCGGACGCGCCAACGATAGCGATTCGTTCACCCGGCCGGACAGCCACAGAGATGTTTTTGAGAATCTCACTGCCATATTTATTGTATCTAAAAGAGACGTCGCAAAATTCGATATGACCTTGAAACGACGGAGAGGGGATTTTTTCCCCCATAGGTTCAGGTGTGCTTCCGATTACATCCTGAAGTCTCTGAATATAAGTCCGTACATTCACTAAATCATGATAGGTTTGGCCCAAAGAAACGATTGGAACCATAAAGGAGGCGGCCAATGCTTGGAATCCCAGCAAGCTTCCAAGAGTCATCTTCCCTTCCAGCACATAATAAGCCCCGGCCCATAACAGGAGCAGGGGAAGCATCAATTGTATGCTGATTGAATTGGAGCCGATGATGGATGTCCAGACGCTTCGCTTTTCCGTCGCTTTTAATTGTTTCGTAAAGAACAGCTTCCATTTCGCAATGACATCCTGCTCCGCCCCCATTAATTTCAAATCAGTGATGTTTTGAATATTTTCAGATAAAAATCCGTATAGCTCAGTTTGCGCGGAAACTTCCTGACGGGATAAACGCTGAGAAACGTAAGAACTGAAAAAAATAAGCCCCAGCATAACAAGTCCAATCCCAATGACCATGACGCCGAGCTGTAGCATGCTTATCAGCATGAGTGCTGCGTATGTAATGAATGAGAGACAGTCAATAAAAATGGAGACCACTCGATTGGATAAAATATTTCGGATTAAAATATTGGAGTTGGCCCGAAAGACCAGTTCTCCTCCTTTGCGATTATCAAAGAAATCGTAGGGGAGGGTAAAAAGACGTTCCATATATTTCGTCATCATCGTTTCATCCATTTTAGATTGTAATTTTGCAATGAGCCAGCCCCGTAAACAGTGAAATCCCAGGGTATATAGAAAAAGGCTGCCAATGATGACACTAAATATAAAGAGTAAATCTTCACGACGCCCCCCAACTACGACATCGATGAACCACTGCGTTACGCGAGGAATGAAGACCCCCAAGGCTTGCAGCAATAAGGCAATGACAATAATTGCAAAAAGCAGATTCCGCCCACTCCATATAGACAACATAAAAAAAGGGTTCTTCGACTTTCTTTTTTGCGGTTTGAAAAGCTCTCCGGGAGCAAGGCAAAGGAATTCGATAACAAATTTTCGGGTTACGTTCTTGCATTAAGGGGTACGGAGCGGGAAATCGAGATCGCCTCCATGTACGGCGATCACTTATTGAAAAATGTCCATGAAAGCGACAAGGGGTGGTATTGGAGATCCACTGGATTATCCCAGGCTTATGTTGGTTTAGGCCATGGAAGCATGGGAATAGCCTGGTCTCTTTTCCGACTCGCTTCCGTGACCGGAAATCAGGCATATCAGACAGCGGCGGAACACGCGCTTCAATATGTGCGTTCTCATTATTCCGATGATTATGGAAACTGGGTTGACAGCCAGGCCGGAGGAACTCTTGCCAACTGGTGCCATGGGGCAAGCGGAATCGGGATTGGGCTAACGATGTGCCTCCCTTATTTGCGGGAGGCACAAGCCAAGCAAGTTACGAAAGAAATCGAAAGAGCGGTAATGGCGACCCTTCGATATGGTTTTGGAAAAAGTCATTGTTTATGTCATGGTGATCTTGGAAATGCGGAGTTGTTATTATTAGCCGGCAAAGAGCTGAATCGTCCTGAATGGATAGAGATGGCCCGGAGGTATGGAACTCAAGCTCTGAACGATTACCAGAGCAAGGGGAAGTATCTTACCGGCATCCCTAAGTGCTCGAACATCCAAGGATTGTGGCTGGGGATCTCAGGAATCGGATATCAACTGCTTCGGTTGGCTTCGGGTGATACTTGCCCGTCATTTTTGTCACTCCAGGAGCCGCATGCTCACATCAAGGCATTCAGATGAATGGGTGGTTAATTTACAGGATTAGCCAGCAGAATCGTCAAGGTTCTACTGGCTAATCAAATCTATCTAATACACCCGATGGATAATATCCTCGAAATCCGGCTCCTCCATATGAACATCCTCCATCCCGCCGAACCGTTCGAGCAGGCGCAGCGCCTCCATCGCGCTCAGCTCCTCGCGGTTGCATTCCACCGTCAACGTGTTGCCGGCAAGGGAACGGCAGCGCAGCGGGTGCGGCACCTCCTCGGATAAAGCCGCGCCCTCGCGGTACGTGACGCGAATGAGGGTCGGCAAGCCGATTCTCTTGCGCAATTGATCAAGCGAGCCATCGAAGCCAATCTGGCCATGGTTGATAACGATGACGCGCTCGCACAGCTGCTCGATATCATCCATGTCGTGCGTCGTGAGGAGAATCGTCTTGCCCAGCTCGCGGTTGATTGTCCGCAGGAATTGGCGGATGCTCCGTTTCGCGATGACATCGAGCCCGATCGTCGGCTCGTCCAGGAACAGAATATCCGGGTCATGCAGCAGGGCGGCCGCGATATCGGCCCGCATCCGCTGGCCGAGCGACAACTGCCGGACCGGCGTCTTCAGGAATTGATCCAGCCCGAGCAGCTCGCGGAGCATCCCGAGCCTCCGCTGCGCCGCATCCGTATCCATGCCGTACATCGCGGCCAAAATATCGAATGAATCGGCTGTGGGCAAGTCCCACCACAGTTGGGTCCGCTGTCCGAACAGAACGCCCAGCCTGCGGGTTACCCGCCTTCGTTCCCGGTGCGGATTCCGCCCGAAGATGCTCACCTCTCCCGAGGTCGGATGAAGAATGCCGGAGAGCATCTTGATGGTCGTCGATTTGCCGGCGCCGTTCGGGCCGATATAACCGACGAACTCGCCGCTCTCAATATGGAAGCTGATGCCGCGCACGGCTTCCTTCACGACATAGTCGCGTGACAGAAGCGTTCGCAAGCCTTTGAACCGCCCTTCCTTCGGAGCGGACCGGCGGAATTGTTTGTGCAAATCAGTCACGGTAATCACGGTTGAACCCCCTTATCGTCCTTCTATGCTTGACTCTGCCTAACGCTAACTTCCCGTGCTCTGGTAGCGGGCCAGGCCGATTCTCCATACCCGCAAGGCGAGAACGAACAGGCCGGCCGCGATCAGCACCGACAGTCCAATCAGCCAGATGCCATAGTTGTTCCGCAAAATATACAAGGACGGGACGTAGTTGGCGAAGCCGACAGGAATGATGCTGAGCAGCAGCCCCTGGAGCCATGACGGATAAATGCTCATCGGGTATTGCGCCGCGGTGCGGGCGGCATCCTCGGTAATGTTTTGCAGTTCCTCGATGCGCGTAATCCAGAACCCGACGGACGCCGTCAGCAGGCCGATGGCGAAGAGCAGCACCGCGCCCGACAGGATGACGATCAGCGTAAGCGGCACCGCCGTCCATCCAATCTGCCCCTGCTGCATCAGCGTTCCGATGCATATCGAGAGGATGGCCGTGCCTTGAACCACTTCGCCCAAGCGAATCGAGAAGTTCTGGGACATCAACGCCAGCAGTATCGGGATCGGCCGGAGCAGCAAGCCGTCGAGCGTGCCGGTGACCAAATATTTCTCCAAGTGGTGCACGTCGGAGGCGAACATTCGGTAGATGGCTTTGGACAAGGAGAGAACGGCATACAAATAGCCGGCCTCCGCCAAGGTCCAGCCCTTGATATGGCCGAATCGGAGCAGAATGACCGCGAGCATTAGAAATTCGACTACGCTGATGATCGCAGCCATAAGCGTTGAGAACCAAAAGTTGAACTTGTACTGCATCCGGCTGCGGATGCTTGCGCGCACGAGCAGCGCGTACATGCGAATCCATGTCATCCCCCTTGCACCTCCACCTTCCGTCTCATGATCCCGGTAACGGCGAGACATAGAGCGGTAAATAGAGCGCACCAGATGACAGAGCCTGTCAACGCGGCGGGCGCTTCCATTCCGAGGTAGATTCGCGTCGGCACATAGTGCAGGAACGGATAGAACGACGCTTCACTGATGGCGGCAAGCCAAGAAGGCAGCCATTCAATCGGGATGAGGAAGCCGGACAGCAGCATGCTGAAGGCATAGTTCACCCAATAGAGCCAACGCGACTCGGTCGTCCAGAGCGCCAGAGCTCCGATCAGGTAGTTCAGGCAAATGGAAATGTACGCGGCGAGCGTCAAAGCAACAGCGGTCCACAAGTACGTAGTCACGGATGAGGGGACGTGAAGCGGTAATACGAAGAAATAAAGCGCGTAAATCGGAAGAAACTTATACACGAACTGGTAGGCGATCTGCCCCCATTCCTTGCTCATCAGATGATAGAACAGATGAACGGGCTTGACGAGATCGAGGGCAATCTGCCCGGTTCGCACGGACTGCTCCATGCCGAGTCCGTTGTTGAGAAAAGCGGCGACCCATAAGCTCGCCTGATTGAACGCGACATAGCTGATGATGCCGTTCAATCCATATTCGCCGAGCGATCGGCCTTCTGCAATCCCTGTCCATACGGACACATAGATGAGACCGAACAGAGCGCTGGCGATGTTGTGCACAAGATGCGCACTCCGGTACTGCAAATTGCTGAGGTACATTTTACGTGCTAGCGTCCAAAAAAGCATTCAACACCTCCGGCATCTTCATGCTTAGCGGCGTGCCTACACAACGATGGGAGCGTAATGCGTCTTGAGAGAGCGAGGAATATCATACCAGAGGTTCCGGAAGGATTGCAAGCGTTTTTTGTGTTCATGGCCTGGTTGCGCTAAGGAAGCCAATCGTTTTGCCGAATGTGCGGGTTTGATTGAGGAAAATAAGCACCGCGTGCCTTGGAGTTGGAGCGATCAGGCCTCATCTGATGCAGGCGGGGGATTTTTGGTATCTTACGTCGAAAAAAATTAGGACTCGCCATTAACAAGAAAATATTGTATAATATAAGCAATTCAGTATTTGATGTGAATACATAGGTCCTGATGGGAAGAACCCGACGCTAATTCTATTGGCTGAGGGTTTTTTGTGTTTTTCAGGGCCGATCGGGAATGGCGTAAAAACACTATTATCGTAGGAGTGATCAATCATGAAGACCATGAAAAGAGTAATCCTGTTCTTTATCATCGGTTGCTTGGCGCTTCCTGGATTGCCGGGGATTCTATCCGCAGAGGCCAAGGGGATGAGCTTCAAGGATGTATCGGCAACGCACTGGGCCAAGGACTCCATTTCTGCCGCCGTAAATGCAGGATATTTCAAGGGTTATAGCAATGGAACGTTTCAACCGGAGGCGACCATTACAAGGGCGGAATTCGCTGCCTTGCTGTCGCGTGTATCGAAAGCGGAAGCTTCCACGGAAATCGAAAATATCTTTAGCGATTTGAACACTCACTGGAGCAAAAAGGAAGTCGAGAAGGCGGTTGCTTTGGGATTCATCGATCCGAAAAACTACCCAGACGGCTTTCAACCCGACACGGCGTTAACCCGTGAAGAGATGGCCATCTGGCTCAGCTCCGGCTTGGCAGCGGTGGATGAAGACTACAAGCAGGCGCTGTTGGATACGAAGGAGACGCTGATTCCGGTCAAAGAATACTTCAAACCAGGCATTCCAGCGTCCAAAGCCGGCCATATTGCGGTAGCCATGGGCACCAAATTGATGAGCGGCTACCCGGACGGTTCCTTTGGCATGAAAAAAACAACGACTCGTGCCGAGACGTCGGCGATTCTGTTGCGGTTCGTGAAGGCAGCTACCAAGAAGGCCGACAGCTTCCCGGCCCTGAATGAGCTGCGGGCAGTGGGGACGGAGAAGAATAATTTGGAGGTTGTGACGCCGTTTGAAGCTCCTGGTGTGACAAAAGCATCAGGAAAGACGAGAACATTTAAAAATAATGCCGGCAAGTTGGTTTTTCATCGGATGGTTGCAGTGAATGTAGAAAATTGGAACGAAAAAAGCTTTTATGGTGACCTGTTTTTGGATGAGAGCGACAAGGAATTTTTCGAAAAGCACAAGGGAAGGTTTCCGCTATTTATAGAACTTACGATCTATCCAAAAACAAAGGAATTCGGTGTTGACCATTATGCTACTGGAATAACAAACTTGATGGGAGGGATTGCAATACATAACAATCAACACAAAAAATATGGATATGAAACCCTTCCCGTTATGGAGGATATACACTTCTTTTCCAAGCATTCTTCAGGTGTAAAACTATGGGTTGTAAAATACTATAACACGGAAGAAGATAACCTCGGTAGCGCTAAATTTGATGATGGTTCCTTATTGATGATTGCGAAATAGAGGGGAAAACATGAAAAAAGCAGTTACAGTCATTTTAATCCTATTATTGTTAATATCCTTGACTAATTATAGTCCTAAGCTTGTCTCAGCTTTGGATGAGCCTCCGGAAGTTGAAAAGTTTATACCTTGGAAAAATGGTTATCCAGATAAAGGAATAAAAGTAATCCCGGAAGGTTTAGCTCCTAAGACTCAAAAGATTAATGTAACTGTAACGGGTAAAGACTACCCGAATCCAAAAACAGTCTGGACTGAAGGGGATAGAGGACAATGGGTTGCAGTTACCCAAGATGGTGAACGTGTCGAAACATTCATGGCCATCGGTAAAGATGGAAATAAGTACCCGCGAGACACTTCAGTGAAAGACCGGATAACTATGTATAACTATGCTCCAGAGAGTCTACAGGATACAAAAAATCATGCATTCAAAAAGGAGCACGTTAAGGAACTCGGGTTAACTAATCTGAAATATCAAGAAACACAAAGCTCTTTTACTCCGAATGGTGAACCAAAATTCACCAAGGGGCAACTCGAGGCTGTTCTTAATACAACTACAGGTCATACCCATCTTGTTTCAATATACCGCCAATATGAAACGGGGCATCAAGGTCAACCGAAGTATCAGGCTCATTACTTTATCTATCTAGAAGCAGACTTTGAGGGCTATGTCACAGAAATGAAAGAGCTACGCGTCTCGTCTGATGCAAACATGTACATCGGAGAGACCAAGAATTTAAAGGCAGAGGTCAGGACTCAGGAATATGACATGACAGGCTTTACGAATTGGCTGGATATCACTCGTCGGACGGAACAGCTGGAATGGAGTTCGGATCGCTCTTCTGTGGCGACGGTAGGGCCTGACGGGAAGGTAACAGCTGTCGGGAAAGGAACTGCCAAGATAACTGCCAAATGGAAGAGCTATCCCTACTATATTTATGACGATGTGACGATTACGGTTGGCGATGTTGCTGGTACACCGGATCCGACGATTCCGCCAGATCCGACAGGCTCATGTACTGTACCTGTCCCGGGAACGAAAATCCCAAATCTGGTAATGGATCCAAAGGTGAGCGCTATGATTAAGGCGGATAATCGGGGAAATGAGCAGTTCGATGTGCTTCTCGGCATCCCGACTTCTGAATTTTTATACGCCAATGCCTTTGCTCATAATTACTTATTCAAGAGCTCGTTCGTGCAGATGAGCGGGAAATGTACATTTGAAGTTCCTGTGGAAAAGACGTTTCTTAAGAAATGGAAAGAGCCAGGGACTGACGATGAGGGGAAGCCCACGCAAGAAGACATGGAGGAAGAGGAGAACGTCAGTGATGTCGTGACCGTTGAGCGTCCGTATTCATTTTGGGTAGTTGACAACCTGGAAGTTTACAAAATCCAAGAAGCGACGCTGCAAAATGCAGCATTGCCGGGCGGAGGGGTTACCTTGGAGCCCCGAAATTATACGCCGCCCGATTATCATTTCAAGCAGCAGGGCGGAATCGTGAAGGAACCGGAAGCGCAGAGTGTCGTTCTTCCTTCGCAAACCGTAGGCAAAGACATACCGAACTATTCAGGAGAATTCAAAGCCGCTGCCGAGAAAGCGATCGGGAAAGTTCGCGTCCAAAATGATTTGCTTGTCTTTCAGGGAAAGACGATTATGTCAGGGCACGCGGTGGATGAGAACGGCTCCTCTCCAGGAACCATTCCGTCTCCAACCGTGATCAGCGAAAACATCTTATATAAAAATCGGCTCTTACTACATAGCGAGAAAGTGAACGCAAAAAATGTGCCGAGCAGCGGTACGATTTATTATAAGCTGCTTCCGGAACGGATTCATGGCGGCACGGATCAGGAATTCCCGATTCCGGGCATCAACCCGGTCACGATACATACCCCGGTTGTGACGTATGCTTCCGTGTCGGATGACCGGGCGCATAACCAGAAGACGAAGCCGAGCCTTAACCGGGCGGCGCTCATTCTGGAGCGGACATTTACGGTGCGCCTGCCGACGGGCGGGCAGCATGTCACCTACCCGGGCTACGGCAACCGTGATTATGCGAACTATATCCGCACGAAGCAGGTGTGGTTCCCGTTCGATGTGTACTCCGGGGATCGGAGCCGCTTCATTCCAAAGCGGACCTGGATCGACCTCCCGGTGCATCAATTGGATACGACATTCTTCCTGCCGGTATGGATCGATGAAGGCAATTATTCCGTCCTGTTTCGCACGATTGCCGAGAACGCGCCCGCGCACTTCACTACCCAACCGAATGCGAATACCGAACTAGGGAATCATGTCTCCACTGACGTGGTTGAGGTGGAAGTCATTGGCCGGCTGTATGACTTCCGGGTGAGTGACATCGTAGATTACAACTGGGAGAAGGTGTTCCGCAAGCGGGCTGGCAGCCATGAACCTGCCGGGGCCTCCTATTGGGTCGGGAAGAAAGGCATTGACGGGGAGCCGAGAGGAAACCAGGCGCCGTATACGCTGCCGATTCGGCCCGGCAGTCATCCGCTGCAGGGATACCGCAATGTGGCGGTGAAGACGGGCTATCATTTCAAATTCGATCTGAAAACGAAGGGCAATATGTTCGGTCCAAAGGATAGCATCCGGATTACGCCAAGCTTCTACTACGTAAGCAAGGATGGCAAGGCTCGCTTTCCGGTTGATTTGTATTACCACAGCAATGACCGCTACTTCATTCGCATCGGATCGCAGGAGGATCAGGCCGGACGATATGTCATTCTGAATGAGCGGCTGCGCAACGTGCCGATGGAACAGTTGATCGACACGGCCAGTTACAAGTACGACCGCGAGGGACAAGGAGTGTCCTTGAGCCGCCAAGCCTATATCGAGCAGTACATCGAGAAATGGACAAAGCGGAAGACGCCGGTCGGCGGTTATGGCGGGCTGCTGCTGCCGGAAGCGGTGCGCACGTTCATCGGGCCGAAGTCGAATCTTCCGGATACGGCCGACGCCCAGAGGGCGAATGTATCGATTCAGCAGTGGTATGGCGAGTATAGTTTGCCGGCCGAGGTCTATATCGTGAGGGCGGGGACGGATATCGCCGAGTACGGCCGCACGCATGGAGGTTTGCATGACCAGTCCCCTATCTTTCTGAGGGATGGCTACCTGGTCGTGAACTTTAATATTGAGACGATACGGGAGGGCCGGACCGCAGTTCCGCATTTGCAATATATTCACGCGCCGTTGATGAACCAGTGGCGGCTGGAAGGATTTGAGCGGACGATTCGGGATTCGTTCGGCCGCACCTTTGCATTGCGAGACGGGGATGTGTTGTTCTACCACGCGAACCTGTCGAGCCGGGATGATTTCGGGGCGATGGTGCCGCATTAGCCTTTAGATTGGGATTGAAATACCTTGGGGTGGAAGCGTTGCTTCCGCCTCTTTTTATTTCGTGGGGATAGGGATCGGGATAAAAGGCGCCGTCTCGAACGCCGCTCGAAGCCGTAACATGCGGGCCTCTGCCTCTTTTGATCGATATCCCCGTCGTTCAGGAAGAACAAGTATCCTAGCGGCTTATTTTGAATATCCCCTTGGTTCAGGAACGCCGATTATCCCGGTAGCCAGGAGAGGATGTGCAAATAAATTTGAGATTTTTTGCTCCTGACTGGATGGGATATTCACGAAGAGAAAGCGTGAGGGAGAGGACGGAAGCGGGAAGATGTAACGCAAGACGACAGCGGAAAATGACTAACTGAAGAAAGTTCTCAGGGAAGAAAGTGTTCAGCTTTCGCGGCAAGTGAACAGCAGCTATGGAAAAGATATTCCTGACTGATTGGGAGAGTGATGATCAAGACAGCGAAGCATAGCGGCTAAGCAACGGCCCCCCTGAGTGAAAGGGAGAGCGATCAAAAGGCTCGGAACACGAAGCAACTGGTAATAGAGATTGCATTTTTTATACATAGATATACTATATATATTGTATATCTATGTATTAGGTTATTTCACTGCATGAAGATTGCGAAGGAGGAAGCGATGAACCCGAAGGTAAGCAAGGAACTGTTGAAGGGCAGCACCGCGCTGCTTGTATTGTCGATGCTGGAGAAGGAAGAGTTGTATGGTTACGAGCTGACCAAGCGGCTCGAGACGGCCTCCTCCGGCTTGTTCGCCTTGAAGGAAGGTACGCTTTATCCGATTCTTCACGGGCTGGAGAGCGGCGGGCAGGTGGAGGCCTACTGGAGCGAGGCGGCGGGGCGGGCGCGAAAGTATTACCGCATTACGGATGCCGGTCGCAGCCTGCTGCAAGAGAAGACGGAGGAATGGCGTTTGTTCAGCGGGACGATGAACCGTGTGCTGGGGGAGGTGTAAGTCGAATGAAAAATACAGACAGAGACATCCCGTGCGGCATGCCGGAGGCAGCCGAACGGTTCGTGCAGGATGTGCTGGGACGCATCAAAGCGAAGGAGATGAAGCCAGAGATCGAGGCGGAACTGATGGATCATCTCTTGTCCCGAATGGAAGAGCATACGGACCGCGGGATGGATGAGGACGAAGCGGCGCGTGAAGCGGTCCGGCAAATGGGGGCATCCTCCATTGTGGCCGAGCAAATGAACCGGATTCATCGCCCGCATATCCCTTGGCTGCTATGGGTCAGCTTGGGGATATGGATCGGGCTTAGTCTATTCGGTCTTTTTATGCTGCAGAATGAAGCAGGTGGAAACAATTCAGTTGGACTAGGCACCAAATCTGTTATCTATGTCCTGCTTGGCATACTTTGCTTCGCAACTGGGGTGATCATCGACTACCGCCGGCTTCGCCGGATCGCTCCATGGTTGTATGGGATAATGGTGATCCTGCTGATTGGGATGGGATTGGACATGGGGGTTACCGTCAACGGGACGCGTTTTTTGATGTTAGGCCCCATGACCATTGATGTATATTTGATAAGTCCGATTCTGTTCCTGCTTGCGATCTATGCGATGCTAAGCGAGCGGCCGTCCCGTGCCAAGACGTACTCGAACCTAATGCCGTATGCGCTCATTACGCTGCCTGTGCTGCTGTATGTGATGGACGGCCGCTTCCCGCAGTTGATCATCTATAGTCTTGGCATGATCGCGGTGCTCATGCAGATTCGCTGCCGCCCGGCAGTATGGTGGAAGCTGGCCGCTTGTGCCGCGGGAGGCGGAGCACTGCTATGGATGACATTCGATAAGGTACGCATCGGATTCGGACGCCGCATGCAGGAATGGATTACATATCTTGGAGGCGTGGTCGAGCCTGATTCTGATGGTGGCTTTGTCATCCGGGAGATTCACAGAGCGGTGCAGCAAGCGGGATGGTTCGGGCAAGGAAGCGGTCAGACGCTCACCCTTCCTTATCTTTACAGTGATTATTTGAGTGTCTACCTCATCCATACGGCGGGGTGGTTCGCAGGCCTGCTGTTGTTGGGTTCCATGGGAGTTCTTCTATACAGCGTGTACAAGGCGGCATGCAGCATTCGCCATACCTTTGGCCGGGGGCTAGCCAACCTTATCGCGTTGCTGACAGGGGCACGTTTTCTGCTTGCGTTGGGAGGCCTTTTCGGGATGGTGCCAGTGTACGGCCTGGAGCTGCCTTTGTTTGGCTATGGAGGTACACAAATGGTGTTGTGGATGACACTTTTCGGACTCTTCTCCGGCATTTACCGGCGCAAAGACCTGCTTCCGCAAACCTCATAATTTGCTATCGCGGCTCTTCCGTTCGAAGGGAGGGCTCTTTTTATGGAAAATTTCTTATTTTCCCAAGGAAAACGTTGTCAACTAGCCCGGAGCGGCGTATGATGATAGACGCGGCAGGAGGTGTCATCTTTTCTCGCATGGCTCATATAATCTATCAGAACGATGGAGAACGCATATGCTCTCGGGCAGGCCGCAGAATCGCGGACAGGACGGGGAATTCCGGCTGGACATCACTCGAACCTGGATTCGAAGACGCTGCGGTGGAGAAGGGACAGGCTGTCCCTCATCTGCGCTTGCAGGGGGCTTTCATGAATAGTCACGAAAAGAGGGGGACGTTCGGATGAAAAAGGAAGCGCCGGGATTGTGGAAGGATGCGAAAAACTGGATAGGGCGGCTGTCAACGGCCGTCTGTGCCTTGCTGATGATCGCCGGGCTGTGGGCGGCTTGGGGAACGAAGGAAGCGCCGGAGCCGATCGCTTACGCCGCATCGCCAGCTTCTCCTCAAGCGGTACCGATGGCTTATCACGCGGAGGCGGCAGCCGCGCGTTCGGATTCCAGCGAGCCCGTGTCCATTGAGATAAGCGGAGTGAAAGAAGAGGCAGTCGCCGCTCTAGCCGCGCAAGGCATTGGCTCTGATACCGGAGAGGCCACCATACAAATGGCTGCGGCGAAGAAGCCGGATACCGGGAAGCCTTCGCCGGGCGCGGAAGAGAAGAAGGCGGATAAGGTCGTCTATTTGACGTTCGATGACGGCCCGAGCGCACATACGAAGGATGTGCTGGATATTTTGGCCAAGGAGCAGGTGAAGGCGACCTTCTTCGTGTTGGGGCAAAACGCGAAGCGCGACCAGGAGATGGTACGAACGATTGCGGAAGCGGGACATGCCATCGGCAATCATAGCTATAATCATGAATATAAGGAGCTGTACGGCAGCTTCCGTGAATTTTGGAGCCAGATTCGCGACACCGGCAAGGTGCTGGAGGACATTCTGGGCTATGAGCCCCGGCTCGTCCGGGCGCCAGGCGGGACGGCAATGAATTTCGATAAGCAGTATTTCGAGCTGATGCGGCAGGCGGGATACTTGGTCTATGACTGGCATGTCGACAGCGGCGATTCCAAGCGGCGGGGCGTGCCGGCCAAGGAGATCGCGTCCGCGGTGAAGCAAGGGGCGCTGCTGAAGGAGACGGTCGTGCTCATGCATGACGGAGCCGGGCACGGGGAGACGGTGAAGGCGCTGCCGGAGATTATCCGATATTATAAGGATAAAGGCTATACATTCGGCGTGCTGTCGCCGGAGGTGGAGCCGGTTCAATTCCATGTCGCTTCCACGAAGCGGTGGGCCCGCTCCCCGGTCGGCAGCGCCTGGATTGAAGCGAACGTGCAGCCGGTCCATGTATCCGGGCCTGTGAAGCCCGAACCGAAGATGGTGATGGATGTGCATACCGATCAAGGAAGTCTTCATTTGGAGCCGGATCAGTTCCTGAGTTATGAGGATGCGACGTATGTGCCGCTGCGGATGCTGGTCCGGCAATTGGGCGGAACGGTGCGCTGGAACGCGGAGGCGAACCGGGTGGATATCGATTGGAACGGGAAGGGCGCAGGCTTCGATCTGGCGGGCGCACAACTCGTATTTGCCGATAAGGCCGAAGCCGCTGTGCCGTTGAAGACGCTGACGGAACGGTCGCTCACCTGGGTGCCGCTGCGGGACGTGCTGCATGCGTTCGGCGTCCAACTGACCGCATACGAGCTAACTCCGTTGCAGGAGGAGGTGTGACTCTGTTCTATCATCTGAGGAAAGCAGCCTCTCGCAGGTTTATAATCTAGCAGGTCGGGCGATACTGATTCATAGAACGGCCCGGGACGGTTCATCGAACGTGCATGCACGCGAGGGACTCGTTCCGGGTTTTTTGTGTCTTGTTATCGTTTTGTAGAACATTGGATGCTGCTAGGTTAAGAGGGAGGGAATCTACGAATGGAAATGAATGGACATCGGGATCGCACCATGGAGCAGGATGTATGGCTGGCTTCGTTCGCGGAGCGGGGCTGGCCCGCGTTCCTGGACCGGATGGAGCAAGTCGTCGCCGGGAAAAGGGAGGTCATTCGCCTGGCCGGCTTGGCGTTGCTGTCCGGCGGTCATATTTTGATGGAGGATGTGCCGGGCGTCGGCAAGACGCTGTTGGCCCGGGCGCTCGCGCGGATGGCAGGAGGAAGCTTCCGGCGCATTCAGATGACGCCGGACATGATGCCGGCCGATATTACGGGCAGCATGGTGTGGGAGCCCGCCTCGGGCGGGCTGCGGTATAGCGAGGGAGCGTTGTTCGGCAACGTCGTATTGGCCGACGAGCTGAACCGTGCGCCGGCGCGAACCCAATCGGCGCTGCTCGAAGCGATGGAGGAAGGGACGGTGACGGTGGACGGGACGACGCGCGCGTTGCCGCAGCCCTTTTTCGTCATTGCGACGCAGAATCCGTTGGCCTTCGAAGGCACGTATCGAATTCCGGAGGCGGAGATGGACCGGTTCGCGATGCGGCTGTCGCTCGGATATCCGGCAGCGGAGCAGGAAGCGGATATGCTCCTCCATCAGCGGGAAGAGTCGCCGCTCGCGCGCGTGAAGCCGCTCTGGACGCCGGAGGAATGGCAATTGCTCGTCCGCCGGATCCGCGAGGTGCATCTCGATGCGGCGCTATGCCGGTACATGGCGGACATTGCGCATGCGACCCGGGCGCACCCGGCGGTAAGGCTGGGAATCAGCCCGCGGGCGACGCTGTCGCTCATGCGGGTGACCCAGGCTCAAGCCTGGACCGAGGGTCGCACCTATGCGCTTCCGGAGGATGTGAAGGCGGTGGCCCAACCGGTGATGGCGCACCGCCTTCATCTGCAGCGCGAGGCGCTGCTTGCCGGCACGACGGAAGCCGACGTCGTCGCCGAGGTGCTGCGCATGACGCCGGTTCCGGTCTTCCCGGCGGCACAGACCGGAACCGGCAGATCCTCGCCGAAGTCTTCCCGCCGGGAAAAGCGGGGGATCCCGGCCGCAGGCGCCGCGCCAATGGTCCAGGTGCCCCTGGCCGGCGATGGAGCGGCGCAGCCGGCTGCCGGGCGGTTCCGGCTCGGCGGGTGGTTCCGGTGAAGCGGACCGTATTTCGGATCGGCCGCTTCCTTCTCACCGCCGCCGGCTGCGGCGGACTGGCTGCGGCGGGCTGGGCGCGGAACAGCCCGGCGGAGCTTTTGGTGGCGGCCCTGTTGGGGGCCATGATGTTGAACGGCGTGCGGCTGCATGCCATTGGCCGGAAGCTCGCAGGCGTCCGGCTTCTCCATGAGCTGCAGCAGGCGGGGCCTGCCGGAACGGGGGCCGCTTCCGGCAGCCTCGCCTTCCGCGTGGCGTTAGGCGGCGTGAAGCGCTGGCCTGTGCGCTGGATGACCGTGGAGGAGGCATGGATGCGCACAGGCGGAGACGGCGGCCTCTGGGTATGCCGCCGCCTGCTCTTCCTTAGCCGGGGGGAGGAGCCGCGTTACACCGTCTCCTTCGAGGGGGCACCGCGCGGCGTGTACCGCCTGTCCCGGGCCGAACTCGCCTATGGCGACCTGTTCGGCTGGTTCGGCTGCCGGGTGCGGCTGGACGTCGCGCCGGCGAAGGAAGCGGGGCCGCCGATGCTGGTCATTCCGCCTTCGCCGGTGCGAGCCGCCCTGCTGCCGGACGCTGCGCCGGCAGCCGCGCATGAGGCCGGCCCGCCGCCGCTGGCCGGCGCCGCCGATGCGGCCGACGGAGGCGTGCCTGCCCCGACGGCCGGAGGAGCGCGCGGCGTCGAGCTGCAGGCGTACCAGCCGGGCACGCCCCTGCGTGCCATCGACTGGCGCACGTACGCCAAGCGGCGGGTGTTGGCGGTCCGCGCGCCGGAAGCGGACGGCTGCGCTCCGGCCGACATCGCCATGGACGACATTCCATGGCGGTCGGAGGCGCAGCCCGGACAGCACGCGCCGATGGAGGCGGTGCTGTCCGCCGCCGCCGCGGCCGTGCGCGCCGCCGCAGAGTCCGGGCGGCCCGTTCGCTTGCTGCGGCTGAGCGACGGGGCTATCGCCGTCGGAGCATGGCAGGCGCTGGCCGCTCTGGCGGCGGAACGGCCCGGCCCGGCGGCGGCGATCGGCTGGGCTGCGCCGCATTCGCCGGACGCCGGGTCAAGCGGGGCGGCGACCTGGCCTGCTGTTGATCCGTCGCAGCCGATACGCGCGTTGACGCTGATCAGCTACCGGGAGGATCCGGTCGTCCTCGATCGGCTGCATGACGCGGCGGGAGAGGCGAGCATAGAAGGCTGGCTGACGGCCGCGCGCTGGCCGCATGCAGACGCCACGGCCGCTCCGGCTTCGTCGGAGGCCTTCCTCTGGACGGAACATCCCGCCCCCGGCAAGAGCATAGGAAGGAGGGAAAGCGATGCGCTTCCGTCATATCGGCCGATTCGCCAAGCGTGACGGCCAGGCGACAATGCGACCGTTGGTCAGAGGGAACGAACAAGCCGGTAGGCGAACCGCTTCCGAATGGGTGAAGCAGGCCGCCTTCACCGGGATGCTGTTCGCGTTGTTCGCCGAATGGTTCTATCCCTTGAAGCAGCTTGGTCCGCATATCGATATGCATGAGATCCGTCCGTTTTTGGGGGCAATCGCTATCTTTCTTGCCGTGGGTCTGATTGTCCGGGGCCGGGCCCTCTCGATCGCGCTGCGCAGCGTTACGGCGATCGCGGTAACCGCATGGATGTTCGGGGCCGCTTCCCTGCCGTATTCGGCAACGGCTGTCGGCAGTCTCCTGCGAGCGCTCCCCGACTCGGTCGCGGCGGGCCTTTCGATGCTCGGTTCCGCGTTGGCTGCCGATGCGGAACGGTGGATGGAGGGGGAATGGCTCCAGACGAGCGGTGAAGTCCGTACCTTGCTGCTGCTCGCCGGTTGGGCGATGCTGACTGCCTCCATTCAGGCGCAAATGCTTACCCGGCGGACGGTGCTGTTTTTCAGCGTGGCCACGATCTGCTATCTATTCGGGTTTCAATGGGGCTTCGGCCTCGAGGTGACAGACGCCGTCATTCGCGCGGCAGGCTGGGGCCTGCTGCTATCCGCCTGCCTTCATCTTGACCGCCGGCAGGCCGAGGATACCGAGACGTCGAAGATACCCGGGATCCGGCCTCTGCGATGGCTGGGCCAAGCGGCGCTGGTGACGCTGCTGATCGTAGGCATCGGCTTCGGCCTGTCCCGGATGCCCGGCTGGACGCCGCCCGAGAGTCTGCCTTCGCTGAGCGAGTGGACCCAGACCCTGGCCGTCTCGGCGAACGAATGGGGCCCGTCCCGTCCGACGGCGAAACACGCGTCCTTGCGGGGGACGGCGATAGGCACGACCGGATACAGTACGGACGATACGGAGCTGGGCGGTGCGCTTCGCGATGATCCCCGCATCCTGTTCACGGCGGAATCGCCGGAGCCGACGTATTGGCGGGGAGAGAGCAAATCGCGCTATACCGGCCGGGGATGGGCGTCGTCGAAGGCCGCCCAGGAAGAAACGGTGGACGGATCGGGACGGCTGCAGATGCCCGATTCTCCAGTGTCGGGTTGGTCCGGGCCGTTGACGCAGACAGTTCGCTGGCAAGCGTATGCGCCGCATCTGCCGCTTGTCCTCGGCGGCCGGCCCGAACGGCTGGCGTCATGGATGCCGGACGGGGAGACGGAGGTTCCGGCCCAAGAGGGGATGGCGCTGCGCTACGACGCGCCGGGCGAACGCTATGCCCCTGACGCGAGTGCGCCAGCCGGATCACGGCTTGCTTATCAATACGAGACCCGCGTGATCAGGGCGGATACGGCGATGCTGAGGGACGCGCCGAAGCTGTCGTCCGAGGAGAGGGCCCGCTGGAGCGAGGAGCTTCAGCTTCCGGACTCGCTCCCGCAACGGGTGAGGGAGCTCGGCGATCGGCTGGCCGAAGGATCGGCGGGTCCCTATGAGACTGTGCGGCGCGTGCAGGCGTTTCTGCTTCAGGAATATGCCTATACGAAGAGCGATACCGAAGTGCCGCCGGCGGGCCGGGACTTCGTGGACTATTTCCTGTTCGAGGCGAGGCAGGGCTATTGCAACCACTTCTCGAGCGCGATGGCGGTTCTGCTCCGCACCCAGGGCATTCCGGCGCGTTGGGTGAAGGGCTTCGCCCCCGGCGAGTTGACAGGGCCCGGGCAGTATACGGTACGGTCATCCGATGCCCATGCCTGGGTGGAGGTATATTTCCCGACCGTCGGCTGGGTGCCGTTCGAGGCGACCCCGCCGGCAGGAATGGCGGCAGCGGCAGAGGTTCCGGCGGATGCGGTGATCGCGGCCTTACCGGGCCAGGCGGCGCTTGCGGCCGATGGAGCGGCTGCTTCGGATGGAGGCGCCGATGCAGCGTTCGTTCCGTCCGCGCAGGTTCGCGAGCTGCTGGAGCAATCGCTTGAGTCGAAGGCTCCTCCGGCCTCGGGCTGGGAGCGGATGCAGCGCTGGGGGGAGGCAGCGCTTCATGCCGGGAAGCAGGGCCTGATCGCCATCAGGCAGCATCTCGCTGCGGAATGGGAGGCCTTGACCCGAATCGGGACGCTTCGCAGCGGGGAACAGACAGAGGCAGGGGCGGAGGCAGGGACGGGGCTATTGGGACTGCTTCGATATGCGGCGATCCGCCTGCCGGTCCTGGCAATCGGTTCGCTGTGGCTGGTTCTGTTGGCGGCCTGGATCGTGCGAAAGCATTGGCGGCGCCTGGCTCCGGAGCGCAAGCTGCGGCGGCTCCTCCGGCTGCAGCAGCGCAGCTTCCAGAACGAACGGCTGCAGGAGATGGGCCGGATTGCCTGGCTTCTGCTTGAGCGGAAATACGGGCTGCGTCCGACCGGCATGACCTGGAGCGAGTATATTTCCGAGAAGCGCGGCGATCCCGAGCTGCTGCCGACGGCGGCTGATCCGGTACTGCAGCAGTTCATTCGCGACTGCAATGCGCTGCTGTTCGCCGGCCGGCATGCGGAGCGGGCCGTGCGCCAACGCTTCCTGGAAGGCTGCGCATTCGTGCTCCGCCAATGTACATGAGTCACGGGTGCGGGGGCGGGAGCGCGCGGCGGCACATCCAACCCTAGCAAGAAGCGGGTGCTGTATGACCAGGTCCCTTTTCAACCACCGAGACGGGCAGTATAATTTACCATATGATCCTAAGGCAGTGAACTCGTATTGACATAGACATGGGGAGGCGGAGCATGGCTACATTAAAAGATATTGCCGAGCGGGTCGGCGTCTCCATCTCCACCGTATCACGGGTGGTGAACGGAGATGACAGCCGCCGCATCAGCGACGAGACGAAGCAGAAAATATGGCAGGCTGCGAAGCAGCTGAATTACCGTGCGAAGCCTGCACAGAAACCAACCGCAGGGGCGAAGCGGCCGCCGAAGCATTCCGCGCCGTTGACGATCGGCTGCATTTTATCCTTGCCGGATAATAAATACAATCATCCTTATTTTTCCCCCATCATCCAGGGCATCGAGGCGAAGCTGATGGAGGAAGGGATCGCGCTGGCGTTTCTTCATACCCAGGCGGAGCTGAAGAGCGGCGCGGTGCGGGAGGCGCTGCTGCATGAACGGGCGTTGAACGGCGTCATCTGCATCGAAGGGATGGAGCCGGAGATGTACCGCTGGCTTAAGGAGCGGGTGCCGGTCATCATCGGCATCGACGTAGCGGATCCGGATATCCCGATCATATCCTATGACCGGTTGGATGCGGCCCGGATCGCTGTTCGGCATTTGCTGGAGCTGGGGCATACCGACATCGGCTTCATCGGGGGCGCGGGCCTGCTCGGGCGCATGGAGCGGGAGAAGCGGTACCGGGGCTATAAAATGGCGTTGAACGAAGCGAATTGCCCTTTCTGTCCCGACTGGGTCATCGATGCCCAATGGGATGCCGACCAGAGTTACCAAGGCATGAAGCGCCTGCTGGAACGGCAAGAGAAGCCGACGGCGATGTTCTGCGCCAGCGATATGATGGCGATTGCGGCCATGCGCGCCGCTGCGGAGCTTGGACTGTCGATTCCCCGCGACATCGCCTTTATCGGCATCGACGACATCGAATTTTCGAAGTACAGCTCGCCCCCGCTCTCCTCGGTCCATATTCCGAAATACGAGATGGGCTACACGGCCGCCAAGATTTTGCTGGACAGTCTGCATCAGCCATATCCTTACCCGTTCCGAATGCTGCTGCCGTTCCATCTGCAAATCCGGGAGTCGAGCCGGCCGCCGGAACGAAAAGCGCCTGTGGACGGATAGACGGGAACCCTGCCCTCATCCCGCCTCCAATTGCGCTTCCCATCCTGGAACCTCCAATGAAGCTAATGCCTTTGTTGGAGGATTTTTGATGCGTTCGACAGGTTAGGAGGTTTCCTTCCGCTCTGGCAGGCAGCATGTTCAAGACCGTGGGCCTTATCTGTTCAATGCTGGGACGGATCTGTAATCATCCCCCTCTCCAGCCTCCTTAGTTTCAATCTCCCCTCGTTCAGGAACGCCACTCGCGGGTAAAGCAACGGTTCCCCGGGAACAACCGAGCAGATGCTTGACGTTCTGTTTCCCGCTTCTTTTTGTGGTCGTCTTCCGAGCGTAGTTCGGAGTTCTTCCTGATAGGAAGGGATATTGAAGGGAAGAGCGGAGTCCCTGACTGGACGGGAGACCGGAGTAAAGGGGAGTTTTTCTGAGTGGACGGGAGAATGGAGTAAAGGAGAAGGAGAGCAGTTGCCTTGACCGGACGAGAGAATGAAGACGAGGAGAGAGCGCAACGGAACGGAAATGAGGCTTGGCGGAGGTTCATGAGCCTAAGCCTAGAAGGAAGAAGGCAGGGATATGTGGAACGCACCTTACCAGTCCGGAGGGAGAAAACGGGGGGCGAAAAAGTTGCGGGGAGATGGCATGGCCGAGCCGTCTGGAAAGCAGAAGGCACATATTTTAGGGCTACCATAAGGAGGCCAGGGCAGGCCTGGTTTGCGACAGAGCTTGCTAACCTCCTGTCTCCCCATAGGCAGCAGGAATTATGGAGGCAGCCGAAAGCGCAACCTTCTCTCCGGCCGACGAGGGTTGCGCTGGAGGTCGTCATGAGCCAGACTAACGTCCTTAATCGGCAATCCGCAATTCCTCAATAGGTTAGGCAACGCAACGAAGGCGCTCCATACAGGGGAGCGCCTTCTCTATTGCACAGTATGTTATCTGTTCGCGGACGGGTAGTGCAGCAGGGTCATGTAGCGTATGGTGCGGTCGGTGCGGTTCGTGTACGTATGAACCTGATCGGCGGTGAAGCGCATCGTCGTCTTCGGCTCCAGCACGTATTCGTCGCCGCCCAGCGAGACGTGAAGCACGCCGTCAATCACCATGATGAACTCTTCGACGCCATCGTAGTGGGCTTCCGACACATGGGAGCAGCCCGGGTCCACCTCCACGCTGTACACCTCGAACCCCTTGTCCTGCTCGAAAGGAAAGATAGGAAACGTGCGGTATGCCCCTTCTTCCTCCACAAGCGGGGTAATATCCTCTATCTTGACAATCGACACGCTCGGCGTCGATTCTTCCATCAGGGTTGCGAAGGAGATGCGCAGACCATTCACAATTTTCCATAATACTGAAATGGTCGGATTCGATTCCCCGCGCTCGATTTGCCCGAGCATGCCTTTGCTGACGCCGGACATGTCCGACACCTGGTCCAGGCTCAGTCCCCGCGATTTGCGGATCTCTTGAAGGTTTTTCCCGATTTTTTTGTGGATCGGTTCTTGCATGGCGGTTCTCCTCTCCCACTCTGTACCGGATATCTGAAAACAATACAAAAGACCATGTACAATATAGCGCACGTTTGTGTAGTATATTATACAACAGCATGAAGTATTGGTATCCGTTTTCTTTCTATTGTATGTAAAACATATGGGAGGAGCAATCCGTAAATGACAGCGACGATGATCGGTTTGATCAAGGCAGAACGCAAGCCTGGAGCCGTGTTGAAGGAAGTACCGGTTCCGGCGTACGGCCCGGATGAAGTGTTGGTTCGCGTCAAGGCGTCCTCCATCTGCGGAACAGACGTTCATATTTATAAATGGGATGATTGGGCGGCCCGTACGGTCGTCACCCCGAATGTGTTCGGGCACGAATTTGCCGGCATCGTGGAGGCTGTCGGCGACCAGGTGACGAACGTGAAGATCGGCGATCATGTATCGGGAGAAGGCCATGTCGTCTGCGGCGTATGCAAAGCGTGCCGCACCGGCAACGCCCATGTCTGCCCGCATACGCGCAGCTTCGGGATTACGCTGCCCGGCTGCTTCGGCGAATACGCCGTCCTGCGGGCGAGCAATGTCATCCAGAACGACCCTAAGCTTCCGTTTGAGATCGCTTGCTTGCAGGATCCGCTCGGCAATGCCGTGCAGACGGTGTTGGCCGGAGACATTGTCGGCAAAAGTGTCGCGGTCATTGGCGTCGGCCCGATCGGGCTGATGGCGATTGCGGTCGCGAAGGCGTGCGGCAGCGGAACGATTATGGCGGTGGACATCAATCCGTACCGGCTGGAGATGGCGAAGACGATGGGGGCGGATGTCATCGTCAACAGCAAGGAAGTGAATTCGGTGCAAGCGATTCGGGAGGCGACGAACGGGGAAGGCGCGGAAGTGGTGCTGGAGATGTCCGGCCATCCCGACGCGATTCGCGACGCGTTGAAGGCGGCGGCCCAAGCCGGCCGCGTCTCGCTTCTCGGCATTCCGAGCAAGGAGGTAGCCTTCGATCTCGCGGAGGATGTCATTTTCAAAGGGCTCCAACTGGTAGGCATAACCGGACGCCGCATGTACGATACGTGGTATCAGCTCAAAGGTCTGCTCGAACGGGGCCGAATCGATCTTTCGCCAATTATTACGCACCGGCTTACGCTCGACCGGTATGAGGAAGCATTCGACTTGATGTCTTCGGGGAGTTGCGGCAAAATTGTATTTATACACCAGTAGTGACAAATACAGAAACGGAGGTGCGGCAGCATGGCCGGGTTTGATGTGATTGAGCAGCAATTGAAGGAATTGAAGGAGTCGGGCCGCTACCGTCCGCTTACCGTATGGGAAGGCGGATCGGATTCCTGGATGACGCTGCAGGGAGGCAAGCGCGTCCTGCAGATGTCGTCGAATAACTATCTGGGGCTGACGCAGCATCCCGCATTGAAGAAGGCGGCAGCGGACGCGATTGCGAAGTACGGCGTCGGCGCCGGTTCCGTGCGGACGATTACGGGCACGCTCGACATCCATGATGAACTGGAGCGCCGTCTGGCCGAATTCAAGGGTACGGAGGCGACACTGGTGTTCCAGTCGGGCTTCACGACGAACCAGGGGGTGCTGGCCTCGATTCTCGGTCCGGACGATGTCGTCATCAGCGATGAATTGAATCATGCCAGCATCATCGACGGGATTCGCCTGACGAAGACGAATAAGCGCATTTATGCGCACAAGGACATGGATCAGCTCGAAGCGGCGCTCAAGGAGAGCGGCGGCTTCCGCCAGCGGGTCGTCGTCACCGACGGCGTCTTCAGCATGGACGGCGATATCGCCCCGCTGCCGCATATCGTCGAGCTGGCGGAACGGTATGACGCGATCGTCTATGTCGATGACGCGCATGCCAGCGGCGTGCTCGGGAAGCATGGCAAAGGCTCCACCGATCACTTCGGCCTGCATGGCCGGGTGCATATCCAGGTCGGCACGCTGTCGAAGGCGATCGGCGCGGTTGGCGGCTACGTGGCCAGTTCGCATTCCTTGAAGGATTACTTGACCAATGTGGCGCGCTCGTTCCTGTTCAGCACGTCGCTGCCGCCTTCGGTAGCGGCCACCTGCCTCGCTGCGATCGAGGTGCTCAAGACGGAGCCGGAATTGACCGAGCGGCTGTGGCGCAACGCGAATTCGTTCCGCAGCATGCTGCAGGCGGAAGGCTTCGACACCGGCGTGAGCGAGACGCCGATCATTCCGATTATCGTGGGCGATCCGGCCCGCACGAATCAATTCTCCCGCCGCTTGATGGAGGAGGGGATCTGCGCCCAAGGCATCGTCTATCCGACGGTCGCCATGGACAAAGGCCGCGTCCGCCTCATCGTGACGGCCCAGCATACGGATCAGGACCTCGCATTCGCCCGGGAAGTGCTGACGAAGGTCGGCAAAGAGTTCGGACTGATTTAATTTTCTTTTTTCTTTGGGCAAGTTGAGGTGCTCCATGTTGGCCACTCGCTTTCTCTTTTGAAAGCAGAGTGGCTTTTTGGCGTTCCTTAGGAGACATAGGATTGATTTGCTTCTTGACACCATCTGGAACTCTCTTATAATCATTAATATCACTTATTATTGCTTAATATTACTTAACTTCACTTAATGATGGGAGAGAAAAGCATGTTTCAAGAGGAACGGCTTGCCGCTATTATGGAACATCTGCGGCTCAATAAGCGGATCGAAGTCGACGAAATATGCGAGTTGCTGAATGTATCGCGCGATACAGCAAGGCGGGACATCATCAAGCTGGAAGAGCGGGGCTGCATCATCCGCACGCGCGGCGGCGCCATTCTGCCCACGTTATCGAAGGAGATGCCGACATACGAGCAGCGTCTGCAGAAGGCAACGGCGTCCAAGCAAGGGATTGGCCGCTTGGCCGCCTCGCTGCTGCGCGACGAAGACTACTTCTATGTCGATTCTTCCACGACTGTGCGTTATATGGGTGAATATATGACCACGAAGCGGAACGTCGTCGTTACCAACTCCATTGACATGGCCGGCATGCTGGCGGCCAAGGACGAGGCGCGGATTCATCTGCTCGGCGGCCTGTTATACAACGGACAGCGTATGGTATACGGCCCGCGCGCCATTGAGATGATGGGCGATTATCATCTGGATAAGGCCTTTATCGGCGCCTGCGGCTTATCGCCGGAAGGCTTGACGACGGATTTCGAGGAGGAGAGCTATCTCATCCGTCAAGTTCTGCGCAAGGCCGATCAAGTGATTGTGCTGGCCGATCATTCCAAGTTCGACAAGCAGATGTTCCACCGTGTAGCGGGTCTGGAGGACGTCGACTTCATCATTACGGATCGGGAGCCGGGTGAAGCGTGGACACGGCAGCTCCGCGAGGCAGCCGTGGAGCTGCTGGTGGCGGACGGGGGGAGTTGCGCGTGATTAACAGGCTAATCTGGATGGGGTGTCTCTCGTATGTCGTGACCGGCGTGACACTGGTTATTATGGGGGCCGTGCTCCCCGAGCTTCTGGCTAGCTACGGACTGAACTATACCGATGGCGGACTGCTCATTTTCGTCCAATTTCTTGGCATGCTTACCGGCGTGCTCGGCATGCCGGCGATTTCGCGCCGATTAAGCCGCAAGCGGGCCGTCATTCTTGGACTGTTATTCATCAGCTCCGAGCTGCTTCTGTTCTTCCTTCCGCCCTGGCCTGTTGTCATCGCATTGGCCGGGTTGGCGGGCGCCGGCGCGGGGCTGCTGGAATCATGCATCGGCACGATTATACTGGTCGCCGTCAAGGAGAAGCAGGCCATTGCCATGAGCAAGCTGGAAGTCACCTTCGGCATCGGGGCTCTGGCGATTCCGTTCGCAGCCAGCTTCCTGATCGCGCGCGGCATATGGACGTATTCGTTCTTGCTGCTGGGGACAAGCGCGCTGATCACGGCCCTGGTCTGGCACAGATTATCGTTCGGCAGCACCGATGCGATGCTGACCCGCACAGTGAAGCGGGACGGCCGGGCAGTGCCATCAGCTGCTTATTCCGCCAAGTCGCTGCCGTTTCTCGTGCTGTGCGCCGTTTTTTTCATGCTGTATGGGGGCAGCGAAGTATCGGTCGTGCACTTTTTCCCGTCGATGTTCATTGAAAAATGGGGCATCACCAGTTCCCAGGCGACCTTGACCGTCACCACCTACTGGACGGCGATGGTGATCGGACGGGCGCTCTGCGGCGTGCTCGCGGAGAAGCTGACCTACTATCGCTTCATGTGGCTGACCACTTCAGGAAGCGTAGTCGTCCTGCTGCTGCTCCCCTTCAGTCCGCAGGCATGGGCCGGCTTCGTGATCAGCTTCCTGCTCGGGCTCGGGATGGCGGGCATGTTCGCCATTATGCTCATCTACGCGAATCAGGCGCTGCCCGGCATGACGGAGCGCACGACCAGCATTTTGCTGGCGGCCAACGGACTTGGCGGCTCGCTGATGCCGATTGCCGTGGGCAGGATGATGGATATCTTCCCGGTTCAGGCGGTCATGTGGCTTTTCTTCGGGGTCATGCTGACGATGCTGCTGCTCGTATTCGCGTCCTGGCGCCGCAAGGGCCTGATGATAGCGGAAACCCGGCATACGGTTGCCGTTTGTGAGGATTAAGGCTTGCTGCGGTTTTCTTGCCGGAGCGAAGGGGATCACATCGTCAGGGGTAAATGAACTGCGAGGAGAGCATGGATCTATTGCAAGCGGAAGCCTGGTTAATAGGCGAGTCTCGGCGTATCCGGAGGCTCGCTTTTTTGATTTCTCTGAATTTAATCTCATGGGGCTGACCCAATATTGGGGGACGAAACGGAGACCACCTCGCATAACTCGCATTCACCTCTCTACGACAAACAAAAATTGAGCATTGTGTAACAACCAAAAAGGGTTAAGGCCCGGATGAGTAACAAACATGAGAGTGACACTCTACGGAGCGTTTATTGAGTAAGATAGGCATAACCGATATTCTTGAATTACGGGAGGTGGACAATATGGATTGCAATAAAGTGGGAAAGCTCATTCTGAGTCTTCGTAAAGAGAAAGGCATGACGCAGAAGGATTTAGCCCATCTTATGAATATAAGCGACAAGACGATTTCAAAATGGGAACGTGGTTTAGGGTGTCCGGATGTGTCCCTGCTTGGTGTGCTATCCAAAATATTAGGGGTAAATATTGAGAAGATTTTATCGGGGGAGTTAAAGCCGAATGAAAAAGATAGAGGGAATATGAAGCACATTAAATTTTACGCATGTCAATGCTGTGACAATGTCATGACCAGTACGGGGGCAATAAACGTTTCATGTTGCGGTAGGGTATTGGAACCATTGCTTTCAAAGCCAGAGGACGATGAGCACGAAATAATCGTTCATGAGATTGAAGATGATTACTTCGTTACACTTCAACATGAGATGGACAGAGAGCATTATATAGCCTTTGTTGCTTATATCTCTTATGACAGGTTACTGTTCATAAAATTGTACCCGGAACAAAACGCGGAATTGCGTTTCCCCAAAATGCACGGCGGAACGTTATATGCATATTGCAACCGACACGGATTGTGGAAAACTGACAAAATGAAGCATGGAACAAGGAGGGTTATCTGAGGTGGGAAAGGCACTACTTATTATTGATATGCAGGTTATGCCTTTTGTATGGAAGAATTACGGTGGAAAACCTCTCTATCAAGAAGAAAAACTGCTTGAAAATACAAAGTGCTTGATTAATAAAGCTCGAAAGAGAAATTCACCTGTTTTCTATATCATGTATACAGAGCCGGAGGGTTCCCCAAGATCTGAGAATCAACCGCTATGGCAAGTACATGAACAGATCGCTCCTGCTGCACATGATCATGTTATTAGTAAAAATTATGCGGACTCATTTCTTGAATCCGAGCTGAATACCCAATTGCAAGATTACGGTATTGACACATTAGTAATGTGCGGAATTCAAACCGAGTATTGCGTCGATACGACTGTGAAAAGTGGTTATTCGCGCGGCTACAAAGTAGAATTGGTAAAAGACTGTCACAGCACCTATGATTCCGATGGATTAACAGCAGTACAAATCATAAATCATCATAATAGCATTCTTGCTCAATTTGCTGGAATTGTTCACTCAAGTGAAGTCCAGTTTTAGAATCCAGACTGCTCCGATTGTTCCGCAGCCTCCGTCGATACTTGCCTGTTCTTTCACATTGTTTTTGAAAATACCTAGCTCTTGACAAAGCCGAAAATTGGGCTGGAGATTGTATCCATACACATTTTGATCTATTCGTCACTTACTTTCTCGCCCTGTTTGCACATCTAGCTAGCGTGTTTTAAGTCATAATACAACACACAATAATTTGCCCCAAATCAGGAAATAAATTTTACGTTTTTTTGAACAAAACAGGTTGACGTTGGCGAATCACCCGATATATAATGGCCACAAGCATAAAAGAAAACCCTTACATGAACGTATTTCGGGTGATGTCAAGCGGTTTGTTCGAAATTTGTTTGCGCAAATTTGCGCACAAAAATTATTGTGCAAACGCAATGAGGGCGCTGCCTCGACTTATTGCCTATTGCCTGTCATTCATCAGCTTCATTGCGCGTTTGCGCGTAACCGTGAATCGTATTTTCCAGAGGTTGAATACTCCAAGGTGAAAAGGGGACAGAATCATGCAGCAAGTACGCATAGGAATGATCGGAGCCCGCGGGAGGGGCGGGATTGCGAAGTATTGGCACAAGCCGGACGGCCGTTCCATCGTTGTCGGCGCGGCGGATATTTATCCGGAGAAGCTGGAGGAATTCCGGAAGGAGATCAATCCGGATGCTTTCGTGACGACCGATTACCGCGAACTGATCGCGCGGGACGATATTGATGCCATCGCGGTCACATCGCCCGATTATTGCCATGAAGAGCATGCGGTGGCTGCGCTGAAGGCCGGCAAGCATGTCTTTTGCGAGAAGCCGCTCGCGATCACCGTCGACGGCTGCGACAACATCCTCAAGGCGTGGCAGGAATCCGGCAAGAAGCTGATGGTCGGCTTCAATATGCGGTATATGAATATGTACCGGACGATGAAGGAGATTGTCGATTCCGGCGTTATCGGCGAGATTAAGGCGGTCTGGGTGCGCCATTTCGTCGGCTGGGGGGGCTATTTCTACTTCCACGACTGGCACGCGAACTCCGCCAATTCGACCGGACTGCTTCTGCAAAAGGGCTCTCATGATATCGACATCATTCATTGGATTACCGGTCGCTATGCGACGAAGGTGTCGGCCTTCGGCGGGCTCGATTTCTACGGCGGCGGCAAGCCGAACGATCTGACATGCCCGGCATGCGATGAGCGGGAGACGTGCACGGAGGTCAGCCCGGGCCGCCTGATCGAATGCGCCTTCCGCGAGGAAGTGAATGTGGAAGACAATAATGTGGTCATTATGGAGCTGGAAGGCGGCATTAAGGCATCGTATTTGCAATGTCATTTCACGCCGGACTATCAGCGCAACTATACATTCATCGGAACCGAAGGACGGATGGAGAACAACGAGCTGGAGAACAAGGTCTACGTGTGGACCCGGCGCTCGAACAATCCGCGCGAGCTGTCCAACCGGGTCTACGAGATTAAGGAAGCGAAGGGCTCCCACGGCGGTGCCGATCCGAATATTTGCAAGGACTTCGTAGATATGATTCTCGACGGCAAGATGCCGGTCGCGACGCCGCTGGCGGGCCGCATGAGCGTGGCTGTAGGCTGTGCGGCGACGGAATCGCTTCGCGGCGGCGGAGGCGTGGTGCAGGTCTCTCCGGCGCCGGATGCGGCCGTTCTCCAGGGTAGCGGCAACGGATAACGAAGAGGGTTCCCGCATCTCCTGCGACGGAGTTTTGCAGCATGGGGATACGGGAACCCCCACCCGATCTTTGATCTTGTTAAAAATTTACAAAATGTATAATTGATGTATTTAACTTGAAAATTACCCGGCAAGAGAAGGTCTATCGGTGAATGGCAAGAGAAAGGAGAGTGAATGAAGAGTTGAGCAAAACAGGGGTTACCCCGGAAAGCTTGCCGGCGGTTCGGGCCGCCGGATCCTCCCGGGTCTGGCGCTCGATCAAGCGCAACTGGCAGCTGTATGCGCTCATTGCGCCGGTCGTTGTCTACTATATCATCTTTCATTATTTGCCGATGTACGGCGTGCAGATCGCGTTCAAGGATTTCATCGCTTCCAAAGGAATCTGGGATAGTCCCTGGGTGGGCTTCAAGCATTTCGAACGGTTTTTCAGCAGCTATTTCTTTGAACGGCTTATTGTGAATACGCTTACAATCAGTCTGTATACGCTGCTGGTCAGCTTTCCGATTCCGATATTGCTGGCCTTGATGCTGAATGAAGCGAAGGCGCAATGGTTCAAGAAGACCGTACAGACGATTACGTACGCGCCGCATTTTTTGTCCGTCGTCGTCGTCGTCGGCATGCTGTTTATTTTCTTGAATCCGAGCACGGGCATCGTCAACCATCTGATCGTCGCGCTCGGAGGGGAGCCGATCGCCTTCATGACGGACGCGAAGTGGTTCAAGACGCTGTATGTGCTGTCGGACGTATGGCAGACGATGGGCTGGAGCTCGATCATTTATCTGGCGGCCTTGTCCGGGGTCGATCACCAGCTTCATGAGGCCGCGACGATTGACGGAGCCAGCAAGCTGCAGCGCATCTGGCACATCAATATTCCGACGATTGCCCCGACGATTATTATTTTGCTGATCCTCAATCTGGGGGCGGTGATGGCGGTGGGCTTCGAGAAAATTTTCCTGATGCAGAACAATCTGAATCTCGCCAGCTCGGATGTCATCTCCACCTATGTGTACCGCAGCGGGATACTGGATGCGCAGTACAGCTTCTCCGCCGCTGTCGGATTATTCAATTCGGTCGTCAACTTCGCGCTCTTGATTGTCGTGAACTCGATCGCGAGACGCGTAAGCGCGACGAGCCTATGGTGAGGAGGGGGTTGCCATGATTGATCGCTCCATCGGAGACCGCATCTTCGATGCCGTCAATTACGTCTTGTTAACGCTGGTCATGCTCATTGTGCTCTATCCGCTCCTCTTTGTCCTGAGCGCCTCCGTCAGCAACCCGGAGACGGTGCTGCGCGGCGAGATGTGGCTCATTCCGAAGCAGATCAATTTCGACGCATACGCCAAAATTTTTCAGAATAAAGACATTCTCCTTGGTTACGGCAACACGATTCTATATACCCTTCTCGGCACGGCCATCAATCTCATCATGACGATATGCGCGGCGTATCCGCTCGCACGCAAAGACTTCCTCGGCCGGGGGCTGATTACCGGCATCATCGTATTCACCATGTTCTTTGGCGGCGGGCTCATTCCTACGTACTTGCTCATCAAAAACTTGAATATGCTCGACACGCTGTGGGTGATGGTGATTCCGAACGCCGTCGCGGTCTGGAACATCATCATTATGCGCACCTTCTTCCAGCAATCGATTCCGGGCGAGATTCAGGAGGCGGCCATGATTGACGGGTGCAGCCATATCCAGACCCTGCTGCGCATCGTCCTGCCGCTGTCGATGCCGATTATCGCCGTCATGGTGCTGTTCTACGCGGTCGGCCACTGGAATTCCTATTTCAACGCGCTGATTTACTTGTCCAGCAAAGACAAATTCCCGCTGCAGCTCATTCTGCGCGAGATTCTGATTCAGAGCGATTCGGGCGACATGATCAAGCTGACGTCGGAATCGGCGGTGAAGATGAAGATGAGTGTGGAGGGCTTGAAATATGCGGTGCTGGTCGTGGCGAATTTGCCGATGCTCGTCCTGTATCCGTTCCTGCAGCGTTATTTTGTCAAAGGCATCATGATTGGAGCACTGAAAGGGTAACCGCCCAAAAAGGATAGGCCAATATCAAAAAGGGGGAAATGCGGTGAAATCTAGAAAATGGCTGATGACGACGAAGTGCGTGCTGCTGAGCTTCTCGCTGCTGATTACGGCTTGCGGGGGAAGCGGCGGCGGAGGGGGAGCCGATGCCGGCAATCGCGACGAACGGCTCGCCTCGATGAACAAGGAAGGGATGCCGATCGCCAAGGAAAAGATGACGATGTCCGGCTTCGCCGCGAAGTTCTATGCTTCGGCGGACTGGAGCAAGCTGATGCTCTGGGAAGAATACGAGAAGATGACCAATATTCATATCGATTGGGAGACCGTGCAGATCGACAGCTTGAAGGAGAAGCGCAACATCAAGCTGGCCGGCGGCGACTATCCCGAGATGTTCTTCGCCTCCGCCTTCGGCAAGAGCGATCTGATCAAGTATGGAAGCCAGGGCACCTTCCTGCGGCTGAACGAGCTGATCGACGAGTATGCCCCGAATTTCAAGGCGTTGATGGAGAAATACCCGATCGTGAAGCAGGGCATCACGATGCCGGACGGCAGCATTTACGGACTGCCGACCGTGTTCGACCCGGACTTCAAGTCGCTGTTCTACGGGACGCCGTGGATGAAGAAGGAATGGCTCGACAAGCTGGGGCTGAAGCCGCCGACCAATCTGGAGGAGCTGCACACGGTGCTGAAGGCAATCAAGGACGGCGACCCGAACGGCAACGGGAAGAAGGATGAGATCCCATGGGGTTCCCGCGGCGTCTGGATTATGATCAACTTCCTGAAGGGCTCGTTCGGGCTGAACAAGAACGGGACGGCGAATCCGAACGTCGACCTCGATCCGGACACCGGCAAGCTCCGGTTCGTCCCGGCGACGAAGCAGTACAAGGAACTGCTGCAATATGTCGAGAAGCTGCACGCAGACGGATTGTTCGATCCGGAGACGTTCACGATGAAGGACACCGACCTTACGTCCAAGGCGACCGCCGGCGTGTACGGGTTCCTGGACGGCGTCAAACCGGTGGCCGTCTACAATCAGGAGGGCTATGTCGGCATGCCGGTGCTCGAAGGCCCATACGGCGACAAGACCGCGACCAATATTGGATCGCCGCTCGGCAATATCGGCATGTTCGTGCTCACGGACAAGGCGAAGAACCCGGAAGCGGCCATTCGCTGGATGGATCATTTCTACAGCGATGAAGGGGTCAAAATGTTCTTCATGGGCTTCGAAGGCGTGACGTACAAAGTGAATGACAAGGGCGAATACGAGTACTTGGATACGATTACGAACAATCCGGACGGCTTGAACCTGGATCAAGCGGTCAGCCAATATCTTACCTGGCCGGGCGGATATTATCCGGGAATGGTGATGCGGAAGTATTTCAAGGGGGCGGAAGGGCTGCCTTCGTCGGTTCAGAACGCCGAGGAGGCGGAGCCGCGCTCGATACCGATGAGCGAGGTCTGGCCGGCCTTCAACTTCACGCCGGAGGAGCAGGATGAGCTGACGACCATTCAGACGGATATTCATACGTATGTCGATGAGATGCGCGACAAGTTCGCTTCGGGCGCCGTCGGATTCGACCAATGGGACAATTATGTGCAGCAGCTGGAGAAGATGAATCTGAAGCGTTATCTTGAGATTTACCAAGCGGCCTATGAGCGTTATGTGAAATCGAAATAGACAATAGCAGCCCCGCGCCGAGCAGTCGGCCGCGGGGCTAGCTGCGTCTGGCCGGGTCTGGCCGCGACTACAGCAGCGGCAGAATCTCGTCCCAGACCGCATCGAGGATGCTCTGCATATCCCCCTCGTTGCTGTTGATGGCGATCGCCGCATCGCGGCCGGGGATCACGATGCAGAACTGCCCGTGCGCGCCGTCGGCCCGATAAGCGTCATGCGTGCACATCCAGAACTGGCAGCCATAGCCCTGGCTCCAGTCGATGCTGCCCTCATTGCCGATATGCTTGCGCGTGGCGAACGCAATCCATTCCGCGGGGATCAACTGCTCGCCTTCCCAAGCGCCCCGCTGCAGCAGCAGCTGTCCGAAGCGGCTCAACTCCTCGTTGCTGATGCGCAGCCCCGCGCATCCGAGCGTGACGCCGAGCGGGGACGTGTCCCATTCGACGCGTTCCATCCCGAGCGGCTCGAACAGGCGCGGGGTCAAATATTGATGGACCGTCTCGCCTACGGCGGCTTGCACCATCGCCGAAATCATGAAGGTGTCGCCGCTGCTGTAGGTGAACCGCTCGCCGGGAAGACGGTCCAGCGGCAGCGACATATAATATTTGGCCCAGTCCTTCTCCTGGAGCGACCTTCTCTCATCGGCCCACAGCGGCGGAGCGTCATGGCCGGAGGACATCCGCAGCAGATCGTACAAGCGGATGCGGCCGGGCTCGAGGGCGGGAGCATCCGCCATTCCTTCCCGCACATGCTGCGGAAACACGTCCCCCAGCGTCGTCTCCAAGGTCAGCTTCCCTTCCTCGATTGCCAGTCCGGCCGCCATGCAGGTGAATGATTTGCTGACCGAATGCTGTGCGCGGCGGATATCTTCGCCCGCATCCCATTGCGCCGCCAGTCGGCCGCCTTGCCGCACCCGCGCCGAGAGGACGTTTAATTTCTTCTCGGTTACCCGCTGTACAAAACCGGTTAATACTTGAGACATCATCCAGTCCTTCTTTCCTTTAGAATTTCGAAATGAGGCAGAGAGGAGCGCTCGCAGGAAGAGCGGTGTCTCCTTATGTATATCGTAATAGAAACGTTTCCGTGATAAGTCGCCAAGCTGTTATTTATCATATTACAATCGCTTTCATACCCTGTCAATGAACGAAAAGCGAGCGCTTTCTTGTATCCTATTACATCAATATAAGGAGATATATAAATAAAATGGAATAAGGATGCTGATACTTCAACTTCTTTTGAGCTTATTTCTCGAAAAAATCATTGACAGGCTCTGGGGGCGAGATCTATGATTTAGTCGAAACGATTCGAAAAAACGCTTTCATGGGGGCGAGGCGCCAATGGCAGCCTGATTGTTAGGCGCGAACCCGCTTCAAGGATCGAATTCTATGTTTTCAAATTCTGGAGAATGAAAGGGATTACATATGGCGCATGTAACGATAGACACCGGCTCAACGACATTGCGAATGACAACGAACATTCACGTCGTCTATCCCATGGAGTCTCCGGATCCGTCAGGCAGCACGCTGTACCTGTTGCACGGGGCGGGGGACAATGCGAGCACGTGGCAGCGGCTGACGACGATCGAGCTGTATGCGGCCAAGTACGGATGCACGGTCATCATGCCGGAGGCGAACCGCAGCTACTATACGGATATGGAATACGGGTTGGATTATTTTTATTACCTTACCGAGGAGCTCCCGGAGCTGTGCACGCGCATGCTTCGCATGAATACCGATCCCGGGAGGACATTTGTCGCCGGATTGTCCATGGGGGGCTACGGCGCGTTGAAGTGCGCGTTGACTTACCCCGAGCGGTATGCCCGGGCCGTATCCTTGTCCGGAGTGACCGATATCAAGAGGCGTCTTCTGGACCCGGAGATGCCCCCGGGCATGGTGAAGGAGATGCAGGCGGTGTTCGGTCCCGAGCTGAAGATCAGGCCGGAACAAGATCTGTACGCCTTGGCGGCGAGGAGAGCGGAGGAGAAGGGCGAGCTTCCGTCCATCCTGTGCTGCTGCGGCTCCGGCGACCCGTTCATCGCGATGAACCGCGACTTTGCCGCTTACATGCAGGGCACTCGATTCGACTTCCGGTACGTGGAAGGACCGGGAACGCATGACTGGCTCTTCTGGGAAGAGCATTTGAAGACGGCATTTGACTTCCTGTATGAAGACAAGAACCAGGGAGAGAGAGGAGATGCAATTTGAAAGCCACCGCTTTAGATCCAGACGGACATGTGAAAGGACATTCGAAATCCGGAAGCCTGCTTACGCAAATATGGAAGAACAGAATGGTGTATACGCTGCTTCTTCCCGGGTTGATCTGGCTGCTGCTGTTCGCCTATTTGCCGATGGGCGGCCTCTCGCTCGCCTTCAAGGATTACAAGGCGAATCTCGGAATCTGGGGCAGCCCGTGGGTCGGATTCGAGAATTTCAAGTACGTGTTTCGCGATCCGGCGTTCATCGATGCCTTATGGAGAACGCTGTACATCAATATTATTAAGCTGGTCATACAGTTCCCGTTCCCGATTCTGCTCGCTCTGATGCTGAACGAGCTCCGGATGCGGCGGACGAAAAAAATCTTCCAGACGGTCTTTACGTTTCCTCATTTCCTGTCCTGGATTATCGTATCCGGCGTCGTCATCAATGTGCTGGCTTATGACGGGCTCGTGAACAGCGCTCTGGCGCTGCTCGGCCTGCCGACGATCAACTTCCTCGGCTCGGAGGAGATGTTCGTTCCGATGCTGCTGCTGACGGACATTTGGAAATCGACCGGATGGGGCGCAATCATCTACTTGGCCGCGATATCCGGGATCGACCAGGATCAATACGAGTCGGCCCAGATCGACGGCGCGTCGCGCATGCAGCAGATGTTCCGGATTACGCTGCCGAACATTTTGCCTACCGTCACCATCATGTTCATTTTGTCGGTGGGCGGCCTGATGTCGTCGGGCTTCGATCAGATTTTCAACCTGGCGAACGCGGCGACGAAGAACGTGTCGGAAGTATTGGATGTGTATATTTACCGCATTACGTTCCAGTCTTCTACGGACTTCTCGTTTTCCACCGCGGTCAGCCTGTTCCGTTCGCTCGTGAATATGATCCTCCTGCTTCTGGCGGACAGGGTTGCCAAAATGATGGGCGGAGACGGTCTGTTCCGATAAGAGAGGGGTGCAAAGGATGAGCAAGACAGCTGCCAAGAAGCAGCATAAGTTCCGCGCAGGAAAAATGACGGCGCTCGATTACATGATTTTCTTCCTGCTGCTGATATTCGCCTTATTGATTCTGATTCCGTTTTGGAATGTCATTATGATCTCCTTCTCGACGCCGAAGGAATATGCCGATAATCCGCTGATGATGTTCCCGAGAAATCCGACCCTGGCTTCCTACAAGGCTTTGTTCGAGGACGGAAGCATTTTGGCGGGCTACTGGAATACGCTCAAGCTGCTTATCGTAGGCTTGCCGCTCAGCCTGTTCCTGACGAGCAGCATGGCCTACGCGCTCAGCAGAAGCAAGTTCCCGGGCAAGAAGATGATCTTCTTCCTCGTGCTGTTCACGATGATCTTCAACGGCGGCATCGTGCCCCTCTATCTGATTATGAAATCGCTCCATCTGACAGGCACGCTGTGGTCCGTCATCCTGGCCGGCAGCTTCAGCGCTTTCAATATGATATTGATGATGAACTACTTCCAGAGCCTGCCTGAATCGCTGATGGAATCGGCAAGATTGGACGGAGCGGGCGAATGGAGAATTCTGTTCTCCGTCGTCCTGCCGCTGGCGGCGCCGATTATGGCGACCATCACGCTCTTCTACGGCGTCGCCTACTGGAACAGCTGGTACGATGCGATGATTTTCCTGCGCAAGGCGGATCAGCTCCCGCTGCAGAACGTACTGCGGACGATTATTGTCGAGTCGCAGACCAACGCCTCGAACGCGTCCAGCGTCGATGCGGTCGGCAAGCAAGCTTTTTCAACAGGGATGAAAATGGCTGCGGTCTTCGTGACGATGGTGCCGATTATGTGCTTCTTCCCGATGCTGCAAAAGCATTTCGCCAAAGGGGTGTTAACAGGGGCTATCAAGACCTGATTAATACGTATAGAGGCCGTTCAAAAAGTCCGCTTTGGATCACGAAGCCGAACTTTTTGAACACTCATAAGTTAGATTTTTGCAATGAAAATCTAAATCACGGGGGAGACATGAAATGAAAACGAACCAAAAGCTGTCGGTAAAATCTGTTCTGGCCATCGCCTTATGCGCGGTCATGCTGATGGTGGCTGCTTGCTCGAAGCAGGAAGCGCAAGGCGGCAATGAGAAGGAGGGCGACGGAAGCTACAAGGACAAGCTGACCATCTCCGTGGCGAGCACGATTCAGCTCAAAGACGGCCAGCTCGACAATGAGTTCCACAAGTTCTGGATGGACAAGTTCAACATCGATTGGGACTACAACTTCATCGAATGGGATTCCTGGGGCGAGAAGCTGCGGCTGTGGATCAACTCCGGCGACCTGCCTGACGTTGCGACCTGGAACTACATTCACGGCGACGCGATGAACTATATCGACCAGGGGCTGCTCTACAAGCTGCCGGATGACTGGAAGGAGCGCTGGCCGAACGTGGCGGCGGCTTACAAGCTGACGGGCCTGGGCGAGAAGCTGGAAGAGCTGACGGGAGGGACGTACGTGCTGCCGCGGCCAGTCTATTACGAGAACAAGCCTGCCGATCCGCTGGTGAATCAGATGGGGGTCGTCATGCTGCGCAAAGACTGGGCGGAAGCGGTCGGATTCGAACTGAAGGATGCGTACACGACGAGCGAACTGATGGAGTATGCCAAGCTGGTGAAGGAGAAAGACCCGGGCAAAGTTGGCGGGAATCTGGTGCCGCTGTCCTTTAACGCAAGCGACGCGCTGACGTACATCATTATGCCGAACAGCGAGCATGCCCGCGTCGAATCGGCGTTCTACAAAGGCGAAGACGGCAAATACCACTGGGGGCCTGCCGATCCGGAGACGCTTGCCGGCCTGAAATTGATGCAGCAAGCCTATAAGGACGGATTGCTGAACCCTGAATTTTATACATGGAAAAGCGGCGAAAGCGGCGACAACTTCCGTGTAAAGGGCACCGCTGCGGTGGCGGGCCTGGGCGGTCTCGCTTCGTACCGGCAAGACGTGGACAAGGCGATGAAGAAAAATCTCGGCCTCGAGAGCGACGATCTCGTCCATTCCGCAATCTTGTTGGGCGATGACGGGAAGTACCGCAACCTGGAGCAAGTCAATTTCTGGTCCGCGCTCATTTTCTCGCCGGACATCAGCGAGGAGAAATTCGAACGCATCATGGATCTGCTCGACTATTCGACGTCCCAAGAGGGACAAATGCTGCTCAACATGGGCTTCGAAGGCAAGGATTGGAAGCGCAGCGAGAACAAAGAGCTCGTCAGCCTGCTGCCGGAAGGCACGTCTCTGGAAGATAAGTACCCAAGCCGCTTCGAGGGGCTGTACCTCCTGGGCGACGATTTCAGCATGATCAACCCGGCGATTAAGAAGGAATACCGTGATCGGGCCGTGCTGCACTACCAGAACAAGGCGAAGTTCGGCAAAGAAGGAGGCAAGCTGGCCGAGTACGACTGGACGGTTCAACTGTACGATTCCAAAGCGAAAAATCAGGCGACCTTCGCATATGAGTCGGAGTATACGAACCTGATTCTGCAAAACGGCGATCTGGAAGCGAACTGGAAGAAATGGGTGGACAGTAAAATGCCGCTTGTCCAACCGGTTCTGGATGAACTGAACAAACAATAAGAAATACGAATGTTGCTGCAAGTGAAGTTGGCCTGAGGCGTTCGCCAGCGGTCCGAGTCGATGGAACCCGGTATGCAGGATAGTCCCATGCAACCGGGTTCTTCGCTTCACCGTCCAGCTCTTCTGAATGAGGAATGTGCATAACTCCGCGGCGGAGGGTCCCCCCTCGCGCATGAACGGGAGTGCTGGACGCCGATGATTGTGTCTCTGTCATTCCGGTTATGCATGTTCCTGAGAAAGGAGAAGGCATCTGCCGGTGATTCAAGGTTGAACACCGGTTACACTCTGGAAGCAAAAATGAACACGCCCTTATAAAGGAAGCAATGGAGGAACGAATATGGACAATCAGCAATTAACCGCCCTGCTGCGGCAGATGACGTTGGAAGAGAAAGTCGCGCAATTGCTGCAGCTTACGGCTCATTTTCATGAAGGCGCAGCGAGTGAAGGACAAGTGACCGGTCCAATGGAAGAGATGGGGATTACGGAAGCGATGGTGAACGCCAGCGGATCCGTGCTCGGCCTGTCGGGCGCGCAAGCGGTCATTGACGTGCAGAGATCCTATTTAAGCAAAAGCCGGCTCGGCATTCCGCTGCTGTTCATGGCGGATGTCGTGCACGGGTTTAAGACGATATTTCCGATTCCGCTCGCGATCGGTTGCTCCTGGGACGTGGACCTGGCGGAGAAGAGCGCGGCGGTGGCCGCCAAAGAATCGGCGGCGGCGGGCATCCATGTCACCTTCGCGCCGATGGTGGATCTCGTGCGCGATCCGCGCTGGGGAAGAGTGATGGAGACGACCGGGGAAGACCCGTATCTGAACAGCCTCTTCGCGCGCGCATTCGTTCGCGGCTACCAGGGCGGCAATCTGAAAGAGGATACCGATCGCCTCGCGGCCTGCGTCAAGCATTTCGCCGCTTACGGCGCGGCGGAAGGCGGACGCGACTACAATACGGTCGACATGTCGGAGCGCCAGCTGCGCGAATCTTATTTGCCGGCCTATCAAGCGGCGCTGGACGAGGGCTGCGAAATGGCGATGACCTCCTTCAACACGGTCGACGGCATTCCGGCCACCGGCAATGAGAAGCTGATGCGCGGCATCCTGCGCGAGGAATGGGGCTTCGACGGCGTCGTCATCTCCGACTGGGCGTCGATTCGGGAAATGATCGCCCACGGCGCGGCCGAGGATGATCGCGAAGCCGCGTACCGGGCCCTTCGCGCGGGCGTCGATATCGAGATGATGACCCCGTGCTACGTCCGGCATCTGCCGGAGCTCGTGCGGAGCGGTCTGGTCGACGAAGCGCTTATTGACGAAGCCGTGCTCCGGATTTTGCGGCTGAAGGAGAAGCTGGGGCTGTTCGACAATCCGCTGCGCGGAGCGGATCCGGAGCGGGAACGCGAGGTGCTCTTCTGCGAGGAGCATCGTCAGGTGTCCTACGAGCTGGCGGCCAAATCCTGCGTGCTGCTCAAAAACGACGGCGTGCTTCCGCTGAGGCCGGGGGCCAAGGCGGCGCTTATCGGGCCATTCGCCAACAGCGAAGATATTCTGGGCTGGTGGTCCTGCGTCGGCGTGAAGGAGGACGCCGTCAAGCTGGGTGACGCGCTGGCCGAGCGGATGCAGGACGGGATGCTGGAGATCGTGCTCGGCTGCGGCATCGACCGCATGACGCCGGAGCAATGCGAGGCGGCGCTGGCCGCGGCCCGGGGCGCCGATATCGTCGTGCTGGCTCTCGGCGAAGAATCGGCGATGAGCGGGGAAGGCGGCTCCCGGACGAACCTTCGTCTGCCGGAAGCGCAGCTTGAGCTGGTGAAGCGGGTGAAGTCATTGGGCAAGCCGATGGCTGCGGTCCTGTTCAACGGCCGTCCGCTCGACCTGCATGGGGTATACGAGGAAGCCGATGCGGTGCTGGAGGCCTGGTTCCCGGGCAGCGAGGGCGGCGCCGCGATTGCCGATATTCTGCTCGGCCGGGTCAATCCGTCCGGGCGGCTGACGATGTCGTTCCCGCAATCGGCAGGCCAAGTGCCGGTCTATTACAACCATTTCAATACCGGACGGCCTCTCGATCCGGCGAAGACGGAAGAACGGTATGTGTCCAAGTACATCGACTGCTCGAACGAGCCGCTGCTTCCGTTCGGCTTCGGCTTGTCCTATACGACGTTCGAATACGGCGAGGTGACGCTCTCCGGCAGCGAGATGACGCCGGAACAGCCGCTCCGCGTGAGCGTCCGGGTGAAGAACACGGGCACAAGATCCGGGGTGGAGACGGTGCAGATCTATATCCGCGATGTCGCCGGCGATGTCGTTCGTCCGGTTCGCGAGCTGAAAGGGTATGCGAAGGTGGCGCTGGCGCCGGGTGAGAGCGAGACCGTGACATTTACCGTGACCGAGGAGCAGCTGCGGTACCATCATTCCGATCTGCGTTATGCCAGCGATCCGGGGACGTTCCGCGTCTATGTCGGGCCGAACAGCCGGGACACGGCGGAGCAGACGTTCAAGCTGGTCCGGTCCAACAGACGGAATCTGCCGTCCGCTTTCCATACTTAATGAAGAAATTAGATATTCTCGCAATATTCGCAATAGATGAAACGCAATTGACGATGCAAGAGCTGGGAGGAATGACACACACATGACAACGATAACGACATCCAAGACGTCCAAGCTTGAGGTTCTGGCCGGCGATCTGCGCTTTACCTTTTGGGAGAGCGGGGATTTGTACCAGGCCGTAAGCGGCCGGACGATGATCAATCAACTGATGGCAAGCCCGCTTGACGGGTCCTTGAACAATCTGTATCTCCGGATTCATGGGGAATCCGGCATCCGGTCCTGCCCGCTGCTCGGCGTTCATTCCGGGAGCTCGGTTCGCGCCGGCGAAGGCCGTCTCGTCTGGGAGGGCGCGGCCGAAGGCATCTCGTATCGGGTGACGTTCGCGCCGACGAAGCAGGGCGTCTGGTTCTGGGACGTCGAGGCGCGCGGCGATGGCGCAGTGATCGACGTCATCTACGGCCAGGATATCGGCGTCGCCGATCCCGGCGCCGTGCGCAACAATGAAGCGTACCTGTCGCAATATATCGACCACGCCGTCTTCGAGGATGACGCGAAGGGCTTTGTCGTCTGCTCGCGCCAGAACCAGCCGCAGGGCGGTGCGTTCCCGTACGTTCAGCAGGGCGCGCTGACCGGCGCGGCCGGATTTTCGACCGACGGGTTCCAATTTTTCGGCCGCTCCTATAAGGAGACCAACGTCCCGGCAGCCCTAAGCCAAGCCAAGCTGGCCAATGAAATCTATCAGTACGAATTCGCTTATACGGCCCTTCAATCGCAGCCGGTGCGGCTCAGCGGGGAAGCCCGCTTCGTATTCTATGGCCTCTTCAAGCCGGATCATGCGGCCGCCGTGACGGAGCTGGAATATGGCGATGAGGTGCAAGCGGCCTGGGAGGCCTGTCTTGCCGCCGCAGACGCGGCGTCGCCGCTGCGCGAGCTGCCTCCGGTCCGCCTGAAGCCGGCGATTGGCGAGCCGCTTCGCACCCTCTCCCTGAAGGAGGAGGAAGTGAAGGCGCGGTTCCCCCGAACTCGCCAGGAGGAGCGCGACGGGCAAGGGCGGCTGCTGGCCTTCTTCACGGACACGTACGAGCATATCGTGCTGAAGGAGAAGGAACTGCTTGTCGAGCGCCCGCACGGGCATATTTTGATGAGCGGCCGCAGCTTGAAGCTGGGCGCCGAAGTCCTGACGACCACTTCCTATATGTACGGGCTGTTCAATTCCCATGTGGTGGTCGGGAACACGAATTTCAACAAAATGATGAGCAACGCCCGCAACCCGCTCAATGTGCCGAAGACGGCCGGGCAGCGCATTTACGTGGAACGGGAAGGCACATACCGGCTGCTGACGATGCCATCGCTGTTCGAGCTTGGATTCAACTATGCGCGGTGGTATTACAAGACGGAAGACGACATGCTTATCATTACGAACTTCACGGCGGCGGATTCTCCGGAGGTGCGCCTGCATGTGCGCGCGGAGAGCGGCAAGCCGTACCGGTATCTGGTGACCAATCAGGTCACGATGCATGTCAATGAGTATGAACTGCCGGTGCAGATGTCCAATGACCAGGGCAAGCTGATTTTCTCCGCGGATCCCGCTTCGCTTAGCGCGGGAGTCTATCCGAAGCTGCAGTACCGCATGTGGGTGGATGGCGCGGACGCCGCCGTCGGCGACGAGACGGCGCTGGCCGACGGCGTTCGTCCCGGCGACGCTTCGCTCGTGACGCTGGAGCTGGGCGCCAGCCCGGAATGGACGCTGACGATTCAAGGGCGGCTGGACGGAGAGGTGCCTGACCGGGCTTCGCGCGGCATGGAGGAAGAGATTGCGGACTATCGCGAATTTTTCAGAGAGACGATGAACGGCTTCCGGCTGTCGCGCGGCGGCGGGAGCGCGGAGGAGCTTTTCAAGGTGAATGCCCTGGCTTGGTGGTACACGCATAACATGCTTGTCCACTATGCGGTTCCGCATGGGCTGGAGCAGTATGGCGGCGCGGCCTGGGGAACCCGGGACGTGTGTCAGGGACCGGTCGAATATTTCCTGGCGACGCAGAAATACGGGCAGGTGCGGGATATTTTGAAGATGGTCTATTCCCATCAATATGAAGACGACGGCAACTGGCCGCAATGGTTCATGTTTGACAAGTATTTCGCCATCCAGCAGGAGGAGAGCCACGGCGACATTATTGTCTGGCCGCTGAAAGTTCTGGGAGATTATTTGACGGCTACCCGGGATTACAGTATTTTGGAGGAAAAGGTTCCCTATACCATCAAGCGCCGGTTCGATTTCACCGAGCGGACGGCGACGATACTGGAGCATGCGGCGAAGGAAATCAATTATATCCGCACTCATTTCTTGCATGAGACGCACCTGTCCTCGTACGGGGACGGGGACTGGGACGACACGCTCCAGCCGGCGAATGCCCAACTGAAGAAGTATATGGTCAGCAGCTGGACCGTCGCGCTGACGTATCAGGCGCTGAACCAGCTCTCCCGGGCGCTGCATCCGGCGGAGCGAGCGCTTGCGGCCGAGCTGCGGGAGATGGCGTCCGGCATCGAGCGGGACTACAACCGGTATATGCTGGACACGAAGGTGATTCCGGGCTTCCTCTATATGGAGGATCCGGAGCATGTGAAGCGGATGCTGCATCCGGCGGATACGGACACCGGCATCCAATTCCGGCTGCTGCCGATGACGCGCAGCATTATCGCGGAATTGGTCGGGCCGGAGCAGGCCGAGGCCAATTACCGCCTCATTAAGGATAAGCTGTTCTTCCCGGACGGCGTCCGCCTGATGAACCGCCCGGCCCAATACGCCGGCGGCGTGAGCACGCATTTCAAGCGGGCGGAACAGGCGGCCAACTTCGGACGCGAGGTCGGGCTGCAATATGTGCATGCGCATATCCGCTATGTGGAAGCGATGGCGAAGCTGGGGCATGCGGACGATGTATGGAACGGATTGGAGATGATTAATCCGGTCGGCATTCATGACGTCGTGCCGAACGCGGAGCTCCGCCAGAGCAATGCCTACTTCAGCAGCTCCGACGGCAAATTCAATACGAGATACGAGGCTCAGGCCCGTATCGACGCGCTTCGCGGCGGGCAGGTTCCGGTGAAGGGAGGCTGGAGAATCTACTCCAGCGGTCCGGGAATCTACATGAACCAGCTTATCTCGAATGCGCTTGGCATCCGGCAGGACAACGGCGATCTCGTGATCGATCCGGTGCTGCCGGCCGGGTTGGACGGGATGCGGTTCGACTTCCGCTTCGCCGGGGCGAAGGTGACCTTCATCTATCGCATTGCGGATGGAGCGGTCAGCCGCGTCGTGATGAACGGGAAGCCGCTGAATGCGGAGCGCCTGTCCAATCCGTATCGCCAGGGCGGCCTGCGCGTGGCGAAGGGCGTCTTTGCGGCCGAGATGAAGCCGGATCGGAACGTAGTCGAGATCTTGATGTAGCGGCGGCGCTGCCGATGCTACAATAGGGTTAACATTACCATTTATTATGGATGCATTGAAGGACTGGTGAACCAACGGAGGAGCGAGGACAAGTGGTTAGTATCAAGGATATCGCTAAAAAAGCCGGAGTTTCGATTTCAACGGTATCTTATGCTCTTAACGGCAGCAGCAAAGTGACGGACGAGACAAGCGCTAAAATTTTGGCGATTGCCAGAGAACTGAACTATGTGCCCAATGCTGCCGCAAGAACATTGAAGAAGAGGGAGTCCAAGATCGTAGGCGTGTTCTTGACGGACTTCAAGGGGGATGTATACGGAGAGCTTCTCGACGGAATGAAGGAAGTCTGCAACGCGCAGGGCTATGATCTGATCGTGTGCAGCGGCAAGCAGTCCCATCGCATGCTTCCCGAGCGGATGATCGACGGCGCCATTATTTTGGACCAGACATTCTCAAGCGAAGAACTGATTCAATATGCGGACCGCAATCACCGCATCGTCGTGCTGGACCGGGAGCTGGATCATCCGAATATCAATCAGGTGCTGCTGGACAACAAGGCGGGAGCGACGCTGGCGACGGAATATTTGGTGGAGCGGGGTCACAAGAAAATTTACGTCGTGACGGGCCCCGAGGGCTCGTACGACTCCAATCAGCGGATGAAGGCCGTGAAGCTGGTCGCGAACCGGGCCGAGGATGTGGAATGGAGCGAGATTCCAGGCAATTTCAAGAAAAGCGGCGGGGAGCGTGCCGCAGAGCAGATTATCCAGGAATACACGGGGCCGGCCGCCGTCTTCTGCCTCAATGACGACATGGCGATCGGACTATGCGATCGGCTGGCCGACACCGAGTACCGGATCGGCGAGCATATCCATGTCATCGGCTTCGACAATATCGAGCTGACTCGTTACATGCAGCCGCGTCTCGCCACGATCGATTATTCCAAGCATAAATGGGGCGCGCTGGCCGCGGAGCAGCTCATCAAAATTATTTCCGGGGAAAAGGTCGAGCATGAACGGATTTACGTTACGCTCGTGGAGGGGGAGTCCGTCGGCTGGGGATGATGGGGTTCTCTGAGTGTTAAGTTTGAACCAATTCAAGTAGGGAGAAACGAGGAAGCGCCTTGCGATAAGCTCTTGGCTTATCAGGGGGCGCTTCCTTTTTATGTTGTACCAAAGGGAGGAAACGCGAAAATGAATCGTGAGAAAATTGAAGCGCTTATTGACGAACTGACCCCATGTTTTTTTCACAGGGAAACTGGCAAGCGCGGCCAAAAAATGGGTAACCAATACTTCGGGGAGGGTGATTCAAAATGACCAGTAGACGGATTTCGGACAAAGTCATAGCCCAGCGGAAGCAGTCACTTTTGATCAGATAAAAAATAGTCTCTCTACTGGTAAGAAGGTGGGTAAGAGATCATAAGCGTATTACATATGAAGAGTATGTAAAAGCGAGGGATGCCAAATTACCCTCACCTTGTGGGGACGAGGGCATCTTATAGAAAACAAACGACAGTAGATTGGTAAAGACGGCGACCAAGGAGCCAATTTACCGAGCACCTCGTGACCGATAAATCGGGAAGATGCGGCATCTGCTCAAACGGGATGCTTCGATAACGAAATGAAAAGCTCCACCGCTTACCTTTTGAGTCAGTAGTCTTTAGCCCTGAGCGTTGCCGTATAGAATGACTCGCCCAATGCCGATAAAGTATTCTGATTCCCTAATGATATGATCGAGTATAGTTTGGGCTATCGGCTTATTCTTAGCAGTTGAACTATGAGTTTTAATCTGACGGCACAGTTCAATAAATTTCATGCTTTCATCTAGGCAGTATGTCACAAGCTGGATCACCTGTTGATGAAGTTGAGCAGGGACATATTGACTGCGAATCACCGATTCTACGTAACTCACGACGTTTTGATGAGTTCTCGTCAGGGCTTGCTCCCATTGTTTTAGAGCCTCCACATAATGGTTCTCCAAATTTGTTAGAGCCTCTCGAATGACAACTGTGTGCTCGCTCTCTTGCATTTTCCAAAATTCCGCTTCATCCAAAACTCGCAGTGGCATTTGCTGACCATAATAAAATTGCATATCTATCCTCCTCTGTTTTAGAATGCTCTCTTCTCACAATATGGGGCAAACGCTAGGGTTATGACTTGGCAAACTTATAGTAGCCCTCCTGATTCCTGCCTTGCTTCGACATCTCCATCGTCGGGAAGCAATTCCCTTCAAGCCAACTTTAGAATTCCCTGCCTTTAGGCATGGGGAGGATCAAATTTGGTATCATTGTAAATGACTGTTGCAACTGTCCGTTGAAGAGTTTGAATCAGGGAGGAGGCAGGATCTTGCCTGCAGCGCGAAATAGATATGTCATTGTCAAATATCTGATTATTGTCGGGGTTATTCTCTTAGGAGGGGCAGCGATTGTTAGCAAAGAGAACAAATCGATGTATATGGGCATGATGCTGCTCTGCATCTCTTTTGGCGTTATCAATGAGGGAATTATTCTGCGGCTCAAGAAAGAAAACAAAGCAAGGGAAATCTCATGTTACATTGCTGGCACATTTTCATTTGTTGTTGCATGGCTTATTTTGCTCGACCTCTTACAAGGGCTTTGACTATGCCCAGCGGCAGGTTGCGATTCGTTCGCGGCCTGCTTTTTTCTTTTCCCCGCCCCAGATCCGAAAAACCAGCCCCCCAATACGAAATATGAGCCCTTATGGACGAAAGTGATCCGATTTACAATAGCAAGAGAGAGATGAAAGTGCTTACAAAAATGGGCTGGAGGCCAAAGAGAGGAGGTTGACAACATGGAGACGCGCGCTTCCGTTGAACCCGCCGCTTCGCGGACGGAACGGCATCTCGTGCCCGAGGTTCCTCCTTCCCGTTGGCGCCAATGGCTGAAGAAGATCGGGGTCCAGAAGACGCTGCAGCTGATGGCGCTCCTGGGCGTGGCCTGGATGATTGTGTTCAACTATATCCCGATGTACGGCATTATCATTGCCTTCCAAAATTTCAACATCGTCCGCCCGATTGCCGAAGCGCCTTGGGTCGGACTGGATCATTTCCGGGAGTTCCTGGAGAACGACGATCTGTGGAACGTCCTGACCAACACGCTGGGCATCAGCTTGTTGAAGCTGCTGATCGGCTTTCCGCTGCCGATTCTATTCGCCTTGTTCCTGAACGAGCTTCGTTCGTTCCGCTTCAAGCGGGCCGTGCAGACGATCTCTTATTTGCCCCATTTCCTGTCGTGGGTCATTCTGGGGGGCATCCTGGCGACCTGGCTGTCCGATGTCGGGGTTATCAACAATATCCTGCTCGGGTTGAAGCTGATCCGGGAGCCGACGAACTTCCTGGCGGAGCCGGGTTATTTCTGGTCGATTATTATCGCGTCCGACATCTGGAAGGAGCTCGGCTGGTCCGCGATTATTTACTTGGCGGCCATCTCCGGCGTCTCGCCGGAATTGTATGAAGCCGCGACCATCGACGGCGCGGGACGCTTCCAGAAGATGTGGTACGTCACTCTGCCGAGCATCAAAGCCACGATTGCGATCCTGCTCATTCTCGCCGTCAGCGGCGTGCTCAATTCCAACTTCGAGCAGATCCTGGTGCTGCGCAACTCGCTGAACGAGAGCGCCAGCAATGTTATGGACATTTTCGTCTACCAGACCGGCATCGTGTCCGGCAGGTATTCCTATGCGACGGCAGTCAATCTGATGAAGTCGGTCATTGCCTTCTTCCTGCTGCTGCTGGCGAACTATGCTTCGCGCAAGATCAATGACACTTCCTTATTCTAGCGACACATTCCAATGACAGAAGGCGGTGGAAATCCATGTCATCCTCACGCGCGCCGCGGCTGGCCGGCGAGAAGGCGTTCGACGCGGTCAATACCGTCATGATGCTGTTCATCTGCTTCCTGACGCTGTACCCGATATGGTATGTGCTCGTCAATTCGTTCAATGACGGCACCGATGCGATGCGGGGCGGCATCTATTGGTGGCCGCGCCAATTCAGCATCTCGAACTATGCCGCCGTCTTCTCGAATCCCGGCATTATGCAGGCGATGCTCATTACGGTAGCCAAGACGGTCATCGGCACGGCCACGCATGTGTTTTTCACGGCGATGGTGGCTTATGCGTTCTCCCGCAAAGATCTGATCGGCGGCAAGCTCTATATTTTGATCGGCACGTTCACCATGTTTTTCAGCAGCGGGCTGATTCCTTACTACTTATGGATTCGCGACATCGGGCTGCTGGATAACTTCCTGGTCTATATCATTCCGGCGATGTTCAATTTTTTTCACCTGATTATCTTCATGACGTTCTTCCGGGAGATTCCCGCCGGGCTACAGGAGGCGGCCAAGATTGACGGCGCCGGCGATTTCTCGATCTTCGTTCGCGTCGTCATCCCGGTATCGATGCCGGTCATCGCGACGATCGCGCTCTTCCAGGGCGTCTATCAATGGAATGATTACTTCACCGGCATGATCTACATGAACAATACCGACCTGCAGCCAATTCAGACCTTCCTGTACCGCGTCGTCGCCCAAGCCTCCTCGAACCAGATGCTGGCGGCGGCCCCGAGCGGCATTACGAAGACGGTCACCTCGCAATCGCTGAAGCTGGCGACGATGGTCGTGACGACGCTGCCGATCGTCATCGTGTATCCGTTCCTGCAGAAGTATTTCGTCAAGGGCTTCATGATCGGCTCGATCAAGGGCTGAACCAACCAATAGATAGAGATCGTGCAGCACCAGACTTTGAACATGTACGATATTTTGAAAAAAAGGGGTAGATACAATGCGCAAGCGCGGCAGTCGACTTCTGTTATGGGTGAGCATCCTGGCGATGGCGCTGACGGTTCTGGGCGGTTGCGCCTCCAAGGGGGCGGACACGGTCAACCCGGGCAGTGACGCGCCGAAGGACGGGGAGGCAGCTCAGCAGAAGCTGTCTCCGGATGAACCGGGCTGGAAGGCGGACACTTCGCCGATTACGTTCGATTGGTATTTGAACTTCTCCTGGTTCCCGAACAAATGGGGAGTTGATCCGACATCCCAATATATTACGACAAAAACCGGGGTCGATATCAACTTCATCGTGCCGGCGGGCAATGAGAACGAGAAGCTGAACACGATGATCGCCTCCGGCAAGCTTCCCGACTTCATCACGCTCGGCTGGTGGGAGGATGCCGTCAAGCTGATGGTGGATGGCGGCCTCGTCCTGCCGCTGGACGAATTGGCGGAGCAGTATGATCCGTACTTCGTGAAGGCGGCCGACCCGGCGAAGCTGTCCTGGTACCGCCAGCCGGACGGCAAGACGTACGTCTACCCGAACGCGTCCTCCTCGCCGAAGGACTTCCAGAAGTTCGGGGATCAATATGTGTCGAACCAGACCTTCGTCGTGCGCAAAGATATGTATGAAGCGCTCGGCAAGCCGGACATGCGGACGCCGGAGGGCTTCCTGAACGCCCTGAAGGCGGCGAAGGAGAAGTTCCCGGAAGTGAACGGACAGCCGCTGATTCCGATCGGGGTTCATGAGTTTACGGAATTCGGCAATTACACGTTCGAAGGGTATCTGCAGAACTTCCTGGCCATTCCGATGGAGAAGGACGGCAAGCTGTACGACCGCACCTCCGATCCGGAATATACGGCCTGGCTGAAGACGTTCCGCCAGGCGAACGAGATGGGACTGCTCGCGAAGGATATCTTCATCGACAAGCGGCCGCAGATGGAAGAGAAGATCGCGCAGGGCCGGTACTTCGCGATGATGTATCAGCGTTCCGACTTCGCCGCGCAGGAAGCGGCCTTGTACGAGAAGGATCCGGACTCGGTCTATATCGCGATCGACGGCCCGGCCAATTCCAAGCTGGATCCGCCGACCTTGTCCGGCCCGGCCATCTCCGGCTGGACGGTGACGCTCATCTCGAAGGATGTGAAGGATAAGGCGCGCGCCATCCGCTTCCTCAGTTATCTCATCAGCGAGGAAGGGCAGAAGGATATGTTCCTGGGCGAGAAGGGCGTCACCTACGATACGATCGACGGCAAGGATCAGTTCAAGCCGGAGGTGCTGGAGCTGCTGAACAAGGACCGCACGGCCTTCGACAAGCAGTACGGCGCGTCGCATACGTTCTGGATGCTGATGGATACAAATATGCAGATACAGTGGAATCCGCCAGCCGTCGAGCCTTTCAAGCAGATGGAGGATTGGACCCGAGGCAAGACGGTCGGATTCTCGCAATACGATCTGCTCGACCCGACGGGCAATTCGGAGGAAGGCATCGCGAACAACAAGCTGAAGCTGCTGTGGGGCAAGGCTCTCCCGAAAATGCTGCTGGCCCAGTCCGATGAGGAATTCGATCAAATCTTCCAGGAATATATCGAAAAGCGGGCTGCCAGCGGTTATGATAAGGTAGAAGCTTACAGGCAGGCCCGTTTTGAAGAAAATGTGAAGCGGCTGGAAGAGTTCTTGAAATAACAGCAAACATTCCCCCAATGCTCGCCTGGCGGGCGGAGGGGGAATTTTGTCATGGCGGGAGTGAGGTTATGTTCCGGCGCATCCGGGCCAGGCTTCCCTGGCTTATCGTCTGGCTGGAGCGGCGGACGCTGCAGCAGCGTCTGGTGGCCGCCTATGTCTTCATTATATTGATACCGAGCATATTCGTATCGACCTTTATTTTGAACGGCTGGTATGACCGTTACCTGGAGGAAGCGCTCCGTAATGCGGAGTTCCTGCTTGAGATGGAGCATGTCCATATCGAGAACCAGATCGAGACGATGGGGCGCGCCGCGCAGCTGTCGATTTCGGACAAAGAAGTGATCTACTATCTGCAGGAGACGGACGAGCCGCCTACGGCGGAATTGATTGAATTCAACACGAACGCGTTCGCCAATCTGATGCGCATCCAGTTCAACAATCCGAACATTGAGCATCTGCGGCTGTTCGCCACCAACCCGAAGACTCATGAAATCTGGCCGATAATCCTGCATGAGCGCCGGATCCAGGCCCAGCCCTGGTATCCGACGGTGATGGCCAGGCAAGGGATGGAATGGTGGAACTTCGAGCGGACCGATCCCGACGTCATCCAGCGCTACAAGGAGGAGCCGGATTCCAGGCAGCCGAAGGTATCGCTGCTGCGCGAGATCGAGATTCCGAAGGACCATCATGTCGGTATCGTGCAGGTAGATATGCTGTTGAGCAAGTTCCTGCCGAAGGTGTACGGCTCGTTCCAGGACGAGCATTCCCAGTTGTTCCTGTTCGATCGGACGGCGGAGCTGTACACGAAGCCGGGACATCCGTTCCTGCTGCATTACGGCATGCAGGAAGACGTCATCGCCGCGCAGTACAAGCGGCTGGCTGCGGCGGGCCAGGAGCAGCACCTGCAGTTCACGTATAAGGATACCCCGTTCCTGATGGTGTATAAGGACATCCCGCGGCTGGATGCCAGACTGGTGAACGTCATCTCGCTGGAGAAGGTATTCTCGGACATTCGCGGCATGCGCAATGTGATGATTATCGTCAATATCGTCACGCTGCTGGCCTTGTCCGTCACGACGGCCTTCATCCATTCTTTTATTTTGAAGAAGCTGCATCAATTGACCGATTCGTTGAAAAAGATGCGCCAAGGCCGCTTCGACGTCAATCTCGATATTCGCGGCGGCGGAGAGGTCGGGGAGCTGGCCCATCATGTCCGCAAAATGGCGCAGAAGATTAATGAGCTCGTCGCTGACGCGGTGAACAAGCAGGCGATGACGAAGGAGGCGGAGCTGAAGTCGCTGCGCAACCAGATCGACTCCCATTTCCTGTACAACACGCTCGAAAATATCAAAATGCTGGCCGAGATCGAGAACCAGCTTGCCATCTCCGATTCGCTCACCTCGCTCGGTGCCCTTATCCGCTATAATCTGCGCTGGCCGAGCGAATATGTGACGCTCGGCGAAGAGATCGAGCATGTCCGCAACTATGTCGCCTTGATGAATCTCCGCTTCGATGAGCCGGTGCATCTGCATGTCGATGTGCCTCCCGGGCTGGAAGGGCGGGAGGTGCTGAAAATGATGCTGCAGCCCATCGTGGAGAATTCGCTCAAATATGCCTGGCTGAGCCTGGATGACGAGCGGGAGAAGCGGATCCGCCTGACGGCGTGGAGCGAGCTGGACATTCTGAATCTGGAAGTGACGGACAACGGATGCGGCCTGACGGAGGCGGAGGCGGACGATCTGAACCGGATGATCCGCCGCGAGGAGCCGGAGGAGGCGCATGCGGAGCCGGCGGCCGGCAATCAGGGAGGAATCGGCCTCCGCAATGTCCATCAGCGGCTGGAGCTGTATTATGGCAAGGAGTATGAAATCCATATCTCGGGCATGCCCGGCAGGGGGACGAGCGTCAGCCTCGCCTTGCCGTCTTGCGCGAGGAGAAAGGAATCGTGAGCGATGCGCAGACTGCTGATCGTCGATGACGAGAAAAATATCCGCTTCGGGCTGAAGGCGATGATTGAACGCCAATATCCCGATGCGTATCGTATCGGGCTGGCCCGGCATGGCCGCGAGGCGCTCCAGGAACTGGAACGCTCCCCGTACGATCTGATCATTACCGATATCCGGATGCCGATGATGGACGGCCTCCAGCTGTTGGAGCATCTGTCCCGGGAGCCGAATCCGCCGCAGGTCATCATGCTGAGCGGGCATGACGATTTTCATTACTGCAAGGAGGCGCTGCGGAACGGGGCGGCCGACTACCTGCTGAAGCCGATTCAGCGGGAGGAACTGTTCCGTGCCCTGTACAAGGCCGGAGAGGCGCTCGAGCGGCAGGCCGAGAACCGCTCGATGCTCGACTCGGCGGAGCGGCTGTTCGCCGAGTATCGAGTCAGTCAGCTGCACTATGTGCTGCTGAATCGGGATATGCCGCTCCCGGAACTGAAGCGGGTGGAGGCGGCGATCCGCTTCGGCGACGTCGGCTCTCCCTACCGGGTGCTCGTCTTCAAGCCGGCAGGGTCCGCTGGCCGGAGCTGGAGCGGCGAAGAGCTGGCTTCCGCGGTGAAGCATCTGTGGAGCGGCGGGACGCCGTCCGGAGATGAGGTCGGCTTCATCGGCAAGGAAGGGCATTATGTGTTGATTACCGCGCATGAGGAGCGGGTGCAGGCGATCGCGGAGGCGCCGCGGCGCGAGCGGAGGATGCCGCTGGCGGCAGGGATCAGCCGTCCGGCAGTGGGGCTGGAGAGCCTGCGGCTGGCGCATGCCCAAGCGGTAGAGGCATGGACAGGAATCTTCATTGAGCCGAAGCATGCGGTAAGGTTTCACGAGGAACCTGCCGGCCTGCACCGGGAGTACACGCGGCCGCTGGAAGAAGTGCATAAGCTGGCGAACATGCTGGGCACCGATCGCGATAAGGAATTGCGCGCTTTGCTATATGATCTGTTCGATCAGGATAAGCTGATCGGGTACGGCATCGCCTATCTGGAGGAGCTGCGAAGCCTGATTAACGAGCGGGTCATCGACGGCGTGTTCCGCGTGCACGGGGCTGCCCCGGCGGAATTGCTGGCCAGCTCGCGCGATGTATGCGACATGTTCCGGTTCAGCGACGCGCAGACTTACGTGAAGGCGCTGGAGCAGTTCCTGCTCAATCTGAGCCGCTATATGTCCGAAGTGCGCCAGGCCCATTCGGAGCGGGAAGAGATGAAGGAAGCGATCCGCTATATTCGGGAACACTACGGCAAGCCGCTGACGATGGCGATGGTGTCGAATCATGTCTCGCTCAGCTACACGTATTTCAGCGAGGCGTTCAAGCAGTACACCGGAGACAGCTTCGTGAACTATGTCAAAAAGGTGCGGCTGGAGGAAGCGAAGCGGATGCTGGCGGAGACGAATGACAAAATTGCGGACATCAGTCGCACGGTAGGATACGAGCATGTCAAGCAATTTAACCGTGTTTTTAAGGAGTTGGAAGGAATTACTCCGCACGAATATCGCAGGAAACAAAAAAGTGAGCGCTTTCGCGGAAGCTTTGCGGATTGACTCGGCTTTTGTCGGTTCGTTATAATTATGAGCAATATGGTTTGGGAGGCTCGGTAATGACACAGCCACATGAAATGATCGTCGTCCTTGATTTCGGAGGACAATACAACCAGCTAATCGCGCGCCGAATTCGGGACTTGGGGGTATATAGCGAGCTGATTCCGTATAACACCCCCGTGGACAAGATCAAGGAACTGAACCCGAAAGGGATCGTGTTCTCCGGCGGGCCTGCCAGCGTGTACGAGGAGAACTCGCCGCTGGTGGATGAGGGCATCTATGAATTGGGCATTCCGATTCTCGGCATTTGCTACGGCATGCAGATGATGTCCCATCAATTGAAAGGCAAGGTAGAACGGGCAGGCAAGCGGGAATACGGCAAGGCAGAGGTTGTCTTCCAGCCGGAATGCGGTCTTGCGGCCAACCTGGAGCCGAACCAGACGGTATGGATGAGCCATACGGACCTCGTCGTCGAGCTGCCGGAAGGCTTCCGCATCGATGCCGGCACGGAGCATGCGCCGATTGCGGCCATGAGCCACCCGGAGAAGCGCTTCTATGCGGTGCAGTTCCATCCGGAAGTGCGCCATTCCGTACATGGCAACGAGATGATCAAAAACTTCCTGTATGAGGTGTGCGGCTGTCACGGCGACTGGACGATGGAATCGTTCATCGAGGATAAGGTTCGCGAGATTCGCGAGACGGTCGGTGACAAGAAGGTGCTGTGCGCCTTGAGCGGCGGGGTCGATTCCTCTGTCGTCGCAGCTCTGATTCACCGCGCCATCGGCGATCAGCTGACATGCATGTTCATCGATCACGGCCTGCTCCGCAAGGATGAAGCCGAAGGCGTCATGGAGACGTTCGTCGGCAAGTTCGACATGCATGTGGTCAAGATCGACGCGCGCGAGCGCTTCTTGGGCAAGCTGGCCGGCGTGTCCGATCCGGAGCGGAAGCGGAAGATTATCGGCAATGAGTTCATCTATTGCTTCGATGAGGAGTCGGCGAAGCTGGGCGAGTTCGATTTCCTGGCGCAAGGCACGCTGTATACGGATATTGTAGAGAGCGGAACGGCAACCGCGCAGACGATCAAGTCTCACCACAATGTGGGAGGCTTGCCGGAAGATATGAAGTTCAAGCTGATCGAGCCGTTGAACGCGCTGTTCAAGGACGAAGTGCGCAAGGTCGGCGAAGAGTTGGGCCTGCCGCGCGCTATCGTATGGCGCCAGCCGTTCCCGGGACCGGGGCTCGCGATTCGCGTGCTTGGCGAAGTGACGGAGGATAAGCTGAAGATCGTTCGCGAATCGGATGCGATTCTGCGTGAGGAGATTGCCAAGGCAGGACTCGATAACGAGATTTGGCAATACTTCACCGCGCTGCCGGACATGAAGAGCGTCGGCGTCATGGGTGATGCCCGCACGTATTCATACACGGTCGGCATCCGGGCGGTTACGTCCATTGATGGCATGACCGCCGATTGGGCGCGCATTCCGTGGGATATTCTCGAGAAGATCTCGGTCCGGATCGTGAACGAGGTCGACAACGTCAACCGGATCGTCTATGACATCACGTCGAAGCCGCCGGCGACGATTGAGTGGGAGTAAGAGGCAGGCAAGGCAGTGCCATAAGCCTTCGTTCCATGTGGAACGAAGGCTTTTTTTTGCCAACTTTGGCGGGAATGAAATATACTTTAGTTCGAGGGAAATGCTTCATAGGTCTAATTCACGGATATCTATCACGGACTTTTTTCTTATTTTAACAAGACTTTAGAACTATATTAATAACCAAGATATTGAAGGAAACTGCGACTAACGATATACTGTGAAAGTTACATATAGTTACGAAGTTGGGATTAGGAAGAGAATGGACAGAGGAGGCTCGTGTCATGAAGAAGAAGGCAGTAATTACGATTACAGCAGCTGCAATGGCATTCGGCATTGTCGCTGGCGCCAGCGCGGCACCGGTATTGGAGAAGATCAGCGCGCAACTGAACTGGTCCATCAAGTTCCAGGTGAACGGGAAGGAATGGAAGGCGCAGGACAGCGCCGGCAACAAGTTGGCGCCGATTGTTTATGGCGGAACGACGTATTTGCCGGTACGGGCGGTCGCCGATGCGCTGGGCACGGCCGTCGAGTATGATTCCAAGAACGATACGATTTATTTGGGAGAAAAATCAAGCACGACACCGATTACTTCCGAAAAAATAAAGCTCAGCTACTCCTCGATGTCGACAAAAGACAAGCAATATACGGTTCAGGGGGGCGTCGATTACGGCTCGGGCATCGTGCTCGATGAACTGAACTCGGCGGCGAAGTCGTTCGAGCTCCAGCCGGAGAATAAATATCAGAAGCTGGACTTGAAAATATTCGTGCTTGATGTTGAAGGCGAAATCAGCGTCAAAGTATATGATGACAGCGATACGGTGCTCAATCATGTCAAGCTGTCGGCACAGGATAAAATCCAGGATATTTCCGTGGATATTGGCGGAAGCAAGAACATCCGGATCGAAGGTCAGACTTCTGTATTCGACAAAGGCAAAATTTTCGTGACCGGAAATTACCGGTAAGCTAATTATCGGACAGCGCCCCGCGGTCTCATTGCCCGGGGCGGTGCCCTAGCGGAAGTAAACGTTCTTGTCGCGGCGGCAAGAGCGTTTTTTATTTGGAGTTTTTCTGAAAAACACGAACAAATCATAAAGTTGAGATATTAATGTTCGGATTTATCGTTGACAAAATTCGAGTGCAAGCTATACAATGAGTACGTAACCTCATACGTGCTCTTTTTCGTATAATCCCGGGAATTGGCCCGGGAGTTTCTACGAGATCACCGTAAATGATCTGGCTACGAAGGATTTTGGCACCGGACTGCGCATACGTCTGTCCGAACGCTTTGCCCTGCCTGCCGCGGCGCGCTTTCCCATTGACAAGGGATGGGGCGCAGCGCTCAGGCGAATGGCGGGTGCAGCTTGCCGACCTTAGTAGCCGGAACTCGGGAGAATCTCCTGAGTTCTTTTTTTGTCCCTTGTAAGGGGAAGGTGCTGCGGAAGCGGGAAGTGCGGGATTAGGTTGCTCGGAACAGAGAGATTATCAGTTCATGGGGAGGATGTAAACGCATGGATCGCTTCTTCAAAATTAAGGAGCAAGGGTCGACGGTAAGAACGGAAATAATGGCAGGGATTACGACCTTCATGACGATGGCATATATTTTGGCCGTCAATCCGAACATTTTGACTGCTTTCGGCAAGACGGGCATGGAATGGTATCCAGTCTTTCTCGCGACTGCGATTGCCGCTGGGATTTTTACGATTGCGATGGGGATTTTCGTCAACTTCCCGGTCGCGTTGGCGCCGGGGATGGGACTTAACGCATATTTCGCTACGGTCATCGTATCGACGGCCGGCTCGGATCACCCGATTACTTGGCAGATGGCCTTGACCGCCGTATTCATTTCCGGGATTGTGTTCTTCCTGCTGACCGTCACGCATATTCGGCAGAAGCTGCTGGAAGCCGTGCCTGACGCGTTGAAGCATGCAATTACCGTTGGTATCGGATTGTTCATTACGATTGTCGGCTTGAAGAACAGCGGCCTGCTGTCGGTATCCGTCGAAGCGGTGAACGACGTGCCGAAGGGCGTATTTACGCCGCTGCAAGGCTTCGAGACCGTCTTCGGACTCGGAAGCTTCACCGACCCGAACGTGCTGCTCACGATTATCGGATTGGCGCTCATTTCGGTATTGATGATTTTGAACGTGCCGGGCGCGATTTTGTTCGGCATCCTCGGAACGGCCCTGATTGCCATTCCAATGGGATTGATTGATTTCAGCTCGCTGCAGGGCGCTCAATGGGTGCCTGACTTGACGCAAATGACGGTGTTCGAATTCGACTTCGCCGGCATTATGGGCGTCGGCATCGTGTCGATTATTTTGACCTTCACCTTCGTTGAATTGTTCGATACCTTCGGAACGCTGGTCGGCACGGCTAACCGTGCCGGCTTCATGAAGAACCGCGAAGAAGGCAACAAGCGCGTCGGCAAGGCCATGTTCGTCGATTCTATCGCGGTCGGCGGCGGCGCCGTGCTCGGCACAAGCACCGTGACGGCCTTCGTCGAGAGCTCGGCCGGGGTAGCCGCCGGCGGGCGTACCGGGTTGACCTCGGTCACGACGGGTATCTGCTTCCTGCTTGCCTTGTTCCTGGCACCAGTGATTGCCCTGATTCCGGGACCGGCTACGGCGGCGGCGCTGATTGTCGTCGGCGTTCTGATGATGCAAGCCGTGCGCGAGATCAACTTCAATGACCTGGTCATCGGCATTCCGGCGTTCATGACGATTACGTTCATGCCATTCACGTACAGCATTGCGAACGGAATCTCCTTCGGTATTCTCGGCTATGTGCTGCTGGCCTTCGTCGCGAACGTATTCGGCAAAGGCGAGCAAAAATATAAAATTCATTGGCTGATGTGGATTTTGTTCGTCCTCGTCATTCTCCGCTACGTGTTCATGGGCGGACATTAATAGATGCAGCGCACCGGCGGCATGCATATGGCATCGTCCGTGCAGCAGAAGTTATACCAGCCGTTCATCGGCTTCATCCAAGACTCGCATCCAGGAGGAACTCACTTCATGAAAAAACTCGCAACGACTCTCGCTATGATACTTGCCCTGGGCACGCTGCTCGCAGCCTGCTCCGGCGGCAACAATGCCGAAGGAGGCAAGGACAAGCCGACGGAATTGGTCATCTCGACATGGGGATTTGCCGAAGATGCAATGAAGAAGAACCTGTATGAGCCGTTCGAGAAGCAATACAATGTCAAGATCGTCACCGAGATTGGCAACAACACCGACCGCCTCAACAAAATCCGCCAGGGCAGCTCGAAGGTCGACCTGATTTACTTGTCTGACTATTACGCGCTGCAGGGCATCGAGGAAGGGCTGTTCGAGAAGATCGATCGCAAGAACATCCCGAATATCGACAACCTGTACGATATCGCCAAGGCCCCGCTTGGCCAAGACTACGGACCGGCACATACGGTCGCGCAGCTCGGCCTCGTCTACAACGCGGATGAGGTGAAGGAGCCGGTGGAATCCTGGGAGGATCTGTGGAAGCCGGCGTTCCAGAACAAGCTCGCGCTGCCGAATATTACGATTACGACCGGCCCGATGCTGATCGATATGGCGGCCAAGCATGGGGGCAGCATGGATATGGCCACCGACGCGGCCTTCAAGGCGCTGCAAGAGATCAATCCGGGCGTCGTGAAATATTACTCCAAGTCGGCCGATCTCGTGAACATGTTCGCGCAGGGCGAGGTCGTGATCGCGCCGATGCAGGACACGTTCTATGGCAGTGTCTCGGAGGCGGTGCCGTCGGCCAAGTTCGTGACGCCGAAGGAAGGCGCGTATGCGCTGCTGAACACGGTCAACGTCGTCAAAGGATCGAAGAACAAGGAATTGGCTGAGAAATTCATCAACTGGCATCTGAGCCAGGAGGTGCAGCAAGCCAATGCGCTCGATCGGGTCGATTCACCGACCAACAAGCTCGTCACCTTGACGGAAGAGCAAGCCACAGGCATGACCTACGGTGCAGACGTCGTCGAGAACCTGAAGACATTGGATTTGCGCAAGGTGAATCAAGAGATGGCAGACTGGATCGACCGCTGGAACCGGGAGATCGAGTAGGCCGGGATGTATAGAAGGTAGGGAGGGCTGCTGGAATACGCACCCTCTTTTTTATTCCACCCTAGCGGATTACAAGCCAAGACAACAGGAGAACACAACCTATGAAAAAACGATTTTTGTGGCTGCTGCTGCTGCCGGGACTTCTGTTCCTTACCGTTTTTATGATTATTCCGATCTTTCTGACGATCGGGTCCACCTTTTTCAATGAAGGGCAGTTCACGATTCAAGGCTATGTCAAGCTGCTCGGTGATCCGTATATTTTGAAAATTTTGCTGACGACCCTGGAAGTCAGCCTCGTGACGACCGCCGCCTGCATCCTTATCGGGTTCCCGACGGCCTATTACATTTCCAAAAAGAAGGCCCGGCTCAAAGGCATCCTGCTGGCCCTGGCGCTGTTCCCGATGCTGACGAGCGCCATTGTCCGTTCGTTCAGCTGGATGGTGATTCTCGGCAAAAACGGGATCGTCAACAACCTGCTTACCGGCATCGGCCTTGTGGACGAACCCTTGAAAATATTGTACACCCCGGCGGCCATGATGATTGGCCTGATCCATCTGTTCCTGCCGCTCATGATCATCTCGCTCGTCGGAGTGATGGAGAACATCGACGGCGATCTGCTGCGCGCCTCCGAGAGTCTCGGCGCCTCGCGCCTCAAAGGCTTCATGAGCATCATCGTGCCGCTGTGCGTGCCCGGGCTCATCGTGGGCAGCATTCTCGTCTTCGTCGGCAGCCTGACGGCCTATACGACGCCTCAGCTGCTGGGAGGGAAGCAGCGCGTCATCGCCACGTTCCTCTATCAGAACGCGATGACGCTCAATGATTGGACGATGGCATCCATTATCGCCACAGTGATGATTGTCGTCACGTTCATCATCATCGGATTGATGAACCAGCTGGCGCGCAAATTGAATCCGAAGGGGTAACGAACATGAAGGACACACATCGCGGACTCGCCCTGTTTACGGCTCTCGTCTTTCTCTTTTTGCTGGGGCCGCTGCTTATCATTATGGCTACATCGTTCGGAGACAGCTCCGTGCTCCGATTTCCGCCGGAAGGATTCTCCTTCCGCTGGTACCGCAACATTTTCGACGTCGAGATGTTTATGACGACGTTCAAGGTGACGATTGTCGTCGCCTTGGCGGGCAACCTCATCGCGCTTCTTATCGGCGTTCCCGCCGCCTATGCCCTCAGCCGCTTCCATTTCCGGGGCAAAGGGCTGCTCAATTCGATTTTCATATCGCCCATCCTGATACCGGGCGTCGTGCTCGGCTTCACGATGCTGAAATATTTGGTCGTTCAGTTCCAATTGCCGATCTACACCAGCCTGTTAATCGGGCATATCGTTCTGATGCTGCCGTTCATCATTCGCGTCATCGCATCGAGCTTGTCGAACTTCGACTATGCGGTCGAGGAAGCGTCCATGAGTCTGGGCGCCAGCCGCCTGAAGACCTTCTTCACGGTCGTCCTGCCGAATATCCGATCGGGACTGATCGCGGGTGTATTGCTCGCGTTCCTCGAATCGTTCAACAACGTCGACATCTCGGTGTTCATGACCGGACCGGGGGTCAGCACGCTGCCGATTCAGATGCTGACCTATGTCGAGAACTATTTCGACCCGACCATTGCAGCTATCTCGGTGCTGCTGATGGTCGTGACGGCCCTGCTGATGTTCTTGATCGAGCGCCTGATGGGACTCTCCTACTTCACGAAAAATAACTAGCATAAACGGAGGCCTGACGACCATGGAATACCTATCATTGCAAAATATATCAGTAGCTTATGAAAAAAATACGATCTTGAAAGATTTCTCGCTAAATATTCAGGAAGGGGAGCTTATCTCCCTGCTTGGCCCTTCGGGCTGCGGCAAGACGACGACGCTCCGCCTTATCGCGGGCTTCCTGGAGGCGAAGGACGGCAAGTTCATGTTCAAGGGCAAGGATTACACGAAGATGCCGGTGAACAAGCGGAACTTCGGCTTCGTCTTCCAGAGCTATGCGCTGTTCCCGCATATGACCGTGTTCGACAATGTCGCTTACGGCCTGCGCCTGCGGAAGGTCGACAAGGCCGAGATCGGGAAGCGCGTCCTCGCCATGCTGGAGATCGTCAATCTGAAGGGCTTCGAGAAGCGCTTCCCGGGCGAGCTCTCCGGCGGCCAGCGCCAGCGCGTCGCGATTGCCCGCGCGCTCGTCATCGAGCCGGATCTGCTGCTGTTCGATGAGCCGCTCAGCAACCTGGACGCCAATCTGCGCGTCAACATGCGCGTCGAGATCCGGCGCATTCAGAAGCAGCTTGGCATTACTACCGTCTATGTCTCGCATGATCAGGAGGAATGCTTCTCGATCTCGGACAAGGTGGCGATAATGAACAAAGGCATCATCGAGCAATTGGACGCCCCGGCGAACATCTACAAATACCCGGCCACCGAATTCGTCGCCCGCTTCATCGGGTTCAACAACTTCATCGAATTCGGCAGCATGAAGCAGGACGGCAACCTTATCACCCTCGAAGGGGAAGGGAACGTGCGGCTTCAGGTCGTCCACCGCTCGGGACACCCGATCACCGATGCGATGAAAGGCGCCATCCGGCCCGATGATCTCATCGTGCTGGCCGAAGGCGAACTGAGCGGCTTCGCGGACAGCGGCGCAGATGAACTGAACGGCCCATCCGTCAGCGGCGCAGATGAACTGAACGGCTTCTTCGAGAACAGCGCTGGCGGGCTGAATGGGACCGCTGGCAAGGCTGCTGGAGCGATGGCTCGACCTATAGGAGGCCTCACCTCCGAGGAGCTGGCGGCAGGCTGGAACACGATTCCCGGCCGTATCAAAATCAGCACCTTCCTCGGACGGAGCTATCAATACGTCGTAGAGACGGCTCTTGGCGACTTCACCGTTAACCGGGAAATGGAGCAGCCGTTCGATCGCGGCACGGCGGTCAAGCTGGTGCTGCCGAAGGAAAAAGTCGTGCTGGTTCGCGCCGAAGCGTAAGCGTGCGAGAGAACATATATCCCTGCCAATGAACCGTTACTGCCGTCCGTCTGACTGGCGATTTACGAGAGAACGGGGACAACAAGGAGAGTGCAGCCATGAAGATCGATTTGTTGATAAAAGAAGTGCAAGTGTTCAACGTATACTTGAAGCGGTTCGTGCCAGGCAATGTCGCGGTGCTCGACGGGCGCTGCCTGTATGCCGGCCAGCGCGGAGAAGAGACATTCGAGGCGGCGCAGACAGTGGAAGGCCGCGGGCGCTATCTGATTCCGGGCCTGGTCGATATCCATCTGCATATCGAGAGCACGATGGTGACGCCGCATACGTTTTCGCACGGAATTATTCGCAACGGCGTGACGACCATCGTCTCCGAGCCGCATGAGATGGCCAATGTATTTGGTCTCGAGGGCGTGCAGGAAATGATCCGGGCCAGCGAAGGCTGCGCCGCCGATATTTTGTACGCCATTCCGAGCTCGGTTCCATCCACGCCGCTGGAGACGGCGGGCGGCGAGATCGATATCGAGCATATCGATGCGCTGCTGCAGGAAGAGCGGGTCGTCTGCCTCGGGGAGATCATGAACTCGGTCGACGTGCTCCGCGATCCGGACTGCAAGACGAACCGTATCCTCAATCATGTCCGCTCGAACTATCCGAAGCTGGTCATCGAGGGGCATACGCCGAAGAAGCTGGTCGACTTGGAACTGGCCCGCTTCATGTTCGCGGGCGTCGATTCCGACCATACCGAACAGGCCCCGGCCAGCATGCGCGACCGGTTGGCGAACGGCATGTTCCTGGAGATTCAGGAGAAGTCGATGACGCCGGACATTATGAAGATTTTGATAGAGGAAGACGTAGCGGAGCTGTTCTGCTTCGTTACGGATGACGTCATGGCCGATTCCTTCGTCCAGGACGGGCACCTGAACCATATCGTGCGCAAGGCGATCGCGATGGGGATGGCGCCGGAGCGGGCAATCTACGCGGCGACCTACACGCCGGCCCGGCGCATGCAACTGCATGACCGCGGCGCCATCGCTCCGAACAAGACGGCGGACTTCGTCCTGCTCAGCAATCTGGAGCAGTTCACGATCGACGCCGTATACAAGAACGGGCGGCTGGCATATGAAGCCGGAGCGCCTTACAAGCAAGCGGAAGCCGCTCGCCGCTTCCCGGCCCATTTCTATCGCAGCGTCCAGCTTGCCGAGATGACCGCGGCCGACTTCGAGGTCCGGATCGAAGCCGAGGACGGGACCCATACGTGCCGCGTCATGGAAGTCGTGAACGGCACGACGAATACGAACGAGCTGCACAAGCCGGTCGAGGCAGCTGACGGCCGTCTCCAATGGGAGGCCAGCCCGTACGGGCTCATCGCGACATTCGAGCGCTATGGCAAGAACGGCAACCGCGCATATGGCCTGATTACCGGCAATACCATTAAGCGCGGCGCCATCGCGACGACAAATTCGCATGACAACCACAACCTGCTCGTCGTCGGCCACTCCCCCGAGGATATGGCGCTTGCCGCCAACACGGTCATTGCCGATCAAGGCGGCTTCTGCGTCGTCGAGGACGGCAAGGTCATCGCTCATGTGCCGCTCCCGGTCGGCGGCATTCTGTCGGAGCAGCCGCTCGACCAATTCGGCCCGGCCGTGAAGCGGCTGCGCGAAGCGATGGAGTCCCTCGGTTATGAGCACTATAACCCGATTATGTCTCTCAGCACGCACTCGCTTCCGGTCAGCCCTTCGCTCAAAATTACCGATCTCGGACTGATCGACGTGGAAGCCGGGGCCGTTGTACCGTTGCTGGTCGAGAAAGAATAGTGTCCAATCCGGCAACGGGTCGCGATCTTGATACTGTACTCGCCTTCCTTAGGAAGCATGCATGACGCGTTGTGGGCAACCATCGTCTAGGGTACACATCACACTAACAGCCCGCTCGCATGACTGCCAGAAGCCCCCGCCGGCTGACAATTGATGTCGGCCGGCGTTTTTATTCGGATTTTGCTTTAAGCTAGCTGACGCTTTTAGGCTGTTGCAGTTAAGCTGATCTTTTGAGCTGATGCTTTTGAGCTGACGTGTTGGGATGTCACTTTTGAGCTGACGCTGTTGGGATGACACTGTTGGGCTGACGCTTTTAGGCTGATGCTGCTGGGTTTAACACTGTTTACGTTGAGGTGCTTCAGCCAGCCGGCCACTGGTTGTGTCTGTAGGTGTATTGCATTATCTAAATATCGCTACATCCCTATGATGAGTGCGCCCTCTTCCTAGTCCCAGTGCTAGTTCCCGCCTTAAGATCAGAATCCCACTCGCTCAGGGTTCCTTCACATCATTCACAACCGATTTCTCGAGCTTCTATCGTTCGTTCTTATGCTGATTATCCCAACCGCTCAGGGTGCGAGAAGGTGGCCCGGCAGATTCCTCCCTTTCAGGACTACGCCCAATCCTCCGAATGAATGATTCAACGTTACATATACACCCTTTCGACCTTATAATAATCCTCCCAACGACTCAGGTATGCCCTGCGATCCAATGGCGGTTTCCCAAAGACTTAGGTGTTCCCTGGGAACCAATGGCGGTTTCCCAACGACTCAGGTATGCCCCGCGATCCAATGGCAGTCTCCGAAATCCTTAAGGTTTTTCTTCAACCCTAAGATGCGTCTCTTGAAATCTACCCCCAGTGATGCATCCCAACGACTCAGGATTTTCCGGTGCCCCTGCGTCCTGCTATGATTCTCCTGCTATGATTCATTTATCTGTTTAGCTGTTTTTCTTGACCAACGATGAATTAGTTGACGATTCAGGTCTTCCCTGCAATTTTGCGGCCTAACGATGAATTTCCCAATCCTTCAGGGGAACTTCAAGACTTCATGAAAGCCAATTCACCCACTGGGCGAGGGCTTCAAATCTTTCTCTTTATTGGAGACGTGCTATAAAAGAAAAGTGTAATTCCATTGACACCCTTGACTTGGGAACAAATGTTTGGTATCCTTCATATAGGAACATACGTTTGTGGTCCTGGATATTTAAAGGGGGGCGCTGTGGTGGAAGACTTGTTGGGTGCTGGAACTTTGGGGGAAGTGATGAACCGATTTCCAACGGAGGCATCTTGTATTCCTGTTCTGTTCTCGTTCAAATGGCCTCAAGGCTTCCGCTGCCCGAATTGCAGGCATCCCAAGGCTTACTTTATTCGTACACGGCGGCTTCCTCTATATGAATGCGGCTCTTGCCGCCATCAGACATCCCTCACGGCAGGAACGATTTTTGAAGGCAGCAGAACCTCGTTGCGGAAGTGGATTGCGGCAATTTGGCTCGTCTCTAATCCAAAGGAAGGCATTAATGCGGTCCGCTTGCGCTCGATTATTGATGTCACTTACAAGACGGCATGGTCGATGCTACATAAAATTCGCACAGCGATTAGCTGTGCCGATGAAGGGAAGCGGCTGGAAGGGCATGTGCATGGCTTTATTGCCTTCAACGGCCCTAAACTATATCCCAGTGTCGATCTTGCGCCTCGGGAGCAGCCGATTATCGTGGCGGCTTCACTGGCTTCGAATGGGGAAGGACGCCACTACAAAATGAAACTGGTGAATCGTCGGCATATGTCTGGGAAGCTGCTGCTTCCTTGCGGCCGCGATCGTTTTATCGAAGAACATATTGCCGCGCCGGAATGGAACGTCACTATAATCCGCCAGCGATTTCGGGTCAAGCAAAGTCCATTATATGGCGTATTTCGGCGAGCGCAGCGATGGTTATGCGAGACGTTCCGTGGGATAAGCGGCAAGTATCTGCAGTATTACCTGGATGAATTTTGCTACCGGGAAGAGTGCAGGGCCCGCGAAATGGCAGGGTGGGAACCTTTGGCCGCGATATGCTGTGCAGACAACGGGGCAAGGCAGCGGTACTTATGGCGGACAACCTCCTCGCCGAACGGTGGCCCCTTCCTTACCGCTGCCTGAATATATAGCGGGGTTTGCCTGAGCACTATATTAGGCACCTCGGGAATTATCGGATGAGCAATTTTTTGTGCTAGCCTATTAGTTTGCTGCCAAGTTAGAGTTTTCACTTACTTGATCCGAAAAATAGAGCGTAGCATTTTCGGAAGAGCATATCGGCTTGCCTTTCCTGAACGACGGGGATATTGGTTATAAGAGTTCAAAGGGATGTCTTGTTGCTTAGTTAGTCGATTAAATGGCTAAGTTGTCTTCTGAGTCGTTGGGATATCGGTCATAAAAGTCATAACCCCATTCCTTACAAGGTGTGCAACAAGAATGGATGCTGAGGGAGACGATGGCGGGAGGGACATGGGCGAAGGGGGATACGGGGAGAGATACGGGGAGAGCCGGACTGGTGCACCGGCCCTGCCTTTCTTTTTAGGTGTCCTGTACCGCGGTAGTGGAGTGGCCCTCTACGAGTTGGGGTTGGAACATGATTTTTTGCTTGGGCATATCCGGGTTGTCGGATTGGCGCAGCAGCAATTGAATCGTCTCCTTGGCCATCTCCGGAATCGGCTGCAGTATCGTCGTTAGGCGAGGAACGACGATCCGGGACAGAATTGTATCGTCGAAGCCGATGATCGATAGATCGTCGGGAACGCGCAGTCCGAGCTGCTGGGCGGATTGCATGGAACCGACGGCGAGCAGGTCGTTGCAGGTGAACAAAGCCGTAGGCCGGGTATCTGTTCCAAGCACGCGGGCGGCGCCCGCCAAGCCGTCCTCTAACGATGAATGGACCGTCACGATCCAATCTTCATTGACGGCAAGTCCGGCGTCGCTCATCGCCTGCTTCGCGCCGCGCACCCGGTACTCGCCGCTCGGGCTATCCTCCGTGACGATGCCGATGCGGCGGTGCCCCAAGGCAATCAGGTGCTGGATCGCGACGTAGCCTCCTTTGAAATCATCCACGGTAATCGTATGCATGGATAAGGAAGGAATATCTTTGGAGAAGAGCACAACAGGGAAGCCCTCGGGAATGCTCTCTTGCAACAGCGGCCACCGCGAAAATTCGCAGGCGACGATAAGGCCGTCAATCTGTTTGCGCTGAAGCAGGGAAATATAGTTCAGGCCTTTATCGTCCTTGTTGTCGGTGCTGCACATCACGATGCTGTAGCCTTCCGCCTGGGCCTGATCCTCTAGATTGCGTGCGACCTCGGCAAAGAACGGGTTGGCCAAATCCGAGATGAGCAGGCCGAAGGTCGATGTCTTCTTGCCCGTCAACGCCGACGCGACGACGCTCGGCTGGTACTGCAGTTCTTTCATCACATGGATGACCCGCTCCCGCGTCTTCCCGCTGATGTTGCCGGTGTGATTGACCACCTTGGACACCGTGGCGATGGAGACGCCGGCCGCTTTTGCGACATCATAAATCGTAGCTTTCATAAACGAACCTCTCTAACTGGCTTACCGTGTAAACCTATCATCATGCATGCTCCTAGCTATCTCAATTATAGACAATAAAAGGAGAATGGACTACATCTACCAACAACAAAAGGAGATCTGACTACATCTTCAAACAAAGTCTTGAAACAAAGAAAAGGAGAATGGACTCCATCCATTCTCCTCGATCTTGCCGGATCGTATTGATGTGGAAAACAACAGAAACACTACTTGGCGAACAGCCATTCATGAGCCGGATCGTTATGGAATTTCCAGGTCCGCTTCGGGCCTGCCATGACGTTCAAATAATAGGAGTCATAGCCCGGAGGCGCGGAGACGGGATGATACCCTTCCGGAACCAATACGACATGCCGGTGAGGAACGGCCATGTTCTCATCGAGCGTGCGATCGTCGTTGTAGACCCGCTGCATGACGAAGCCCTGTGCGGGGTTTACCTCGTGGTAGTAAGTCTCCTCCAAGTACGACTCCCGCGGCAAATCGTCCCGGTCATGCTTGTGCGGCGGATAGCTCGACCAATGCCCTGCTGGCGTAAAGACCTCCACGACGAGCAGGCTGTCCGCTTCCTTCTGTTCCGGCAAAATGTTATGGATATGCCGTTCCATGCTTCCTGACCCGCGCGTCTCTACGCCGACGTCTTCAGGCGCGATGACGCGGGCGGGATAAGTTCCCTTGCCCGGCCCTGAGCAGACGGCTAATTCCAGCGCCGTCTCGGCCTGCACGGAGTAGCGGTCATCGTTCGGCACATAGACGGAGAAGGGAGGGATGCGCTCGAAGACGCTCATTCGATGACCAAGCGTGCCGAACGATTGCTTGGCGGTCTGGATTTTCGCTTTCCCGCTTAACAGGACAAGACAGACCTCCCTATTGTTCGTATCCCGTTCCAAGACCTCGCCCGGCCGCAAGGAATAGACTTCGAAGCCGACATACTCCCAGCCGGCGCTTTGCGGGGTGACCGATAAAATTTGTCCGTGTTCGTCTCGCGGTCCCGGTGCAACCATTAATTTCGACATGATAGAATCTCTCCTCCCGAGCCAAAAGTAAAAATTCCAAGGGCGGTCTTGCTGGGACAGCCCCCCCTGGCGGCTGCTTATTCCGCACATGCGGACTCAACCGTATGTTTCTGACCTTACCTGCTTTACTGCCCGAGTACGGATAAGGATGGGTGCTCCAGCTTGACGGGGCGTCCGCTGTCCAGCGACTCCTTCGCCGCGCGTGCGATTCGTTCCGCCTGCAGTCCGTCGTTCGCATCGCACGCGACAGGCCGTTCATGAAGCACGGCCTGCACGAATTCTTCGACTTCCCGAATATAGGCTTGTGTATATCGTTCCAAAAAGAAATATAACGGTTTGTCCATATGCACGCCGTCTGCCGTAGAGACAAGCGCGGTAGAGGCGCGGTCATTGTCCATAGTGACGCTGCCCGCCGAACCGAACGCTTCGAGACGCTGATCATACCCGTAAACGGCCTTGCGGCTGTTCTCAATTATCCCGAGAGCGCCGTTCGCGAAGCGGAGACTGATGATAGCGGTATCGATATCACCCAACTCGCCGATGCGCGGATCAATCAGATTCGCTCCTTGGGCGTACACTTCGGTCACTTCGCTCTGCATGACGTAGCGCGCCATGTCGAAGTCGTGAATTGTCATGTCCATGAACAAGCCGCCCGATGTGGCTATATATTCGGGCGATGGCGGCTCCGGATCGCGGGACGTGATGCGCAGCAGATGCGGAGTCCCGATCTTGCCCTCTTGCACGATATCACGCGCTTTCTGGAAGTTATGGTCAAAACGGCGATTGAACCCAACCTGCATCTTTACGCCCGCTGCTTTCACGGCGGCCACGGCCTGTTCCGTGGCGTTGAGGGAGAAGCTGACCGGTTTTTCGCAGAAAATATGCTTGCCCGCTTGGGCTGCCTCTTCAATGATTGCGGCGTGCGTGCTCGTCGGCGAGCAGATGAACACGGCCTGAATGTCCGGATCATGCAGCAAATCGCGGTAATCGCTGGTCACAACCGGAATTCCAAGCCCGGAAGCCCAGGCGTCCAAACCGTCGATACATACGTCCGATATGGCGCGAACTTGCCCGTCGCGCATTTGTTGAAGATGGCCGGCGTGCAGCTTGCCGATGCGCCCGGCGCCGATGATTCCCACTTGCAGCATAAATTATCCCTGCTTTCTTGGTAGCATAAAATCTAGGTAAAGCTAGGGAAAGCGCTTAACTCATAATCAACTATACGTGATAACTAAAGCGTTTTCAAGACAAAATCTTCGGGGGCACAGAGTAAGTGCGTTATGAAGGGCTTTAAAGCTCTTCATTTTCAATATGAAAAAACAACTGATTGTGAAAAAAAGAACTTTGAATTTTCATGGAAAAGCGTTTACATTCCCGAAATAGGAAGGATATAATACGCCGTAAGGTAAGCGCTTAACTCAAATGCTTGGATGAGTTCAGTCCGGAAGAATGTCTTTTATAGCGACCTGCAATGCGAAAGGAACGCATAACGGATGGATTGGAATTTTATAGGCACCTAAAGATGATGACTACGCGTTGGTAAGGACGGTGTTCGGAATGGAAACGATTCGCTTGACGACGGCCCAAGCGCTCGTCAAGTTTCTCGATCAGCAGTATGTCGAGTTTGACGGAGTGGAGCAGCGGTTTGTCAAAGGGATTTTTACAATATTCGGCCATGGCAATGTGCTAGGCTTAGGCCAGGCGCTGGAGGAAGACAGCGGCGGATTGGAAGTGTATCAGGGGCGGAATGAGCAAGGGATGGCCCATGCCGCGGTGGCGTTCGCGAAGCAGATGCGGCGAAAGCAGATCTGCGCCTGCACGTCTTCGGTCGGGCCTGGCGCCGCCAATATGGTCACGGCCGCAGCCACGGCTACGGCCAACCAGATTCCGGTACTGCTGCTGCCGGGGGATACGTTCGCCTCGCGCCAGCCCGATCCGGTGCTGCAGCAGATCGAGCAGCCGCATGACCTGACGGTATCGACGAATGACGCGTTCCGTCCGGTGAGCAAATATTGGGACCGCATCATGCGGCCGGAGCAGTTGATGACCGCGCTTCTTCATGCGATGCGCGTGTTGACGAATCCGGCCGATACGGGAGCGGTCACGATCGCGCTGCCGCAGGATGTGCAGGGAGAAGCGCATGATTACCCTGCATCGTTCTTCGCCAAGCGCGTGCACCGGATAGAGCGCCGTCCGGCGGCGGAATCGGCGCTCGAGGATGCGGTCCGGCTGATGATGAGCAAGCGCAGGCCGCTGATCATTTGCGGGGGCGGCGTGCGCTACTCCGAGGCCGGAGCGGAGCTGCAAGCCTTTGCGGAAGCTTTTGAGATTCCGCTGGCGGAGACGCAGGCGGGCAAGAGCGCGGTGCCGGGCTCGCATCCGCTCAATCTCGGCGGCATCGGGGTAACGGGCAACGGAGCGGCGAACGCGATGGCCAAGGAAGCCGATCTGATTATCGGCGTGGGCACGCGTTTCACCGACTTCACGACCGGCTCGAAGGAGCTGTTCAGCGGGGCCAACACGGACATTCTGACAGTGAACGTGTCCGAGTTCCACGCGCTCAAGCTGGAGGCGACGCCGATCGTGGCCGATGCGAAGGCGGCGCTGATCGCGCTGCGGCAGCGGCTGGAGGCGGCCGGGTACCGCTCGGGCTATACGAGCGAGATCGAAGGGGCGCGGGCCGCTTGGGGCGAGGAATGGAAGCGGCTGGCCGGCATCCAGTACGCGCCCGGCTCGTTCACGCCCGAAGTCGCGGGGCATTTGGACGAAGCGCTGCCGGAATATGCCGAGGCGCTCGGCAGCTGCCTGACGCAGACCCGGGTGCTGGCGGCGTTGAACCGGCTGCTCGGAGACGATGCGATCGTCGTGGGCGCCTCGGGGAGCTTGCCCGGCGACCTGCAGCGGATGTGGGTGGCCGAAGCGCCGCACTCGTACCATATGGAATACGGATATTCCTGCATGGGTTATGAAATCTCGGGAGCGCTCGGCGTGAAGATGGCGGAGCCGGAGCGCGAAGTGTACGCGTTCGCGGGGGACGGGAGCTACCTGATGCTACACTCCGAGCTCGTCACGAGCATTCAGGAAGGGCGGAAGATTAATGTCCTGCTGTTCGACAACAACGGCTTCGGCTGCATTAACAACTTGCAAATGGGCCACGGCATGGGCAGCTTCGGGACGGAATTTCGCGCCCGCAATGCATCCACCGGCAAGCTGGACGGACCGCTTGTGGGCATTGATTTCGCCCAGAGCGCCGCAGGCTACGGCGTGGTCACGTATACGGCGCGCACGCTGGAGGAGCTGGAGCAGGCCGTCGCGGACGCGAAGCGGCAGACGGTCTCCACGCTCATCGATATCAAAGTGCTGCCGAAGACGATGACGAACGGGTACGGCGCTTGGTGGAACGTCGGCGTCGCGGAAGTGTCCGGGAAGCCGGATATTGCGCGCGCGAGCGAGGAGCGGCGGCGGTTTTTGCAGCAAGCAAGACCTTATTGACACAAGGGCTACAGTGAAATATCGCGCCTTGGCGGAGCGGGCGGGGAGACTCCGGGATCCCGCAAGAGGCAGGCGGTGGCCGCATCATGCGGCACGAGCCGCTTGATGGATGCGGACGGGGGGACATGTTAAGAGGCCCATGTTTTCGCCGACCCGGCGTCCGACCCGCCCGGCATTCGGCCGAGGCGCGATGACATCAGGGAGGAATGGACATGTTTGCAGCAGGCAGCGTGAAAATAGGGATTGCGCCCATCGGCTGGACGAATGACGATATGCCGGAGCTGGGCGGAGAGAATACATTCGAGCAATGCGTAAGCGAGATGGCGCTCGCAGGTTATGCGGGCACGGAGGTCGGCAACAAGTACCCGCGGGATATCGGCGCGCTGCAAAAAGCGCTCCGGCTGCGCAAGCTGGAGGTGGCCAGCGCCTGGTTCAGCGCCTTTCTTACCGTAAAGCCATTGGAAGAGACGGCGTCGGCATTCGTTCAGCACCGCGACTTCCTGCATGCGATGGGGGCGAAGGTCATTGTCGTATCCGAACAGGGTCACAGTGTTCAAGGGATGATGGAGACCCCGCTGTTCGAGCGCAAGCCGGTGTTCGGCGAACAGGATTGGAAGCGCTTAATCGATGGTCTGCATGTGCTCGGCGAGCTGGCCAGGGAGAAGGATATGGACATTGTGTACCATCATCATATGGGTACGGGGGTACAGACAACGGAGGAGATCGCCCGTCTCATGGAGGGAACGAATCCGGAACTGGTGTCTTTGCTCTATGATACCGGCCATCTGGTATTCTCGGGCGAAGAGCCGCTGAGCATCTTGAACCGCTATATGGATCGGATTAAGCATGTTCATTTGAAGGATGTCCGACCCGACGTGGCGCGCCGCGCACGCGAGGAGGGGCTCAGCTTCCTGCAGGCGGTGAGGGAAGGCGTCTTTACCGTTCCCGGAGACGGCTGCATCGACTTCGCGCCGCTGTTCCGGGCCTTGTCCACGGCAGGCTACCGCGGCTGGATGCTCGTGGAAGCGGAGCAGGATCCAGCGAAAGCGAATCCGTTCGAGTACGCGTTGTTAGCGCGAGACTATATATTGCGCCAAGCTGGCGTCTAAATGCGAGTTCAGTCAGACGAAGGGGAGAGATGGATCAATGGGAGACAACAAAGTCGTATCGGTAGGACTCGTCGGCTTGGGGCGGCTCGGACGGCAGCATGCCGAGAATTTGGCGCATCGCATTCCGAACTGCAGATTGGCGGCGGTATGCAGCATCAAGGAGGAGGAGGTGGAGGAAGCGCAGGCGCAGCTTGGCGTTCCTTACGGTTACACCGATTATGAGGATATGCTGCGGAACAAGGAGCTGGACGCGATTTTCATCGCTTCGCCTTCCTCCTATCATTGCGATCAGATTGAAAAGGCGTTGGCGGCCGGCTTTCACGTCTTCAGCGAAAAACCGCTCGGGCTTTATATGGAAGAAGCGCTGCGCGTCCAAGAGGCGGTGCGAAGTCATCCGCGGCAGGTATTCATGCTCGGCTTTATGCGGAGGTATGATCGTTCCTACGTCTATGCCAAGCGGCAAATCGAAGCGGGAGCGATCGGCGAGCCCGTGCTCATCCGCTGCTATGGGCTTGATCCGGCCCAGGCCATGCCCGGCTTTTTGCAGTTCGCGAAGAGCAACTACAGCGGAGGCTTGTTCCTCGACATGGCCATACACGACCTGGATTTGGCGCGGTGGTATTTGGGCGTCGAAGCGGAACGGGTATGGGCCATCGGCGGCTCTCACCGCTATACGGAGCTGGCCCAACTGCAAGATGCGGAGACGGGGGCGGCCCTGGTCCAATTTGCGAATAATAAAATGGGGGTATTCGTAGCCGGGCGCAATTGCGCCCATGGCTACCATATCGAGACCGAGATTATCGGTACGCTCGGATCGCTTCGGATCGGTACCGTTCCCGAGAAAAACCAGGTAACGATCATGGATGATCGCGGCGTGGTGCGCGAATGCGCGCAGGGGTTCCTGGAGCGGTTCGAGCAGGCTTACTTGGACGAGGCGATTGAATTTGTGCAGGCCGTTCTTGAAGGAAGACAACCGGGAGTCAAGGTCGAAGACGGGGTGCTCTCGACCGCGCTTGGATATGCATGCAAGGAATCGTATGAGACCGGCCGTTTGGTTGAGGTGGCTGAGCCCGCAGCCTTAAGCGGATCGCACGATACGAGGTAACTTCACAGATCTCTCTACGCGTGGAGAAGGAGGGCACTCATGACCTACATTACTGTCATCACCTTTTTATTGTACACCGGTATTGTCGCCTGGTACTCCTGGTACAAAACGCGCAGCATCAACCTCAACAGCTCGGATGGATATTTTCTTGGCGGACGCAGCTTGACTGGCGTTGTAATCGCTTTCTCGCTTCTGCTGACCAATTTGTCGACCGAGCAAATGGTTGGCCTCAACGGACAAAGCTATGCGACATCCATGGTCGTCATGGCCTGGGAAGTCACGTCGCCGATTGCTTTGATTTTTATGGCGTTTGTGTTTTTGCCCCGTTATTTGAAGACGGGCATTACGACCATCCCGGATTTTCTGGAGCAGCGCTACGATCTGCGGACGCGCCAGCTTATATCCGTTCTCTTTTTACTTGGCTACGCGGTGGCCTATCTGCCAACGGTTCTGTATTCCGGAGCGCTGGTGCTGGATACGATCTTCAATATTTCCGACCTGTTCGGCTTAAGTGACTTCAGCATCATTTTGATCGTGTCGCTTGCCATTGGAATAACGGGGATCGCTTACGTCGTGCTCGGGGGGCTGCGCGCATGCGCGCTCTCCGATACGCTGAACGGCGTCGGACTCATTGTCGGCGGACTGCTGATTACGTTTCTCGGCCTGTTCGCGCTCGGAGGAGGCAGTCTGGTCGAAGGCGTGAGCACCTTGCTGCACAAAGAGCCGGAAAAATTGAACTCGATAGGAGACAGTTCTTCTCCCGTACCATGGGTGACCATTTTTGCAGGGCTGCTGTTCAACAATCTGTTCTATTGGTGCACGAATCAAGCCATCGTCCAGCGGACGCTCGGCGCGAAAAACTTGAAGGAAGGGCAGAAGGGCGTGCTGTACGCCGGGATGTTCAAAATCTTCGGCGCCTTCTACCTCGTGCTGCCGGGCATTATCGCGTATCATCTGTTCAATAATTCGTTAAGCAATGCCGATATGGCTTATCCTTCACTGGTCATCGAAGTGCTGCCGACGCTGCTGTCCGGGTTTTTCGCCGCCGTTCTGTTCGGCGCGATCTTAAGCTCCTTCAACGGGGCGTTGAACAGCTCGCTGACCTTGTTTACGCTCGATATTTACAAGCCGATATTCAAGCCGGATGCGACCGAGCAACAATTGGTGAAGGCTGGCAGAAGGTTTGCCATCGCGCTTGGCCTCGTTGCCGTTATTGTAGCGCCATTCATTTTGTATGCGCCTTCAGGGTTGTATTACTACTTGCAGGAGATGTTCGGATTTTACAATATCCCGATCATTGCCGCGGTCGTCGTCGGATTTTTCAGTAAAAAAGTGCCCGCCAGCGCGCCGAAGATTGCGTTAGCGGTACACATTGTGCTATATACCTTGTCCAAGTTTTTTATGGGCACGATTAACTTCTTGTACATTCTTAGCGTATTATTCCCGGTCTGTGTTCTCGTCATGCTTCTTATCGGAAAATGGAAGCCGCGCGAGCATGATTTCGAGCTGTTCGAATCGGGCAAAGTCGATTTGACGCCATGGAAACATGCGAAAGTCTTTACGATCGTCATGGTGCTGTTGATGGTGGCCGTATATGTTTTATTCTCCCCATGGGGCATCGCGGCATAATCAGGGACAGGTTCTTACGTCCAGAGCGGTTCACCCTACTCAGCACAAAAGCTGCCGAACGCGTCGGCAGCTTTTTTCTTGGGCATTCACATGATTCTTCCTTCAAATTATGATATAGTTTAACTCAGAGGTAAGCGATTACATCTGCAGGTTTGTGTTAACGGTATCCCAAAAAGGGTTATCTCCAGGGACAGCATTATTTTAATGAAGAGGTGGATGCGATGAAAGCGGGTCTGAGCACGTACAGTCTGCTGCAAGCGATCAGAGCGGGCGAGATGACGGTACTGGATGTTATTGACTGGATTGCCGACAACGGCGGGGAGCATATGGAGATTGTTCCTTACGGGTTCACGTTGGTTGATAACCTGGAGCTGGCGGATGCCGTTCGCGACAAGGCGAAAGAGCGGGGCATTGATCTATCGAACTATTCGATGCCGGCCAACTTCGTTCAGGAGACGGATGAAGCATTCGAGGCCGAAGTCGCGCGCGTCAAGCAGCATGTCGATTTGCTGCATCGTATGGGGATCAAGCATATGCGCCATGATGTCACGGCCTTCACTTTGCCGAAGGAGCAGATGACGATCGAATGGTTCGAGGCGAATCTGCATTTGATGGTGGAAGGAAGCCGCCGGATCGCGGATTATGCGGCACAGTTCGGCATTACGACGACCTTGGAAAACCACGGCTTCTCTGCTCAAGCGAGCGATCGCGTGCAGCGTGTATTGTTATCGGTAAACCGTCCGAATTTCAAAACAACGCTCGATGTCGGGAACTTCCTGTGCGTCGATGAGAATCCGCTTGTCGGCATGAAGAAAAACTTGCCGTATGCCTCGCTCGTCCATGTGAAGGATTTCTATGTGCGTCCATTCTATGAGCATCCGGGCGAGGGAGACTGGTTCCTGACGGCTAACGATAATTATTTGCGTGGAGCTATTCTGGGCCAGGGCGACTTGCCAATGCGGGAAATCATCAAGCTCATCAAGCAATCCGGTTATGACGGTTATATTACGCTTGAGTTCGAGGGTATGGAAGATTGCCGGATCGGCTCATCGATCGGGTTGAAAAATTTGAAGCGTTTCTGGGATGAAGCGTAATCGTTAGTACGGGTCTTTTTCATAAACATAATATGCAGGGAAAGGCCGTTCTCGCCCATTAGCGGGAAACGGTCTTTCTTCATTAGTAGGGGGGAAAGGGGTTGCGCTTCTTTCAGCCATTATCCCGTTGACTCAGAATGACCGGCCTCTGATCTGTTAATGGTGTGAGTGTCGGCTTGAGTGGGTGCCGGTAAACGGGGATGGGATCCTGAACGAGGGGGAGAGTGTGCATAAGGTCCGGCAGCAACCTTTTTAGTATGTTGGAAATGCAACCTTGCAGCCGCTTGATCGCATCTATGTATATAGAGAGCCACTGGGGGGAGAAGATGAACGCCGAACAGGAATGGGTGAACAGGCTGCAGGGCGGTGACCGCGAGGCCCTTCGTCCGCTTATGGATGCGTACGGTGATGACGTCATCCGGACAGCGGTTTTGCTGCTTGGTGATCGTCATGGCGCCGAGGATATCAGCCAGGAAGTGTTCTGGGCCGTGTTCCGCCGAATTCATCAAAAGTCGGAGAAAGGCAGCTTACGGGCATGGATCATGAAAATTACGGTAAATTTGTGCCGGGCCCAGACACGGAAGGCGTCTTGGAAGCGGCTGTTCTTCCGGGAGCAGCCGTGGCGGAACGAGATCTCTTCCATCGGAACCACGGAAGAAGTGCCGCTGCGAGTCGCCCTGCGGGAATGCATCCAGAAGCTGTCTTATGCAGAACGGGAGGTCATTGTGCTTCATTATTTTCAGGATTGGGCCATTACCGATATATGCGCCATGCTCGGACAGCCCGAAGGCACGGTGAAAAGCAGACTGTCGCGGGCGCGCTGCAAGTTGGAGCGAATTTTAAAAGAAAGCGGGTGGGAGCATGAATGATCGTTGGCGCGAGGCGCTGCAGGAAGAGATGAAGGAGGTGGCATTTGCCGAGAAAATGAAGCAAGAGGTTATTGCGCATGCGAAGCCCTCCTTATGGGAACGCGAGATTCGGATTCCGCTGCGCTTGGCGATTCCCGGCTTGTTCCTGTCGCTGCTCCTCGCATTCTCCCCGCTGCTTCTGTCCGGAATCAAAGGCGACCAGGATGGGGTGGCCCAGGATGAGGCCGCCATATCGGAAGACAGCTTCGTCTACATGGGCGGCATCTATATTCGGGCTTCGCTGCTCGAGAAGGAGGGGAGAGAGTGATACGGTTAAAAGTGCGGCATCTCGCCATCCTATTGGCCGTGCTGGCCGCTTTGTCGGGATTGTCCTGGATCTTGCCGCAGATAGCGGCGCAGCCCCATGACTTTTGGTTATCGCTGCTTGGGCGCGAGGACGAGACGGCCGATGAAAGGTACTTGGCGCTTATGGGCAGGCATCTTCCGGCATCCGAGAACATGCTGTATATCGGCAAGAATAGTTCCTCTTTTGCGACACGAGGTTCGACAGACAAGGAGCTGTCTATGGAGGAGATGAAGCAGCAGTCCGAGCAATTCCTTCATGACTACCCCGATCATCCGAATGCCTCTCTCGCCTGGAGCCGGCTGGCCAATATTTATATGTTGGAGAAACGATGGGAGGAAGCGGAGCGGCTCTACCGGGAATTGATGCAAAGCGATACGCTGCATAAGTTGGAATACCGCGATCAAGTGAAGCTGCTGGAATCAAGAGTGCCCAAGCCAGGAGAGAAGCCGATGCTGAGCGGCACCGTTATGCGAGGGCAACAGCCGCTCGAAGGGGCTGTGGTCGTGCTGCGTAAAACGGACGCAAACTCATGGCACTCTCCTCCCCGCCCGGACGATTATCCCATGGTGATGACGGATCAGAACGGGGAATTCCGTTTTTATCAGGTGCCGGAACAGACTTATGATATCGAAATCGGAGCTCCGCTGCGGGAACTGGATTCCTATACGTACGCAGAGACTTCGCCGGACAACATCGTGTTGAAGAAAGGGCAATCGGTGGAAGGGGTTATCATTCAGTTGAATCCGAATCTCACCGTTCTTGAGCCGCGAGGTCCTGTCACCGTGGAGGGCGATGAGATTACGATGCGATGGGAAGCCTATCCGGGTGCAGCCTATTATGTGGTGCAATGGATGGAGGCGCATCAGTCTCGCGCCGGCCAATCCCGGGGGGCTGCCACTCATGTGCTTCCGGGAAAGCATGCAGGGACGGAAGCTACGTATCGTCTATCGGAGCTGAGAGAGAATGGTGCCGCCGGCGGCGGAATGAATTGGTCGCCTGATGAGGGCGTCTGGATTTATCCTTCCTATTTGCTCGGTATCGGATACCCTGGCGCTCAGTATGTGTGGAGCGTCGATGCTTACGATGATCAGGACAGGAAAATTAGCAGCTCACGGTCTTACACGATCGTCAGCCAAGGGGAACTGCCGCTCATTCGCATCCCGGATGGCCCGGTGTCGGACGGAGATCGATACGTTCTGCAGGCGGACTATGAGTCGGCCAAGCGCGCTTACTTGAAGGAAGGCAAGAATCGGCATGCATTGCGGGTCCTTGCCCGCATGGAAATGATCGGGACGACGAAGGATTCTTGGGGAGATCAGAAGAAGGCACTTTACTATTTGAAGCAAATCGATCAGCCGGACCTCTACGATCTGAAGATGATGGAGCTGTGCTATTCCCGCTTAAAAATGGAAGACGAAGTGGAACGAATACGGCGGGAAGTGGAGCGTGTGGAGGGAAACCAGACATCCAGCCGCGATGATTAGGGATCATGCCGACGGGCCATTGTCCGGTTCGGCGGCATGTATACCGCCTCATATTTAATTCAATTCTCATCAAGGTAAAAATCGTCGATAAGTTGAAAGGAACAGTCAGGAGAGAAAGTTTAATTTAGGGGTTGCTTTTCTATTAAGAGCGTGATATATTTAGATTCCTGTCTTCGACAGAGCGGCATGAGCCGCCTGAAGCGAAAAAGATTTTAAAAAAATGCTTGACGCTGAATCGAAGACATGATATATTATAAAAGTCGCCGCTGAACAGCGGTGAAGAAAAGAAAGCAACTTACTGATGAAGTTGGTTGCCGGATTGTTCTTTGAAAACTGAACAACGAGTGATGTTTGTGCAAGAGGTCAAATGACCTCGTCAGCAATAAATGAGCAAGTCAAACTTAACTTTTATGGAGAGTTTGATCCTGGCTCAGGACGAACGCTGGCGGCGTGCCTAATACATGCAAGTCGAGCGGAGTTGATGGAGTGCTTGCACTCCTGATGCTTAGCGGCGGACGGGTGAGTAATACGTAGGTAACCTGCCCTTAAGACCGGGATAACTCACGGAAACGTGGGCTAATACCGGATAGGCGATTTCCTCGCATGAGGGGATCGGGAAAGGCGGAGCAATCTGCCGCTTATGGATGGACCTACGGCGCATTAGCTAGTTGGTGAGGTAACGGCTCACCAAGGCGACGATGCGTAGCCGACCTGAGAGGGTGATCGGCCACACTGGGACTGAGACACGGCCCAGACTCCTACGGGAGGCAGCAGTAGGGAATCTTCCGCAATGGACGCAAGTCTGACGGAGCAACGCCGCGTGAGTGATGAAGGTTTTCGGATCGTAAAGCTCTGTTGCCAGGGAAGAACGCTATGGAGAGTAACTGTTCCATAGGTGACGGTACCTGAGAAGAAAGCCCCGGCTAACTACGTGCCAGCAGCCGCGGTAATACGTAGGGGGCAAGCGTTGTCCGGAATTATTGGGCGTAAAGCGCGCGCAGGCGGTCATGTAAGTCTGGTGTTTAAACCCGGGGCTCAACTCCGGGTCGCATCGGAAACTGTGTGACTTGAGTGCAGAAGAGGAAAGTGGAATTCCACGTGTAGCGGTGAAATGCGTAGAGATGTGGAGGAACACCAGTGGCGAAGGCGACTTTCTGGGCTGTAACTGACGCTGAGGCGCGAAAGCGTGGGGAGCAAACAGGATTAGATACCCTGGTAGTCCACGCCGTAAACGATGAATGCTAGGTGTTAGGGGTTTCGATACCCTTGGTGCCGAAGTTAACACATTAAGCATTCCGCCTGGGGAGTACGGTCGCAAGACTGAAACTCAAAGGAATTGACGGGGACCCGCACAAGCAGTGGAGTATGTGGTTTAATTCGAAGCAACGCGAAGAACCTTACCAGGTCTTGACATCCCTCTGACCGTCCTAGAGATAGGGCTTCCCTTCGGGGCAGAGGTGACAGGTGGTGCATGGTTGTCGTCAGCTCGTGTCGTGAGATGTTGGGTTAAGTCCCGCAACGAGCGCAACCCTTAACTTTAGTTGCCAGCATTGAGTTGGGCACTCTAGAGTGACTGCCGGTGACAAACCGGAGGAAGGTGGGGATGACGTCAAATCATCATGCCCCTTATGACCTGGGCTACACACGTACTACAATGGCTGGTACAACGGGAAGCGAAGCCGCGAGGCGGAGCGAATCCTAAAAAGCCAGTCTCAGTTCGGATTGCAGGCTGCAACTCGCCTGCATGAAGTCGGAATTGCTAGTAATCGCGGATCAGCATGCCGCGGTGAATACGTTCCCGGGTCTTGTACACACCGCCCGTCACACCACGAGAGTTTACAACACCCGAAGTCGGTGGGGTAACCGCAAGGAGCCAGCCGCCGAAGGTGGGGTAGATGATTGGGGTGAAGTCGTAACAAGGTAGCCGTATCGGAAGGTGCGGCTGGATCACCTCCTTTCTAAGGATTACGTCTCCTGCGACGGAGACATACAGGAAGCACAAGCTTCCACACGCAAACATCACTCGTTGTCAGTTTTGAAAGGACAATTCCTTTCACTTGTACCTTGAAAACTGAATCGCGAAAGTAAAGCTTAGAATCATCCTTTAATGCTAGTGAAATGGGAGTTAAAAAGTTTACTTTTCAGCACCGAGAAGGTTGCTTGAAGCGGAAGAAAGAGGAGCGGAGTGTAGTCAAGGCTACATGAGCACCGGATTTCGACGCTGAAGGCAAGATTCGATGCCGAACAACACCTTGAGATCCTTCGTGATCAAAAGGAAACTTTTTAACCGCCTTAAATAGGTTAAGCTAGTAAGAGCACACGGAGGATGCCTAGGCGCCAGGAGCCGACGAAGGACGTGGCGAACGACGAAATTGCCTCGGGGAGCTGTAAGCAAGCATCGATCCGGGGATGTCCGAATGGGGAAACCCGGCTGCTGTAATAGGCAGTCACTCACACCTGAATCCATAGGGTGTGAAGAGGCATACGAGGGGAACTGAAACATCTAAGTACCCTCAGGAAGAGAAAACAATAGTGATTCCGTCAGTAGCGGCGAGCGAACGCGGAAGAGCCTAAACCGGAGAGCTTGCTCTCCGGGGTTGTGGGACGTCTCACATGGAGTCAGAAAGGTGTTTATTAGACGAAGAGGTCTGGAAAGGCCCGCCGTAGAAGGTAATAGCCCTGTACTCGAAAGTAAATGCCCTCCGAGACGGATCCCGAGTACCGCGGGACACGTGAAACCCCGTGGGAATCCGGCAGGACCATCTGCTAAGGCTAAATACTCCCTGGCGACCGATAGTGAAGCAGTACCGTGAGGGAAAGGTGAAAAGCACCCCGGAAGGGGAGTGAAATAGAACCTGAAACCGTGTGCTTACAAGAAGTCAGAGCCCGTTCTATGGGTGATGGCGTGCCTTTTGTAGAATGAACCGGCGAGTTACGTTTACGTGCAAGGTTAAGGTGAAAAGCCGCAGCCGCAGCGAAAGCGAGTCTGAATAGGGCGAATGAGTACGTAGGCGTAGACCCGAAACCGTGTGATCTACCCCTGTCCAGGGTGAAGGTGCGGTAACACGCACTGGAGGCCCGAACCCACGAATGTTGAAAAATTCGGGGATGAGGTGGGGGTAGCGGAGAAATTCCAGTCGAACTCGGAGATAGCTGGTTCTCCCCGAAATAGCTTTAGGGCTAGCCTCGGAGGAAGAGTCGTGGAGGTAGAGCACTGATTGGGTGCGGGGCCCGCCAAGGGTTACCAAGCTCAGTCAAACTCCGAATGCCATGGACTTATTATCCGGGAGTCAGACAATGGGTGCTAAGGTCCGTTGTCAAGAGGGAAACAGCCCAGACCATCAGCTAAGGCCCCTAAGTGTACGTTAAGTGGGAAAGGATGTGGAGTTGCCCAGACAACCAGGATGTTGGCTTAGAAGCAGCCATCATTTAAAGAGTGCGTAATAGCTCACTGGTCGAGTGACTCTGCGCCGAAAATGTAACGGGGCTAAACGTACCGCCGAAGCTATGGATTGATGCTTGCATCAGTGGTAGGGGAGCGTTGTGTACCGGGTTGAAGGCAGACCGGAAGGACTGCTGGACTGTACACAAGTGAGAATGCCGGTATGAGTAACGAAAAGACATGTGAGAATCATGTCCGCCGAAAGCCTAAGGGTTCCTGGGGAAGGCTCGTCCGCCCAGGGTAAGTCGGGACCTAAGGCGAGGCCGAAAGGCGTAGTCGAAGGACAACAGGTTGAAATTCCTGTACCACCGCAGCCGTTATGAGCAATGGGGGGACGCAGAAGGATAGGGACGCGAGCTGATGGATGCTCGTCCAAGCAGTGAGGCTGGTCAGTAGGCAAATCCGCTGACCGTAAGGCTGGGCTGTGACGGGGAGGGAAAATTACAGTACCGAAGGTCTTGATTTCATGCTGCCAAGAAAAGCCTCTAGCCAGGTAAAGGTGCCCGTACCGCAAACCGACACAGGTAGGCGAGAAGAGAATTCTAAGGCGCGCGGAAGAACTCTCGTTAAGGAACTCGGCAAAATGACCCCGTAACTTTGGGAGAAGGGGTGCCCCGGTAGGGTTAATAGCCCGAGGGGGCCGCAGTGAATAGGCCCGAGCGACTGTTTAGCAAAAACACAGGTCTGTGCGAAGCCGTAAGGCGAAGTATACGGGCTGACGCCTGCCCGGTGCTGGAAGGTTAAGGGGAGTGGTTAGCCGCAAGGCGAAGCTATGAACCGAAGCCCCAGTAAACGGCGGCCGTAACTATAACGGTCCTAAGGTAGCGAAATTCCTTGTCAGGTAAATTCTGACCCGCACGAATGGCGTAACGACTTGGGCGCTGTCTCAACGAGAGATCCGGTGAAATTTTAATACCTGTGAAGATGCAGGTTACCCGCGACAAGACGGAAAGACCCCATGGAGCTTTACTGCAGCTTGATATTGGACTTTGGTACGGTCTGTACAGGATAGGTGGGAGCCTGGGAAGCCGGAGCGCCAGCTTCGGTGGAGGCGCCGTTGGGATACCACCCTGATCGTATCGGAGTTCTAACCTGGGACCGTGGAACCGGTTCGGGGACAGTGTCAGGCGGGCAGTTTGACTGGGGCGGTCGCCTCCTAAAGAGTAACGGAGGCGCCCCAAGGTTCCCTCAGAATGGTTGGAAATCATTCGAAGAGTGCAAAGGCAGAAGGGAGCTTGACTGCGAGACCTACAAGTCGAGCAGGGACGAAAGTCGGGCTTAGTGATCCGGTGGTACCGCATGGAAGGGCCATCGCTCAACGGATAAAAGCTACCCTGGGGATAACAGGCTTATCTCCCCCAAGAGTCCACATCGACGGGGAGGTTTGGCACCTCGATGTCGGCTCATCGCATCCTGGGGCTGAAGTAGGTCCCAAGGGTTGGGCTGTTCGCCCATTAAAGCGGTACGCGAGCTGGGTTCAGAACGTCGTGAGACAGTTCGGTCCCTATCTGTCGCGGGCGCAGGAAATTTGAGAGGAGCTGTCCTTAGTACGAGAGGACCGGGATGGACGTACCGCTGGTGTACCAGTTGTCTCGCCAGAGGCATAGCTGGGTAGCCAAGTACGGAAGGGATAAGCGCTGAAAGCATCTAAGCGTGAAGCCCCCCTCAAGATGAGATTTCCCACATTGGTAAGACCCCTTGAAGACGACGAGGTAGATAGGTTGGAGGTGGAAGTGCAGCAATGCATGGAGCTGACCAATACTAATCGGTCGAGGGCTTATCCTAAATTCACCCCAAAAAGTGACGTGAAGCGTTGCAGCAACACCGATTACTTTTCGGGGACCCCGGGTGATTATGATTCTTCACTTTCGCATTCAGTTTTTAAGGTACAAACCTTATCTGTTTGGTGGCGATAGCGGAGGGGTTCCACGCGTACCCATCCCGAACACGACCGTTAAGCCCTCCAGCGCCGATGGTACTTGGACCGCAGGGTCCTGGGAGAGTAGGACGCTGCCAAGCAGACAAAGACCACTGACTTCTGTCGGTGGTTTTTTTCTATATTCGGAGGAAGTCAGGGAACGCGGGGAACGGACATGGCATGGCATCCTGGAGGGGGAAGCGGACCTTGGAGACGTAAACCGTCGAGTGGCATCATTGTACCTTGAGGCATAAGCTCATACAGAGGCGTTATTGGAGAGGCTTTATCGTATCCTGGAGCATCATCAGAGAGCATCATCGCATTCTAGAGGCGTCGTAGCCTCCTGGAGCTGAGCGTGTGGAGGGAATTGCTGCAATTTTACAGGAATTTTGGCACAATGAGCCCATATGCAGTGGAATTCCTGCAAATCTACATCATTTTGCTCGCAATTGCACCCGATTGAAGCAAAAAGGAGAAAAATCCTGCACTTTTGCAGGATTCTCTTTTTGGTGAAGTCGTGCATTCCGAATTGCTGCACTTTTGCAGGATTTCTTTTTGACTAAGTCGGGAATATCGAATTCTTGCGTTTTTCAGGTTTTCGTTTCCGGAATAGGCTCGTCCAGGGAAATCTTGCAGTTTTGCAGGATTCGTTGGGGGCCATGCGGCTTTTCAATGCTCAGATCTTGCTCGCCATTGATATTCCCGGCTGACGGTGGGGAAATTGCCCAAGCTCAGGGAACGCTTCAACTTGAAATAGCGTCTTGACTGGTGAAAGCACCATTAGCACCCATTATGGGTGCTTTTTTTGTCTATTGTGACCCGAAACGAGGAAGGCGGGCAACTGAATCTCTCACTGCCTCCTTATAGTTATTAAGGTTCTCTTAAAAAGGTTTAATCAATTGTATCGTGGAGTCAATCCTTATCGTGGGTAATCGTAGTAATGAGCAGACAGATGAGAAGGGAAGAACAGATGAATACATGAATGCAACTGGCAATCGCTGTTTTAAGCGTCGTCGTCTAGTTGGGCACCATCAATGGCGGCGGAGGAAGCTTCATGATCAGCAGCAAGCAATCTGGCGGCAAAAACGGAACCCATGGAATAATGAACGGGCCAGATTATATAAGTTGCTTAATGTATTCGGATGCCAAAGACGGTGATTACTCTGCTCAATATAGTGAAGCCAATGGTCAAAAGTAACTGTTATATCCTGCTGGTTAGTATTAACGTTTTCTTAATTAATATTAATAGAATGTTTTGTGGTTTATTTCCAATTTATTCGTTAGGATTGGATGAGGCAGTAAATACTTAAGTAGTTGTATTGGGAGGATTTTTAAAATGAAGTTCAAAAAAGCTATCGTCGCAACACTGGTCGTATCCGGCATGCTGGCCGCATTGGCAGGTCCAATTCCTGCGGGCGCGGAGGCAGCGCAAGAGCAACAGCACGAGCAGCAATCGGTGAGCAAAGAAGTGAAAATCGACAAGAAGCTGGCTGCCAAGCTGCAAAAAGCAATCAAACAATATGCAGGGAAAGAGATCAAGCTGAAGAATGTCGGCGAGAAGATAGAATTCTCTCTGAGTGCCAAGGTTGAATCCGTAGACGGAAAGTACGCTATCAGCTTTCATATTGATGGTGGTAAGATATGGGAAGTCTCTGAAAAGATCACAATCGATAAAATCAGTAAAGAGGATCAGGAGAAAATCTTGAAAGTGTTAAAAAAAGCATATGCAAATAAAACATATGAATTTAATAAAGAAGTGATCATGCATCGAGGCTATGATGGCGAAAAAGAAAAACTAGGTGTAAATTTGTCGTATGAGTTGACAGGTGAAGATTTTAATATTTTCTTTTTAAAGGAAAACTCTGCTAAAGAGCATAAAGGTCGTGTTGGTGGATTTGAGATAAAGTTCACCAAGGAAGAGCTCGATCCGAAGTTATTGGAAACGGCAACAAAAGCGGTAAAAACGGCATTCAATCATGATTTGGAAGTTACAGCCGCTAATCTAAGACAAATTTTTTGGACACTTGAGGATAAGTACGTATCGCTTGAAATCGTGAAGGGAGAGGTCACAAGCCTGTATCATAAATCGCGTAAAGCGGTAACGACCAACAAGGAGATTACGGAAAAGGATGCTAAAGAAGTGGTTGCTCCGCTTGCTAAGGAATTATTCAATATCGACATTTCGGAGTATGAAGTGAAGTGGGACAACTTATTTAAAGATTACTGCTTTGTTAAAGGCAAAGCGACCGAAGTGAGAGCCGCATTGGATGCCGAGAAAAATGTGGTGTACATAAAGTCCGGGAGCAGAGCGGCCGCAGGGAATTAAAGAACATAAGTAGACGCATAGGAGGATTATCATGAATTTGAAAAAAGCTATCGTCGCAACACTGGTCGTATCCGGCATGCTGGCCGCATTGGCAGGTCCAATTCCTGCGGGCGCGGAGGCAGCGCAAGAGCAACAGCACGAGCAGCAATCGGTGAGCAAAGAAGTGAAAATCGACAAAAAGCTGGCTGCCGAACTGCAAAAAGCGGTAAATCAATATGCGGGGAAAGAGATTAAGCTTAAGGATACCGGTGAACATATCAATGAGCATTTGGTCAAGGTTCAATCTGCAGATGGAAATTATAGTGTTGGCTTTGATTCCAAAAACGAAAAAATATGGTTTGTTTCCAGCAAGACGACAATCGACAAAGTCGACAAAAGACTTCAAGACGAAGCTTTAATAGAGTTAAAGAAAGCCTATTCAAAGAAGAAATACGTATTTAACAAAGACGTTACACAGTCACGATCGTACGATAATAGCAAGGGCAAATTTGGAGATTATATATCTTATGGGTTTTCCGGGAAGGATTTTGAAGTTTCGGTAAATGCTAATATTTCAAAAGGTTATGCCATCACCGGTTCGATAATCGATATTGACAAAAAAGAACTTGATCCGAAATTGCTGAAATCGGCAACGGAAGCGATCAAAACGGCGTTCGATCATCAATTCGACGTGACGAAGGCGCAGATTGAGCATCATACGTGGGTGCTTGAGGACGACAAAGTGAAGGTTTACATGGAGAACGAAAAAGCAATCAGCCTAATCAATAAACAAGGCAATAAGGTCACGACGAACAAAGAGATGACAGAAAAAGAAGCCAAAGAAGCGGTCGCCCCGCTCGCGAAGAAATTATTCAATATCGACATTACGGGATATGAAGTAAAATGGGACAGCTTATTTAAAGATTACCGCTTCATCGAAAAAGATGATATTACGGCGGTGAGAGCCGCATTGGATGCCGAGAAAAATGTGGTGTACATAAAGTCGGGGAGCAGAGCGGCCGCAGGGAATTAAAAAAACACAAAGAGATGCATAGGAGGATTGATCATGAATTTGAGAAAAGCTATCGCAGCCACACTGGTCGTATCCGGCATGCTGGCCGCATTGGCAGGACCGATTCCTGCAGGCGCGGAGGCAGCGCAAGAGAAGCAGCAAGAACAGCAGCAATCGAAGAGCAAAGAAGTGAAAATCGACAAGAAGCTGGCTGCCGAGCTTCAAAAGGCCGTAAAACAATTTGCGGGGAAAGAGATTAAGCTGCAGGATGTTGGCGAGCTTGATGAAATGTCAGGGTGGGTGTGGGTTCGTTCTGAAGATGAGACTTATAGCGTAGCCTATATACAAGAGACCAAAAAAATATGGAATATTAGAGGAAAGCAAAGCATCGATAGAATCAGCAAAAAGGATCAGGATGAAGTCCTGAAAGTGCTGAAAGGGATGCATGCCAAGAAAAAATACACATTTAATAAAGAAGTTGACGTGTCCGAGTACTATGAAAATCCAAAGCAACCTTTTACCCAGTATTCTTTGAGCGGGAAGGATTTTTCCGCCTTTGTGATGAAAAATATCCCAGGGTCGACAGAGAAAACTCGTATTGGGGCCGCGATCGAATTTAGCAAGAACGAGCTTGAACCGAAATTACTGAAAGCGGCGGCGGAAGCAGTGAAAACGGCTTTAGACCGCGACTTGGACGTGACGAAAGCAGTGCTTGAGGGTAGCGTTGAGAATAAGACGTGGAAGCTTAAAGGCGGCAAGGTTACGCTTGCGCTGGATGCCAAGACGGGGAAGGTCCAATACGTTCATGACGGCGGACGAAAACAAGTATTGAAGAAAGATATTACCGAAAAAGAAGTGAAAGAAGCGGTGGCTCCGATCGCGAAGAAATTGTTCAATATGGATCTCCAGGGACTTGAAGTGAAATGGGACAATTCGGCTAAAGACTTCAGCTTTATCCAAAATAAGGAGACCAAGATGGTAGCGGCGCTGGATGCCGACAAAAACGTCGTTTTCTTGATGCACGGAGAAAGAGTCTATATTGAAGAATTGTATACAGAATAGAACATAGACAGGTAAAAAGGAAGATAGAAAAAGCAGATGTGCGCTGCCGCGCACATGAATAGCAGCCCGTTGGCAACCCGCCGACGGGCTGTGTTTATTCAATCTCGCCTGTACGGTCCAAGGCGACATGCGTCTTGACATTGAACTGGACACGAGGATACAGGTTTTCGACTCCTCCAATCTTGATGTCTTCCATGCCGCGTCGCAATACACCGCAATCCGAAGCCAAGCGGATCCAGGGAGCCAGCAAGGCGTAAGGCTTGCGTTGCATCAAAATGACGACCTTGCATATAAATATCTTGACTTCAAGATAATTTGACATTATGATGGTACTTGTAGGCGTTCAAGGAAGCGGCCGCATTATGTCTGTCATATATCTTGAAATGAAGATAATTAAACTTGTATCGCCAGCGCAAAACATGTCCGCAAAAGGGAGGATGGGTATGAAGATTCAGCAGTATACGGCGAGCCAAATGGGGACGGGAACATTCGACGGCGGGCGGATTACGGAGATCAAGCCGATAGGCTTCCCGCATGAGGGCGGGGCCGTCAAGCGCGTCAGCACGTTGTTCTACTGGGCTTGGGCGAAGGCGAAGGAAGAAGGGTATATTCCGCCTCATCCGCACCAGGCGTTCGAGATTCTGTCTTACGTCATTCAGGGCAAGACGCACCACGGCGATTCACTGGGAACGGACAGCGTCGTCGGCGAGGGAGGCGCGCAACTGATTCAGGCGGGGAGCGGCGTGGAGCACAGCGAACGCATCGTCGGTCCGGATGCCGATATGCTGCAAATCTGGTTCGAGCCGAATCTGCTGGAAGCCAGAAAGCGTCCGCCCCATTATGCGCAATTTGAGCATGAGGCGTTCCCGATTCATGAATCTGGCGGCGTCTCCGTGAAGACGGTGCTGGGTGAAGGGGCTCCGTGGCGCATAGTAGCGGATGCCCGCATGTGGGACATTGCGATCCAAGCCGGCCGCAGCTATGAGGCAGTCCTGCCGCGCGGGCGCACATGGACGGCGCTGATCATGAGCGGCAAGGGGAGCATCGGCTCCGTGGAGGCGGGAGAAGAACAGACCCGCTATGCTGGCGAACAATTCATCATCTCGACGGGCAACGAAGAGGCCGATGATGTTCTCCGCATAGCAGCAGAGGAAGCGACCCGGCTGATTGCCATTGAAGTGCCGACAGCCGTCGATTATCCACTGTACCGCAAGTAACGTACCCACGAATCAATGATAGATTGACTCTACACATAGGAAATAAAATAAAGGGGCGATTTCGGATGGCAAATGTAAAATTGGCAGTAATCTATTACAGCTCGACAGGCACGAACTATCAGTTGGCGCAGTGGGCCAAGGAAGGAGCAGAGGCGGCAGGAGCCGAAGTCAAGGTGCTTAAGGTGCCTGAGCTGGCGCCGCCGGCAGCGATTGAGAGCAATCCGGCATGGAAAGCCCATGCGGACGCGACGCAGCATGTGCCGGCCGTACAGCCTGCGGACCTGGAGTGGGCGGATGCGATTATATTTAGCGTGCCTACCCGGTTCGGCAATATGCCATCCCAGATGAAGCAATTCTTGGATACGACCGGCGGCCTGTGGGCGCAAGGCAAGCTGACGAACAAGGTAGTCAGCGCGATGTCCAGCGCCGGCAATTCGCATGGCGGACAGGAAGCGACGATTCTGAGCTTGTATACGTCGATGTATCATTGGGGCGCCATCGTGGTCGCTCCGGGCTATACCGATCCGTCGGCGTATGCGGCAGGCGGCAACCCGTATGGCACCAGCGTAACCGTAGGCCAGGACGGGAAGATGGTTGAAAATGTGGAGGCCGCGGTGAAGCATCAAGCGAAGCGCACCGTTACGGCAGCCGGCTGGGTGAAAGCAGGAATGGCGCAAAATTAAGCAATTTCGCAAGAAAAGGGTGACCGGGCCGAGATGGCCTGGGCACCCTTTTGTTCAATAGGCTGGATTGCCTGTAATGGACGGAAGTTAATCTTCCAGCTCGATCTTCAGGATCGCTCCGTCTTGATCGACATCCCACTCGATCTCCCTGCCAGCCTTGAAGCCTTGGCCGGTCTCGTCATCTACGGCGATATGATTCGGTACGTCTAACGTCTTCTCCCCGCCACGGTCCAACTGAACCGTCACTTGGCTTCCGTTCACGGCGCTGACAATGCCTTCATATTCGACTTTACGAACCGTCGCCTTCCCGTTCGGATCGGTGATGGTGACGCGCTTGCCGCCGTCCTTGAGCAGCTCAATCTTCTTCTGATAGCCGTTCCCGGTCTCGATCGATTTGAGCACCCGCTCCACATCCGCATCGTCCGCCGCGGCTTGGCCTTCCGAAGAGGTGCCGCCAGCCGGCTTGCCGGAATGAGATGACGCATCTTGCCCGGCCGCAGCCGAGTCTGCGAGAGCTTCTTCCGCGGTTCCGGCGTCTGACGGGCTCGTCTGGACTTGACCCGGGGAAGCATCGGAAGCGTCCTGGTTGTCTGCGCAGCCGGACATCAATCCGCCGAAGGCGATAAGAAGCGCCGAGCAGGCGGAAAGCCATGACATTCGCTTTTTTTTCATTTGTCGATCCCTCCCTTATGACAGTATACCTTGTGCGGCATTGAATGAAAAAGGAACGAAGGAAGGGGTTTTCGGCATCGTTCTATTTCAACTGTTTCATTTCCTTGACGATGGCCGCATACTCTTCCTCCATCTCCCGCAAGAAAGTGGCTACATCTTTGTCTGGCTCCGTTACAAAGGCGCGCGCCTTCTGATTGATATAATCATCGTAGAAAAACGTAACCAATGGTCCATAAGGAGAAAAATTCGAAATGCTTGCCATTTTCTGCTCGAAAATCGGTCGAATGTTGTACTTTTTGCCGGCTGCTTCCATATCCGACGCAGAATACTGCTCGAATGCTTCCGCGCTCTTGATCGTTGGCGGGCTGCCGACGCGGGACAGGACAAGCTGGCCGTCCTCCGAGGCCAGATGGGCGATGACCGCCCAAGCCGCATCTTTATGCGGGCTATGCTTGTTAATGCTGACGGAAATCGCCGGAACAGATGGTCCGATACCTGGATGATTTGGCCATACCGGGACCGACACCATATCGAAGTCGAGTCCCTGAACCGCGTTATACAGCGGAAGCGTAGGAAGGGAGACGATGGTCATCGCCACATTCTGATCATTGTTGAACGTATAGGAATAATCGCTTGTATCCACCATCCCGGGAATACTGCGGTATTTGTCCAGCATGTCAAAAAATTGCTGAAACGCCGGTTCTTTCGTAAACAACACTTCTCCGGTCTCCGGATCGGTTCCATTTACGCCGAATTGGGTAAGCGGGATGGAGTAATGACCGAAGGACAACCCTTTGTACTTCACGCCATCCCGTTCAGCCGTCACCTGCTTAGCCAGATCCAGAATTTCGTCCCAGGTCATGCCGTCCCGCGGATAGCCGATGCCGAATTTATCGAAAATAGCTTTGTTGTAATAGAGGGCTCTCTGCGTGCCTTCGATCGGCATGCCGTAGAGCAAGCCGGTTCCGTCCGGATCGAGCGCGCGCTGGATCTCGGCGATGCCGTCGTTGATGACTCCGAGATCAAAGCCGCTCTGCTCAATGTAGGGATCGAGCGGCTCCAGCATATCCAGCTCTTTCAACATGTCGTAGCCCTGATGCATAACATATAAATCAGGAATTTCTCCGCGCGCATTCAATTCCTGGAGTCCTTCCGGCGTAAGCGAGGCGTTGGCGAGTTCCAGCGTGATGTTCGGGAACTTCTCTTCGATTTGTTCTTTGTAGCGGATGCGGAATGTCTCTTCATCGACTTCGATAATGAACTTTAACGTTACCGCTTCGCCGTCATAGGCGACTTCATTCGCAGCCGAAGCGTCGTTCGGCTGCGCGGTGTCCGAACCACCTGTCTGTTCGGGGGCGGAGCGGGGCGTTCCATCCTGCCTCTGGTCTAATGGCAGAGCGGGCGGGTCCGCGGTTGTCCCGCCGCAGCCTGATACAAGCAGCATCATCAGCAGGATGGCGATGGATAGCAGGGAAAGGTTTCTTTTCATGTTGACCGAGCTCCCTTCTTTTTAGAAACAATAATATAAACTTGTTCAGACCATCCCGGATTCGCCTCTTCCATGCGTAGAGCGAAGACCTGGAGCGGTTCCGAATCGTTCTCACGTCCATGATGATCGAAAGAGATAAGCAAGTTCTCGCCGATTCCATTTCCACGAACCGATTGGAGTCGTAAGAAGCATTCTGCCGGGCAATGATAGAGCGTGATGCGGGGGGGGGGAGCGTTTTCAAAATGCAAGGATGAATCCGTGCCGATCTGTCTGGAGAAATCGTACTAAAAATGGTGTTAATTTGGTGTTAAGAAATGTAAAAACGCTGTAACCATATCCAATCTCTGCTCACAGAGTCAGGAGGCCGAAGATGCCCTCCAATATCAAGGGGAGAGAGGGATGACGTAGCTTTCGTACTTGTAAGTTTTCTGCAACCGAATTCGATGGGAAGAGCAATCTCTATTTTGTACACTGATCGTATCGAAAGGAGGTCGATTCCGATGAGAATTATCAGATGGGAGCATCCGGCAAAGGGTTCGCTAGCGCTGCATTCGCCGATTCGAGCGATGCGCGCGCATCAAGGGGAATGGACGGGCTCTCCGGGCGGACACCGCGCGTCGGCTTCGGAACAACGGCCTGTGAAGCAAGATCAAGTGCAGACAGATACCGAATCAGCATCAACCCCCATCGGCCGGAGCATCGCGCATGTCTGGAGACGATGGGTCATATATGGGGTAACCGCGGCGATTTTGGCGCCGGTCATCGGATGGTTCATGATGGCCGGGCTTGCTCCGGCTTGGATGGACGAAGCGAAGCTGGCGGCGCTGCGGGAGGAGATACGGGAAGGAGTCTCGGCAGACGGGAGACATATCGTTCGCCTGAAGGACATGCCGGCTTATGTTACGGAGGCGCTGCTCGCCATCGAGGATCATCGTTACCGTTACCATCCGGGCATCGATCCGATTGGACTGGCCCGTTCGGTATGGATTAACGTAACGAAGCAGCAAAAGGCGCAAGGCGGAAGCACGATTACGATGCAGTTGGCCCGCAACCTGTTCCTGACCCAGGATAAGCTGTATTCCCGCAAGTTTAAGGAGATGGCCATCGCCGCCAATCTCGAATGGAGATATACGAAGGACGAGATTTTGGAGATGTATTTGAATAAGGTCTATTTTGGACACGGGAAATACGGGATTGAAGATGCGGCCCGCTTCTACTTCGGCAAGACCGCCGGGGCGTCCGATGCGCTGGAGACGATTAATGAAGCGGAAGCAGCGATGCTGGTCGGCCTGCTGAAGGCGCCCGAACGGCTGTCTCCGCGGAAGCATCCCGCCGCGGCCGAGCATCGCCAGAACGTCGTGCTGCGCCGGATGGTCGAGCTGGGGTGGTTGACCGAAGGGGAGCGCCAGCATCTGAAGAAAGCGGAAATCGTTCACGCTTCTTGATGGAGCGGAGGGGGCTGTCTTATTCAGCCGTGTGCAGCTCCGGCGAGACAGCCCCCTGATTATTGTCAGCCCGACTTGCTGAGAATTAAGGGGGACGCAGGGAAATACAAGGAATGCGGGAAAACTGCAAAAATGCAGCATTTTCTTCTGGCATTTACACCGTAAGAGGAGTTCCTGCAAAACTCAGGCTGTTGAGAAAGAAGTTTTGAGTAGGAAAATGGATATTTCCACCATCCTGAAAAGTGCACCATTTCCCTGGACACGCCCATCCGGCAGGCGAAATCCGCAAAACTCCACGATTTCTCCAGACGCTCCTATTCAGTAAGCGAAATCCTGCATAAATACAGCAATTCGCTATGGACGACTAGTCCAGAAAGGGAATCCTGCAAAATTACAGGAATTTTCCCCGTTTCGCTTCGGCTTGAAGCAAAAGGGCCTAAAATGATGTAGATTTGCAGCAATTCCTCGGGATGTGGACTCATTAAGCAGAATTTCCTGTAAAATAGCAGCAATTTCCTCCGCACGTCCAAGCCCCAGGAGGCAACGATGCTTCGAGCAGGCCGATAATGCTTCCAGCAGGCCGGATAATGCGATGATGCCCCCAACATCCGGCGCGGTCGCTTGGATCCCGTAAAATCAGGCCATTGAGTAGTATATGGGGCTTTTTACTTGTGATTGATCTCTTCTCCCGGTAGAGAAAATCGATTTAAAACACTCTAAGAGCCAAAGTTTGGATGACGAAAATGGACCATCTCCACCCCTTCACAAAAAACAGGGGTTTTCCAACAGCCTGAAAACTGCATCAATTTCATCCTAAACAGTAGATTCAAAGCAAAATTCGGCGAAAAAGATGCTATATTGCAGGAATGTAATAAGATAAGGTTGTAAATCGCGGAAATTCCTGCATCTATGCAGGATTCAATGCTTCTTCCATCTGACTCGTCCATCTGCGGCCGCGGTTCTCTCCCCGTCTCTCCCTCCTCTTTAATCCCGCTCTCTACTCCTGCACTACCACCTGCACTACCACCTGCACTACCACCTGCACTACCACCTGCACTACCACCTGCACTACCACCTGCACTACCACCTGCACTACCACCTGCATCACCACCTGTACCAATACCTGTACCACCACCTGCACCAACACCTGCACTAACCACCTGCCCCAACACCTGCCCAACTGCTGCATCTACTCCTGCCTCAGTACTCCTGCCACTGCATTATCTATTGACCCGTCATGCCCCGCACCCTTGTGCACGGTCTATGCACCTCCTAGGGGGCGGGCAGTTCTTTAACTGCAGTAGCCGCCTGGAGCGTCAAGTTGTATAATATTTGTAGGGAAAGGGGGATTCTTCATCTATGGACGCGACGCTGCTTGTATTTGTATATTTGCTGGCCGTCAATATCGCAGGCTATCAGATGATGGCGGCGGACAAGCGCCGGGCGATCCGGCACCGGCGGCGCATTCCGGAGCGGAAGCTGTTCTTGGCCGCCTGGCTGGGAGGCGCCCTGGGCGTGCTGACCGGGATGTACAACCAGCGCCACAAGACGCAGCATGTGACGTTTACGGCGGGAATCCCATTCATTCTTATCGTGAATATTGTCGTGTTCGGTTATTTTTTTATCAAAATCGGGTAATAGTGGAGTATCTGTTCCGCAGGCGCGCATCAAGGGACGCGATGTGGATCGCTCTTGGCAGCAGGATACTCTTATTACATAGCGTTGACTATAAGAAAGCGTGGTGGAATGTATGGTATTCAATCGTATTCTTGTCGCTTATGACGGATCGGAGCCATCGAAGAAGGCTTTGCGCCATGCCATCAGCCTGGCGGAGAACCATGCGGAAGCGATGCTTCGCGTGGTGCATGTATTCCAGTTCCCGCAATATTTTATCGGAACCGCGTATGCGACGGCGACCGTCGAGACGAATGAGGAGCTGTACCAGTATGCCGAACAGACGCAGAACGAGGCGGAGCAGCAGGTGGCCCTGCTTGGCGATCGGGCCGAGGTGAAGCTGCTGCAAGGCCCTCCGGGACAATCCATTGTCGCCGAAGCCGAGGAGTTCGGCTGCGATCTGGTCGTGATCGGCAGCCGGGGGCTGAGCGGATTCAAGGAATTCGTGCTCGGCAGCGTCAGCCACCATGTCGTGCAGCATGCGAAGGTGCCTGTCCTCGTCATGAAATAACTTGATACATTGGGAAGGACCGGAAGACGCGCATGCGGAGGCCGGTTCTTTTTATTAGATAGGCATAACGAACTAAATCCGAACAATAAGATATATTTAATGCATTATATTCGTATTTTAATTCTTGACATGGCTGTTACCCCTTGTTACACTGGAGTTGCTTGAACCATTAACGAATAATTTTGAAATCCTATCGATATAATTTCATCTTTCTGAACTCGTATAATTCCGGGAATATGGCCGGAAGTTTCTACCCAAGGACCGTAAATCTTTGGACTACGAGAATGACGACCGGACGGATATGCCGCAGGTCTGTTTGCTGCTGCCTGCCATCGGGGAGGCGGAGGGCGGACTTGGCTTTTTGGACAGCCGAGGCTCGTCATTCTTGGGTTCGAAGACTGCGATCAGGGGGTAGCCATCCGCTGATTTTTTTATGCTCATGACAGGGATTATTCGGAAGCCGGGCAAAAAATAGGGTGAAAGCAGGTGCACGACGATGGACAAGGACAACGTGCGGGTAGGCGTAATTATGGGAAGCGTGTCCGACTGGGAGACGATGCGTCTCGCGTGCGAGGTGCTGAAGGAATTCGGGGTTCCGTTCGAGAGCAAGGTCGTATCGGCCCACCGGACGCCGGACGAGATGTTCCATTATGCGGAGACGGCCGCGGAGCGAGGACTTCGCGTGATTATCGCGGGCGCGGGCGGGGCCGCCCATCTGCCGGGCATGGTCGCCGCGAAGACGGTGCTGCCGGTCATTGGAGTGCCGGTGCGGTCCTCGCAGTTGAACGGGATGGACTCGCTCCTGTCCATCGTGCAGATGCCGGCCGGCGTACCCGTGGCGACGGTGGCGATCGGACCGGCGGGGGCGACGAACGCCGGGCTCTTGGCCGTGCAGATGCTTGGCATGCACGATGAGGAGCTGCGCGCGAAGATGGAAGCGCGCAGGGAAGCGGTGCGGCAGCAGGTGCAGGCCGCGGGGGACCTCGCATGAGGGCCCCGGCGGACGGCCGCATGCGGCCGCAGGAGAAGGCGCCGGTGCTGGCGCCTGGCGTGACGGTAGGCGTCCTCGGCGGCGGCCAGCTCGGCCGCATGCTGGCGCTGGAGGGCGTCCGCCTCGGCTACCGCTTCGTCGCGCTTGACCCGGCGGCGGATGCGCCCTGCGCCGCGGTGGCCGACCTCATCTGCGCCGATTACGGCGATGAGGACGGGCTGGCGGAGCTGGCGGCGCGTGCGGACGTCATCACGTACGAGTTCGAGAACGTGGACGCCGCCGCCGTCGAGCGGCTCGAGCGGGCCGCTCCCGTGCCGCAGGGCAGCCGCCTGCTTCGTCTGGCGCAGCATCGCCTGCGCGAGAAGGAAGCGCTGCAGGCCGCCGGCATTCCCGTCGCGCCGTTCGCGGCGGTCGCTTCGGCGGGCGAGGTGCGCCGGGCGCTGCGCGCGTTCGGCGGCGCCGGCGTGCTGAAGACGGCCACCGGCGGCTATGACGGCAAGGGCCAGCGCATGCTTCGCCAGGAGAGCGAAGCGGAGGCCGCCTATGCCGAGCTGTCGGCGCTGGCCCCGGAGCTGGTGCTCGAGGCGTTCGTGCCGTTCGAGCACGAGCTGTCCGTTATCGCCGCCCGCAGCCCGCGGGGCGAGATCGCCGTCTTCCCGGCGGCGGAGAACATTCACCGGGAGCATATTCTCCACCTGTCCATCGTCCCGGCGCGCATTCCGGCCGGGGTGCAGGCGGACGCCGAGCGGTTGGCCCGCCGCATCGCGGAGGCGCTCGACGTCGTCGGCCTCATCGCGGTCGAGATGTTCCTGACCGCAGAGGGCCAATTGCTCGTGAACGAGCTCGCGCCGCGCCCGCATAATTCCGGGCATTACACGATGGATGCATGCCGCACCTCCCAGTTCGAGCAGCATCTGCGGGCCATCTGCAATCTGCCGCTCGGTCCGACCGGGCTCGTCTCTCCGGTCGTCATGGCCAACCTGCTCGGCGAAGACGCGGCGGACATGGTACAATGGTTCCGTACGGACGACCCGGCTGCCGAGCGTTACGGCGTAACGCCGAAGCTGCATTGGTACGGGAAGTCGGAAGCGAAGCCGAAGCGGAAGATGGGGCATGTCAATATCGTGGCCCCGAGTACCGAAGCGGCGCTCGCTTGGATGAGAGAATCGAACATGTGGAGGAATACGAGACGATGATTGAACGTTATTCGCGCCCGGAGATGCGGGCCATATGGACGGAAGAGAACAAGTTCAAGGCTTGGCTCGAAGTGGAGCTGTGCGCCTGCGAGGCATGGGCCGAGCTTGGCGTCATTCCGAAGGAGGATGTCGAAGCGCTGCGCGCCAAGGCAAGCTTCGATATCGACCGGATCTATGAGATCGAAGCGGAGACGCGCCACGACGTGATCGCCTTCACGCGCGCCGTGTCGGAGACGCTCGGGCCCGAGCGCAAATGGGTCCATTACGGGCTGACCTCGACCGACGTCGTAGACACGGCCTTGGGCTACCTGATGAAGCAGGCCAACGAGATTTTGGAGCAGGATCTGCTCCGGTTCATTGATATATTGAAGGACAAGGCTTTGGAATACAAGGATACGCCGATGATGGGCCGCACCCATGGCGTCCATGCGGAGCCGACGACGTTCGGCCTGAAGATGGCGCTCTGGTACGCGGAAATGCAGCGCAACCTGGAGCGGTTCCGCGATGCGGCGGACGGCGTGCAGTACGGGAAAATCTCCGGTGCGGTCGGCACCTATGCGAATATCGACCCGTTCGTGGAGAAATTCGTCTGCGAGAAGCTCGGCACGAAGCCGGCGCCGATCTCGACCCAGACGCTGCAGCGCGACCGCCACGCGGAGTATATGGCGACGCTGGCCTTGATCGCGACGTCGCTCGACAAGTTCGCGACCGAGATTCGCGCCCTGCAGAAGAGCGAGTTCCGCGAGGTCGAGGAAGCCTTCGCCAAAGGGCAGAAGGGCTCGTCCGCGATGCCGCACAAGCGCAACCCTATCGGCTGCGAGAACATTTCCGGCCTGTCGCGCGTCCTTCGCGGCTATATGCTGTCAGCCTACGAGAATGTGCCGCTCTGGCATGAGCGCGATATCTCGCACAGCTCGGTCGAGCGCATCATTTTGCCGGACGGCACGATGCTGCTGAACTATATGCTGAACCGCTTCATGAACATCGTGAAGAACTTGACGGTCTTCCCGGAAAATATGAAGCGCAACATGCAGCGAACGTATGGCGTGCCGTTCTCCGGCCGCGTCATGACGAAGCTCATCGACCGGGGATGGAGCCGCGAGCAGGCTTATGACACGGTGCAGCCGCGCGCGATGCAGGCGTGGGAAGAGCAGCGCAGCTTCCGCGACATCATTGAGAGCACGCCGGAGATTACGGCGGTGCTGAGCGCGGAGGACATCGAGGACGCCTTCAACCCGTCCTGGCACTTGAAGCATGTCGATACGATTTTCGGCCAGCTTGGACTGCTGGAAGGATAATTGCAAGGGCAATAACAACGATATGAAAATTGGATAAATGCAAGTTCATGCTTGTTCGCCGCCCCCCTGATTGCGGCGGATAAGCTGCTCGCGCAGGCCCTATCCCCAACGGGCCGAATGCGGCGGCCGGCTCCCTGCCCTCCTCTCTTCCGGGAACCGCCCGCCGCAGCGGGAGCAACCAACGGGAGGGTAAGCAAGACCGCTTCAGCTTAGGAGAAACCGAGAGGAGCACAGGCATGTCTACCAACTCTATCGTATCAACGCTGGCGGATGCGATTCCGTTCCCGCTGCTTCACCGCGGCAAGGTGAGGGAGCTGTATGAATGGGACGCCGACACGCTCTTGATCGTCGTATCGGATCGCATTTCGGCCTTTGACTGCGTCCTTGAGCCGGCCGTGCCGGACAAGGGAACGGTCCTGAACCGGCTGAGCCGCTACTGGTTCGAGCGGACGAAGCATATTATCGGCAATCATGTCATTCCTTGTGACGAGGAATGCCTGCGGACCGCATTGTCCGCCCGGATCGGCAGCGAACCGGAACCTCATCAACGCATCTCATCTCTAGTATCCCTATTATCTGATAGAATGACGCTCGCCAAGCGGGCGCAGCGCGTGGACTTCGAATGCGTCGTCCGCGGCTATATCACCGGCGGAGGCTGGCGGCAGTATACAGCGACCGGCGAAGTGAACGGCATCCAACTGCCGGAAGGCCTGCGCATGAACGAGCGCCTGCCTGAACCGATATTTACGCCGGCCCGCAAGCATGACGAAGGACATGACGAAGACGTTGCCTATGAAGTCATGGAGTCGCAGCTCGGGCCGGAGCTGGCCGGGAGTCTGCGGGACGCGAGTCTCCGGCTGTACCGGTTCGCGGCAGAGGAATGCGCGGACAAGGGCCTGCTGCTCGCCGACTGCAAATTCGAATTCGGGCTCATTGATGGCGAATTGGTGCTCATCGACGAATTGTTCACGCCGGACAGCTCCCGCTTCTGGGACGTCGGCAGCTATGCGCTCGATTCGGATATCGACAGTCTCGACAAGGAGCCGGTCCGCCGCTATCTGGCCGCCTCCGGCTGGGATCGGAGCAGCACGCCGCCGCCGCTGCCGGCGGAGGTCGTCGAGGCTACACGAGGACGTTATATCGCTTTATATGAACGAATAACCGCACAGAGATGGGCGTAACGGGAGGAATTCACAGTGAAGGTAAAAGTGATTGTAACGACGAAGGCGAACGTGCTTGACCCTCAAGGCGCCGCCGTGGAGCGGGCGATGCATTCGATGGGGTATGAAGGCGTGGAGCATATGCGCATCGGCAAGTATATGGAATTCGAGCTCGCGGCGGCGAATGAAGCCGAAGCGAAGGAACAGGTCGAACGGATGTGCAAGGTGCTGCTGTCCAATCCGGTCGTGGAAGATTACCGATACGAATTGGAGGCGTAGGGCGATGAAGGTGGCTGTACTTGTTTTTCCGGGATCGAACTGTGATATGGATTGCGTGCATGCGGTCCAGGATACGATGGGAATCGAGGCGGACCGCGTCTGGCATACGGCGACGGATCTGGCCGGCTACGATCTGATCATCGTGCCGGGCGGCTTCTCTTACGGCGATTATTTGCGCTGCGGGGCCATCGCCCGCTTCGCGCCGGTGATGAAGGCGGTCGAGCAGGCGGCGCGGGAGGGCGTCTATGTGCTTGGCATTTGCAACGGCTTCCAGATTCTAACGGAGGCGGGGCTGCTGCCGGGCACGCTGCGGCGCAATGTCGGACTGCAGTTCCGCTGCCATGCGGCTCCGATTCGGGTCGCCCGCCGCGATACGCCCTTCACGGCCGAATACGGCCAGGGCGAAGTGGTCAATATCCCGATTGCCCATGGGGAAGGCAATTATTATTGTGACGAAGAGACCTTGCGCCGCTTGAAGGAGCGGGGGCAGATCGTGTTCACCTACGAAGACAATCCGAACGGCTCGATTGAGGATATTGCGGGCATCTGCAATGAAGCCGGCAATGTGCTCGGCATGATGCCCCATCCGGAGCGCGCGGTCAGCGCCTGGCTCGGTTCCGAAGACGGCAGCCGGATGTTCACGTCGATTTTGAACGCTTGGAGGGAGAAGCATGCAGTCAACGCGTAACAATACGACCGCCGCAGCGGCGGAACGGGCAGAACAGGAAGCGCGCCGGAAGCGGCAGTCGCTGGAGATGGCCCGCGATAATATGCGGCGGGAGCCGTCTCCGGATCAGATTGCGGCCGAGCGGCTGTATGCGGGCATGGGTGTCACGGATGACGAGTACGAGCTGATGTGCGGACTGCTCGGACGCCGTCCGAATTATACCGAGATCGGCGTGTTCAGCGTCATGTGGTCGGAGCATTGCGCGTACAAAAACTCGAAGCCGCTTCTGAAGCGGTTCCCGACGACGGGCGAGCGGGTGCTGGTCGGTCCGGGCGAAGGCGCGGGCATCGTCGATATCGGCGACGGCCAGGCCGTCGTGTTCAAAATCGAAAGCCACAACCATCCGTCCGCCATCGAGCCTTACCAAGGCGCGGCGACGGGCGTGGGCGGGATTATTCGCGACATTTTCTCGATGGGGGCCCGGCCGGTGGCCCTGCTTAATTCGCTGCGCTTCGGGAGCTTGAAGGAGGAGCGGGTCAAATATTTGTTCGAGCATGTCGTCGCGGGCATCGCCGGCTACGGCAACTGCATCGGCATCCCGACGGTCGGGGGCGAGGTCGTGTTCGACGACAGCTATGCCGGGAATCCGCTTGTCAATGCGATGTGCGTCGGCTTGATCAATCATGAGGATATTCAGAAGGGCGTCGCCAGCGGCGTCGGCAACCCGGTCTATTATGTCGGTCCTCCGACGGGACGCGACGGGATTCATGGCGCGACGTTCGCTTCGGAGGAGCTGACGGCCGAGTCGGAAGCGAAGCGCCCGGCAGTTCAGGTCGGCGATCCGTTCATGGAAAAGCTGGTGATGGAATCGTGTCTGGAGCTGATCCAGTCCGGCATCGTCATCGGGATTCAGGATATGGGCGCGGCGGGACTGACCTGCTCCAGCGCCGAGATGGCGAGCAAGGCGGGCAACGGGCTGGAGCTGGTGCTCGACGAGGTGCCGCAGCGGGAGACGGGCATGACTCCATATGAGATGATGCTGTCCGAATCGCAGGAGCGGATGCTGTTCGTCATCGAGGAGCACAACGAGCCGATCGCGATGGAAATATTCGAGCGCTGGGGCGTCATCTGCCGCAAGGTCGGGCGCGTGACGGACGACGGCCGGCTGCGCCTGCTGTTCGACGGCGAGGTGGTCGCCGATATGCCGGTCCGGGGCCTTGTCGATGAATGCCCGGTCTATCACAAGCCGTCGCAGGAGCCGGCGAGCTATGCGGCCAACCAGGCGGTCGATACGGCCGGATATCCGGAGGTCACGGACGTCAATGCGGCGCTGCTGCAAGTACTGGCCTCTCCTTCCGTCGCCAGCAAGGAATGGGTGTACCGCCAATATGACAGCATGGTGCGCGCCAGCACGGCGGTGACGCCGGGCTCGGACGCGGCGGTCGTGCTCGTGCGCGGGACGCGCAAGGCGCTCGCGATGACGACGGACTGCAACGGCCGCTATGTGATGCTCGATCCGCTCATGGGCGGACGCATCGCGGTATGCGAGGCGGCGCGCAATATCGTATGCTCGGGCGCCGAGCCGCTCGCTATTACCGACAACCTGAATTTCGGGAATCCGGAGAAGCCGGAGAACTTCTGGCAGATGGAGCAAGCGGTCGACGGCATGGCGGAAGCGTGCCGTATGCTGAATACGCCGGTCATCGGCGGCAATGTCAGTCTCTACAACGAAAATGCCCACGGATCGATCTATCCGACGCCGGTCGTCGGCATGGTCGGACTCGTGCATGATGCGGATCATATTACGACGCAGGGCTTCAAGCGCGAAGGCGATGCCGTGCTGCTGCTGGGCCGGACGAAGGCGGAGCTGGGCGGCAGCGAGTTCCAGTCAGTCGTCCATGGTGTAGCGGAAGGCCGTCCGCCGGAGGTCGATCTCGAGACCGAGCTGCGCCTGCAGCGGACGGTGCTGGCGCTCATTCAGGACGGTCTCGTGCAGTCGGCCCATGATGTATCGGATGGCGGGCTGGCGGCGGCCTTCGCGGAATGCTGCATCAGCGGCGGCATCGGGGCTGTGCTGGAGCTGGAAGCGGCCGATCTGCGGACCGATATCGCGCTGTTCAGCGAGAGCCAATCGCGCATTCTGCTCTCGGTCCAGCCGGAGCGGGCCGAAGAGGCGCAGGCGCGCTGTGCGGCAGCGGGCATCCCGGTCGAGGGGCTGGGGCGGGTCGGCGGCGAGCAGATCGTCATTCGGGTCAATGGCAGTCCGGCAATCGATCTCCCGGTCCACGAAGCGGAGCGGGTATGGAAGGATGCGATCCCATGTCTTATGCAATAAGCGGGGCTTATTATAACGAGGGCAGCGGCCGGGAAGGCCCGTTCGATCGGTTGAAAGAGGAATGCGGCATTTTCGGCGTCTACGGCTACAAGGACGCGTCCACGCTGACGTACTACGGGCTGCACACGCTGCAGCACCGGGGAGAGGAGAGCGCGGGCATCTGCGTCTCCGGCGGAGATTCGTTCCGCTATCACCGTGGAATGGGGCTGGTGAAGGAAGTGTTCGACGCCGAACGGCTCGCGGAACTGGAAGGCGATCGGGCGATCGGCCATGTCCGCTACTCGACATCCGGCGACAGCCGGCTGGCGAACGCGCAGCCGCTCGTCTTCAAGACGCGGGACGGCGAGCTGGCGGTCGCGACGAACGGCAATATCGTGAATGCCCCGCGCATCCGCCACGGGCTGGAGCAGAAGGGCTCCATCTTCCAGACGACGAGCGATACCGAGGTCATCGCGCACCTGATTGCCCGCTCGGAGCATGACTTCGTGCAGGCCGCGAAGGAAGCGCTGAAGGAGCTGGTCGGAGGCTTCGCCTTCCTGCTGATGACCAATGACCGGCTGCTGGCGGCCTCCGATCCGCACGGGCTGCGCCCGATTGTGATGGGCCGCCTCGGCGACGCTTATGTGTTCGCCTCCGAGACATGCGCCCTGGAGGCGATCGGAGCGGAGCTGGTCCGCCCTCTGGAGCCGGGCGAACTCGTCGTCGTCGATGCGTGGGGCCACCGGTCGGAACGGTTCGCGCCGGGGGCGAAGCATTCGCTGTGCGCGATGGAATTCATCTATTTCTCGCGTCCGGACAGCCAACTGCATGAGGTGAACCTGCATACCGCCCGCAAGCATATGGGGATGAAGCTGGCGGAGGAGGCGTTCGTCGAGGCGGATATCGTGACAGGCGTGCCCGACTCCAGTATTTCGGCGGCGATCGGCTACGCGGAGAAGACGGGGATTCCCTATGAAATGGGACTTATCAAAAGCAAATATACCGGCAGAACGTTCATTCAGCCGAGCCAGGAGCTGCGCGAGCAGGGCGTCAAAATGAAGCTAAGCGCCGTGCGGAGCGTCGTCGAAGGCCAGAGGGTCGTCCTCATTGACGACTCGATCGTGCGCGGCACGACGTCGCGCCGGATCGTCAATATGCTGCGCGAAGCCGGGGCGCGGGAGGTGCATCTGCGCATCGCCTCGCCGCCGTTCCGCCATCCGTGCTTCTATGGCATCGACACGCCGAAGAGCGAGGATCTGCTCGCTCATCTTCATACGGAAGAGGAGATGCGGAAGCTGATCGGCGCCGATTCGCTCGCCTTCCTGTCGAAGGAAGGGATGATTGAGGCGATCGGCGGCAGCTATGCGGATAAGCCGAGCGGCGGCTTGTGCCTCGCCTGCTTCGATGATAATTATCCGACGGAGCTGTTCGGCGCGCGCGTCGCGGCAGGCGCGGAGGAGGCGGCGGCGTCCGTCCGGCGGTAAGGCCTTAGGGCCCAAGCGGCTTATTAAGCCGACTCCTAATGGCCTATTGGAAATCTACAGAGACATAGACACCAAGACACCAAGGAAGAAAAGGGAAGACGAACGACCGCCGGGTCGAACGCACTGAAATGCTTGATTCGGTTATGACTGCGGCAGGATGATTTTTCGGGCATTGCCTTTAGTCAGACGGTACAACGAGATGCTGTTGGCGGCGGCATCAGGGGGATAAGAAGCGGCAGAAAATGAGGTGCAGGGAAGCATCGTAGGAGTCAGGGCTGGAACTGCGGAAATTGCAGGAGGAGAGTGTCCCGCAAAAAGCGGGGCGAACCGGAGAGGGGAGACGCATAGGTTATGTCTGAAGCTTATAAGCAAGCCGGGGTCGACATCGCGGCAGGCAACGAAGCTGTGGAGCGGATGAAAAAGCATGTGCAGCGCACATTTCGGCCGGAGGTGCTGTCGGGTCTGGGAGGATTCGGGGCGCTCTTCGGATTGGATGCGAAAAAGTATGAGGAGCCTGTGCTCGTCTCGGGCACCGATGGCATAGGGACGAAGCTGATGCTCGCCTTCGCGGCGGATCGGCATGACACGATCGGCATCGATGCGGTGGCCATGTGCGTCAACGATATTGTCGTACAGGGGGCAGAGCCGCTGTTCTTCCTCGATTACTTGGCTTGCGGCCAGGTTGTGCCCGAGCGCATCGAAGCGATCGTCAGCGGCATCGCCGAAGGCTGCCGGATGGCGGGCTGCGCCCTCATCGGCGGCGAGACGGCGGAGATGCCGGGGATGTACGCGCCGGGCGAGTATGATATTGCCGGCTTCAGCGTCGGCGTCGTCGAGAAGCGCCGCCTCATCACGGGCGAGAACATCCTCCCGGGCGATGTGCTGCTCGGACTCGCCTCCAGCGGCTTCCACAGCAATGGTTACTCGCTCGTGCGAAAGCTGTTCCTGGAGCAGGCCGGTTACACTCTGGATGCGCGGGTGACGCCGGACGGACGCGCGCTGGTCGATGTGCTGCTCGAGCCGACGCGCATCTATGTGCGCCCGCTGTTGGAGCTGATGAAGCGGGTGACGGTCAAGGGAGCGGCCCATATTACGGGCGGCGGCTTCCTCGAAAATATTCCGCGCATGCTGCCGGAAGGGACGGCGGCCCACATCGATTACGGCACATGGCCGATCCCGGAAGTGTTCCGCCTCAGCCGCGAGATCGGAGGCTTGACCTGGCCGGAGCTGTTCACGACATTCAATATGGGCATCGGCATGGTCGTCGCAGTTAGCGCGGATGAAGCGGCTGCTGCGGAGGCATGCCTGGCGGAGCAGGGCGAGGCGGTATACCGCATCGGCACGGTGACGAAAGGGGCACGCCAGGTTCGGATTCCGGAGGTGGGCTGCTGATGCGCACAGGATATGAAGGGCAGGAGGCGGAGTACGCCGGCACGGGGGCGCTGCAAATCGCACCGTCCGCCGGCGCCTCCTCTCTGCCGCGCATTGCCGTGTTCGCCTCCGGCTCGGGCTCGAACTTCCAGGCGCTGGCCGAGGCGTCTCGGGCGGGGCGTCTCGGCGGGGAGGTCGCGCTGCTCGTGTGCGACAAGACCGGAGCCCGCGTGCTGGAGCGGGCCCGCGAAGCCGGCGTGCCGGCCGCGGTGTTCGAGCCGAAGCGCTACGAGACCCGCGGCCATTACGAACGCGATGTCCTGCGGACGCTGGGGCGGCATGGCGTGCAATGGATCGCGCTGGCCGGGTATATGCGGCTCGTCACCCCGGTGCTGCTGGAAGCGTATGAAGGCCGCATCCTCAATATCCATCCCTCCTTGCTCCCGAGCTTTCCGGGCCTGCACGCGGTACGCCAGGCGCTGGATTACGGCGTGAAGGTGACGGGAGTGACCGTGCATCTGGTCGATGCCGGGATGGATACGGGGCCGATCGTGGCGCAGGAGGCGGTCGCGATTGGCGAAGACGATACACATGAATCGCTGCTCGCCAAGATTCAGGAGGTGGAACATCGCATTTACCCGCGGGTGGTGCGAAGTCTGCTAGCCGGGTCCCATACCAGCCAACGGGCCGGTCAAGAAGACAAAGCATGATGGAATTGACCGCTGTACCGTTTCATTGGGGCTAGAGGCCTTGCGAGGTGACGGCTTCTGTTTCCGGGGAAATGATGCTTTTGGTAGAGGGCAGGAGTTTCCCAAGGGGGGAGCTGGATTGCAGAGTATCGCATCTGGACGGGGTTTCTTTAACGCATTACAATGATAGCAGGAGAAAGTGCCTTTTTAGATACAAATGAAGAATTGCCAGAGGAAGAACAGCCGGTCTTAGACAGGCAAACGGGATAACGTGCAATAGCTTGCGATAACCCCCAATAGATTGAGAGCACCATACTAGATTGTGACAACACAATAGACAGTGCTATTGACGGAATATAAGTGATGGCCTGGAAATGGCGACTTGAATTAAGGGAGAGAGCAAAATGACGATTCGTAGAGCGCTAATCAGCGTATCCGATAAGACGGGGATTGTGGAATTCGCCCGCGCCCTGGCGGAAGCCGGCGTGGAGCTTGTGTCGACGGGCGGCACCAAGTCGCTGCTGGAGAGCGAAGGCGTTCCGGTTATCGGCATTTCGGAGGTGACCGGCTTCCCGGAAATTATGGACGGGCGCGTGAAGACGCTGCACCCGGCTGTGCATAGCGGCCTTTTGGCCGTACGCGGCAACGCGGAGCATACGCGCCAGATGGAAGAGCTCGGATTGTCCTATATCGATCTGGTGGCGGTCAACCTGTATCCGTTCCAGGAGACGATTGCGAAGCCAGGCGTAAGCTATGAGGACGCAATCGAGAATATCGATATCGGCGGGCCGACGATGCTTCGTTCGGCCGCGAAGAACCATGCCGATGTGACGGTGGTTGTCGATGCGGCAGATTATGCGGGCGTGCTGGACGAAATCCGCCAGCAAGGAGATACGACGCTGGAGACGCGGAAGCGCCTCGCGGCGAAGGTATTCCGCCATACGGCGGCGTATGACGCGCTCATTGCCGATTATTTGACGAAGCAGACCGGCGAGGCATGGCCGGAGCGGCTCACCGTCACCTATGAGCTGGCGCAACCGCTCCGCTATGGGGAGAACCCGCATCAGGGGGCGGCATTTTACCGCCAGCCGCTGGCGGGCGCGGGCAGCGTCGCGACGGCCGAGCAGCTTCACGGCAAGGAGCTCTCCTATAACAATATCAACGATGCCAATGCGGCGCTCTCGATCGTGGGCGAATTCGCGGATCCGGCTGTCGTGGCGGTGAAGCATATGAACCCGTGCGGCGTTGGTATCGGCAGTACTGTGGCCGAAGCTTACCGCAAGGCGTATGAATCGGATCCGACCTCGATCTTCGGCGGCATCGTAGCGGCGAACCGGCCGATCGATCGCGAGACGGCGGAAAGGCTGCATGAGATTTTCCTTGAAATCGTCATTGCTCCCGATTTCAGTCCAGAGGCGCTTGACATCCTTAAGCAGAAGAAAAATATCCGCCTGCTCCGGACCGGCGCGGAGCCTGCGCCGTCGGAGCGCAAGGCGGCCCGGCAGTTGACTTCGGTGGAGGGCGGATTGCTGGCGCAGGATACCGATGTGCATACGCTTGATGCTGCTTCCTTGAAAACGGCGACGGAAAGGGAACCGTCTGCGGAGGAAGTAGAGCAGCTGTTGTTCGGCTGGAACGTGGTCAAGCATGTGAAGTCGAATGCGATTGTGCTCGTCAAGGATGGCATGACGGTCGGCATCGGCGCCGGCCAGATGAACCGAGTCGGCGCGGCGCGCATTGCGATCGAGCAAGCCGGAGAGAAGGCGCGCGGGGCGGTGCTGGCATCGGATGCGTTCTTCCCGATGGGCGATACGCTGGAGCTTGCCGCGGCGGCGGGCATTACGGCGGTCATTCAGCCGGGCGGTTCGGTGCGCGACGAAGAGTCCATTGAGGTGGCGAACCGGAACGGCATGGCGATGGTGATGACGGGCGTGCGTCATTTCAAGCACTAACAGGAAAAGGCGGCAGGACGGTCATGAACCGGCTGAAGCGGAGATAACAGGAACGGGGGACTTCATCACATGAAAGTATTGATCATCGGCTCAGGAGGGCGCGAGCATGCGCTGGCATGGGCGCTGAAGCAGAGCCCGAAGGTCAGCAAGGTGCTGGTGGCTCCGGGCAATGCGGGGATGGAGAATGTCGCGGAGCGGGTTCCATTCTCAGTGACGGATTATGAAGGCATTGCGAAATATGCGCGCCACCATGACATCGATCTTGTCGTCGTCGGCCCGGATGATCCGCTCGCGGACGGCATCGTTGATGTGCTGCAGGCGCACGGGGTAAGGGTATTCGGTCCGGACCGGAAGGCAGCTGAGATCGAGGGCAGCAAGGTGTTCATGAAGGAGCTGCTGCGCGCCTACGGCATTCCGACCGCCGCTTATGCCGCATTCGAGGATGTGGAGGCGGCGAAGCAATATGTTTGCGGGCAATCGATGCCAATCGTTATCAAGGCGGATGGTCTCGCCGCCGGCAAAGGCGTCACGATCGTGCAGACCGTCGAAGAAGCGGAGCGGGTCTTGAATGAGGTAATGGTTGAAGGCAAGTTCGGCGCCTCGGGCAGCCGGGTCGTTATCGAAGAATTCATGCAGGGGCAGGAAATGTCAGTGTTGGCTTTCGTGGACGGCGAGACGGTATTGCCCTGCGTGCCGGCTCAAGATCATAAGCCCGCTTATGACGGCGACACCGGTCCGAATACCGGCGGAATGGGCACGTACAGCCCGCTGCCGCAATTCCCGGAAGAGGTGTTCACGCGGGCGGTCGAGCAGGTGATCAAGCCGACGGTGCGGGCGATGGCTACGGAAGGCCGCCCGTTCCGCGGCCTGCTCTTCGCCGGACTGATGATAACGCCTGAAGGGGAGCCGAAGGTGGTCGAATTCAATGCTCGCTTCGGCGATCCGGAGACGCAGGCGGTGCTGCCCCGCTTGAAGACGGATCTGTTCGACGTGCTGTGGGCTTGCACCGACGGTACGCTCGATCAGATCGAGCTCGAATGGCACGAAGATGCCGCCGTATGCGTCATCGTCGCCTCGGAAGGCTATCCGGGCAGCTATCGCAAAGGAGATGTTATTACCGGACTGGAAGAAGCGTCGAAGCGGGCGCTCCTCTTCCACGCGGGGACGGTACGGGATCAGGACGGGACGTGGCGGACGAACGGCGGGCGGGTGCTCGGCGTCGTCGGACGCGCCCCGGATCTCGCGGCGGCGAAGGCCAATGCGTATGAAGCGGTGCGCCAGATTCACTTTGCCGGAATGCATTACCGGACCGACATCGGCGACAAGGCCAACCGCTCACTGGCGGCCGGTTCTGCGGGGACCCGGTAGTCTGGCGGTATCCCGAAATTAGAACAGGCATGATTGGATAATTGCTTTTATTTCGACAATTCATTAGAGAAAGCCGTGACTCTTGGCCGCTTACCAGTGGCTGTGGAGCCGCGGTTTTTTGTTTGCGGGAGAAGCTCGTTTTTATTACGTCTCGCGTACACGCATGGGAATCGATGTTTTTAAGCTCTTATGCGCAGTCTCCCCGTTACTCAGGATCTGAGTTTTCCAAGTCCTTTTCACCTTGTAGGGAGAAAATCTTTCCTTAGATCGCATTGAAGCTGAACCACCGTCTTGAAAGAACTGGTTCTGGATCTCATGCAGAAAATATTACCTGAATGGAAACGCATGGAGAGAACACGTTTTTATGAGCATAGCAACCTCTCTTATCTCTGTTCGTACCGTTCGCGAACTGAATGCAACTGGGGGGTTCAAGCTCTTATGGGCAGTCTCCCCGTTACTCAGGATATGATTATTATTTTAGTCATTTATGGGGAAATGAGATTTTTTCTTGTTAGTGTTAGGGTCAAATTGTTTTCTTGAACAACTGATGCTAGAGTTCCGGTGGCACGCAACGGCGTGCCTGGCTGTACCTGACTGGTTGGGATACCGGAGCAAAAAGGAGCGGAAAGGACGCCCCTGACTGGATGGGAGACTGAGCAAAGTGAATCGGAAAGGACGAGCCTGACCAAATGGGATACCGAAGTAAAGAGGAGCGGAAAGGATGCCCCTGACCAGATGGGATACCGGAGCAAAGAGGAGCGGAAGGACATCCCTGACTGGATGGGAGATTGAGCAAAGTGCATCGGAAGGGGCGCGCCTGACCAGATGGGAGACCGAAGTAAAGAGGAGCGGAAAGGATGCCCCTGACCAGATGGGATACCGAAGCAAAGAGGAGCGGAAAGGACGAGCCTGACTGGATGGGAGACCAAGCAAAGTGCATCGAAAATGTCACTAAATTGTGGGTGTACGGGAGTACGGATCTGCCGGGAGGCGTCAGTTCGTATGCGGTAGCGGATGACAGTTGGACGGAAGAGGAGGCGGCCTAGAACCGAAGCCTGCGCTCGGCGACGATATCGTCGGCATCGATACAGTCGATAGCCGCTATGCGAGCATGAAGAGTCGGGAAGCCGCGGAGAATCGGCCGTATTTGCAGGTGCTGGCCACCGTGAAGGGTACGACGCCGCCAGTCACGAGCGATGATGCCGATGATGCATGGAACCGTCCTCCCGGCCAGTGACGCTAACGGCAGGCGATGAAGGGAGAGGGGGATGGAAGACGGTGTATCGTGTCAATGACGGACCGGCAACCGAGGGGGACAAGGTCGTGATTGAGGAGGAAGGCACTCATCTCATCCGTAATTACAGCATCGATCATGCTGGCAGTCGGGAAAGCGGAGAAACCGAATCAGGTTATGATTGACAAGACGGGGCCGGTCTTTGCTTCGGCGGTTCCTGTTCTATCGGAGAACCGGGTCATTCCCGCGTTTGAGGAAAGCCTTGTTCCGCGGGCAGCAGGCAGGGCAGGTTCGCAAAGATCTGTCGCCCCATCTCATGGTGCTTTACATTTTGTCGATGAAGAAATCCCGGCCCGGGCGGCTGGAGGGCGGCTTCGGCCTGCGCACGCTGGCCGAGCAGTTGATGACGATGCTGTGCCATGGCATTTCGACCCGATCGGAACGTGAAGCTGGGAGAATAATTTATGTTCGGATCCTCATACTAATGACGTAATCTACGTACGTCAGGAGGAGCGACTGATGAAGGATCCGTATCCGCTGGGTCATGCGTTGACTCAGTTGTATTTGTCCCAAGAGCATACCCGGGGACAGGAGGAAGCCTCTGCCATGGAAGCGATGCATCGAGCAGAGGAAGCCGATGCTTCATTCGAGGGCGATCCCGATGCCATCAGTGACCATTTGCATGCAGGCATGTCTGACGGTACGTTGGAGACACATCAGATGGTGCAGCGTTCTTACGGGCTGTACGATTGATGAATAGGCGGCTCTGCCTTGGCAGGGCAGCCGGGGGAAGGCCGCAGTTCCGCGCAAGCGGAGGCTGCGGCTTTGTCGTGTTGCCGGACGGCTAGGAGGAGTGATTCTTAACCGTCCTGGGTTGACACCGGGGCGAAGCCGGAGTACACTATGTTCTATAACATAGTAGGTTAATCGGAATTATGAGATATATGCTGTTCTTCGGGTTGGATATCGGGTGACTGGCGGGGAACTGGGAGAAGACCGGGGAGCCGAGCGCTGCGAGAATGCCGGGGACCAAAAACATTACGGCGGGAAAGGTGAGGAGAAGCGATGGAACGACATGTCGATATCCGGTGGCGGGATGAACGGTTGGCCGCTACGATACATTATCCGGGAGAGCGTACGCCTTATGAGCTGGGCGAGGAGAAGCGCGTGCCGGTCACGATCATTTGTCACGGCTTCGTCGGGAGCCGAATCGGGGTCGACCGCTTGTTCGTCAATGCGGCGCGCCGGCTGGCGGAGATCGGCCATCTCGTCATGCGCTTCGACTTCGCTGGCTGCGGAGAGAGCACCGGGGATTACGGTCGTCTCGGGCTGGATGATATGATCGAGCAGACCGGGACGGTGCTGGATTACGCGCTCGGGTGCGGCAATGTGGATCCGCAGCGGGTCACGATTATCGGGCATAGTCTCGGCGGGGCGGTCGCGCTGCTGACCGCGGTCCGCGATGTGCGGGTCAAGCGCCTTATTCTCTGGTCGCCCGTCGCCTATCCGTTCAACGATATTGTGCGCATCATCGGCCGGGAACGCTATGATGAAGCGGTGACGCGCGGGCAGTCCGATTATTTGGGCTATGCCTTCACCCGGACGTATTTCGATGCGCTCGGCAGGCATCAGCCGTTCCAGGAGGCCCCGAAGTTCAACGGCGACGTGCTGCTTGTGCACGGGACGAGCGACGATGTTATTCCGGCCGATTACAGCTTTCTCTATCAGAAAATATTTTGGATGCGGGGCGACGGACAGTGCGACAAGGAGATCGTCTTTCAGGCGGACCATACGTACTCGAGCGGACAGCACCGGGAGAAGCTGTTCGAGTGCACGCTGCAGTGGCTGAAGCGATGGGAGCAGCGCCAGGAAGAATGGGCGAACTGGAGCATTTAAGTTTAACGCAGCTGCAGGGGATGTAAGAACCGCCCGCCGTAAGGGCAGGCGAATGAAATGGATCACGGAGCAAGCGCGGGGCGCTGCTCCGTTTTTTGTCGTGAACTGCTTCTGTCTGGCCTTTCGGCGGAGTCATTTCGCAGGGGAAAGCATAATCTAGATACCAAAAAAGAAAAATAGAAGAATGAAAAACAGCAGGTGGCTGTGAATTTGCAATGAAAACGTTTCTTTTCAGCGGTTTTTGAAAAGTTGTGAAACTTGTCGAAAAAGCATGATTTCTAGGCCGGGCTTCGGCTACAAGATTCGACAAATGCTCACTTTCCATTTACGTTTTCTTTACAAAACCACCGGGTCATGTGATAAGATATGTAAGGCTTGAAAAGTTTGCAGTACCACACATACGCAATATTGATTGCAAAGGAGATCGCGGAATGTTCAAGAAAAAGGACGTGTTTTTCGAAACGCTGCAAAATATGGCGGATACGCTCGTCCAGGCAGCGGAAACGTTCGCAAACGGGGTAGAAGATCTGCAGGATGTCTTATCGTTCACGAAGGAAATGAAAGAACTGGAAAGCAAATGCGACGTTTATACCCACACCATTTTGACGGAGCTCAACAAGGTGTTCATTACGCCGATTGAGCGGGAAGACATCATGGCGCTGACGACGGCGCTGGACGATGTTCTGGACGGCATGGAGGCCAGCGCTTCGCGTTTCGACATGTACCAATTGCTTGAACGGGACGAGATTGTCGTATTATTTGCCGATGTCATCAAGCGCAGCGCCTATGAGATTCAGAAGGCAATCCGCTTGCTCTCGGAAAAGAAACTTCTGGCTATTCGCGAGCACAACATTCGGGTCAACGAGCTGGAAAATGCGGCTGACGATATTTACCGCCGCGGCATCCGGGCACTGTTCGCGGATGTGACCGATCCAATAGAACTGATCAAGCGCAAAGACATTTATGAACGGTTGGAGCAGACGACCGACAGCTGCGAGGATGTGGCGAATCAGCTCGAATCGATCGTCATGCGGAATTCCTGATAACTGTCGTAGCATAGGTAAGCCAAGGTACGAAGGAGGTTGGGGATTGCGCGGACGCATCCGGCTGCCGGCTCTGTGCAATCGTGAATAAATGGGAATGGATGTTAATTTTTGGGTCATCGGGATCGTGATCTTCCTGGCCCTGGCGTTCGACTTCATCAATGGGTTCCACGACACGGCGAACGCCATCGCCACGTCGGTCTCGACGCGGGCTTTGCCCCCACGCGTGGCCATTCTTATGGCTGCGGTGATGAATTTCGCCGGCGCGTTGACCTTCACCGGGGTCGCGAAGACAATCGGGGGAAGCATCGCCGATCCGGCGCAGCTCGACAACGGGCTTGAGATTGTGACGGCCACGCTTATCGCGGCGATTATTTGGAACCTGGTCACCTGGTGGTTCGGGATTCCGTCTTCGTCCTCGCACGCGCTCATCGGCGCGCTGGCCGGAGCGGTCTTCGCGGGAGCCGGGGCCGACAAGCTCAATCTGAGCGGCTTCAACAGCATTGTTATCGGACTTATTATCTCGCCGATTATCGCATTCATCGTCGGTTACATCGTCATGACGATATTGAAATGGATATTCGGCAGGCGCAGTCCGCATACCGTGAATAAAGGGTTCCGCACCTGCCAGATCATTACGGCGGCCTTCCAATCGTTCACGCACGGCACGAACGATGCCCAGAAGGCGATGGGGATTATTACGTTCGCCCTGGTCGCCGCCGGCCTGCAGCAGGAGATGGAGGTTCAGACCTGGGTCAAGCTCGCGGCTGCCACCGCGATGGCTCTCGGCACCTCGATCGGGGGCTGGAAGATTATTAAGACGATGGGCACGAAGATATTCAAGATCGAGCCTATCAACGGCTTTGCCGCGGATTTGTCGGCTGCATCCGTCATCATGTCCGCCACGCTTACGCATTTGCCAATCAGCACTACGCATGCGATTACCTCCGCCATTCTGGGGGTAGGCTCGGCGAAGCGGTTCTCGGCGGTCAAGTGGGGCGTGGCCGGGCGCATCGTGGTGACCTGGTTCATTACGATTCCGATCTGCGCGGGATTATCGATGTTGATCCTCAAATTGATTGACTTTTTGTTCTATTAAAAAGGGGAAAAAGCCGGCTCGGTGGAGTCGGCTTTTTGATATGCCTGAGAGCTATGCTTCCTGTCTGTTTTGACGAGTGCCGTTCGCGGTGCGGGGCTACCTTTTACGCCGTGAGGCGCTGCCTGTGCGGCGGTCCGCCGATCTTCGGCGGTTGCCGCTTCCCGATCGGGGGCTGCCGCCCGAATATCTCCGTCGTCTGCGCGGTGCGGCTTCGTAGTCACCGTCATCCGCGGTGCTCAGCTTTTTGCCACCTCCTTTGCCGGGCAACAGGGTTCCCATGAACATTTTGGCTACGGGCATAATCTGCTGGACGCTGCTCATGATCTTCTGCACCTTGCCCATCGTTTCGACAATGCCGTCAACGCCTCCGAGCCGGTCGATCATCGATTTGAGATCGCCCATGGAGAAGTTGCCCAGCAGCTTCTTATCCGGCTGAACGGCCGTCTCGATTGGCGTCTCGGCAACCGCATTGAACGGGACGATTGGCGTTTGCGGGTAAGGCGCATAACCGGACAGCTCCGGGTACCCTTCCGGCAATCCGGAAGGCGCGCCATTGTAGCTGCGGATGCTCATCCGGCCGCCGCCGGGGCGGGCCCGGGCCTGCATCCGGGCCGCCCTCTCCCTGGCTAGGGGAGATGAGGAATGCGTCGCATGGGGGCCGCGCATGCGGGGCACCGACATCAGCTCCACCTGATCCGGCATGCCGGGCCGCCCATTGCGGTGAGGAACTTTCATCTCATCACGACCTTTTTTCTTAAAATCATCATGCGTGTTAAAAAGAGACTGGAGATGGGATGTATGACTTTTTGCACGATCGCTATATTTTGGATTGTAATTGGGGATAGGTTACTATACAGTATGTGGTAGGCGAACAACACGTGTGGACGATCGCCCGTGGGTGGACGCCCAATCCTCCATGTAAGCGCTGTTATGGATGCATTTATTCATTAAAGCACGAACACGGTAACGCTTGAAAAGGCGATGTAAAGGCAGTACAATGAAATTACATGCGAAGAAGTAGGAGTGGATAAGGTTGCAATTGAAGAAATTGAATGATAAATCGATCGACCAGCTGTTTGAAGCGATTTTGACGCTGGAATCGCTCGAAGAGTGCTATATTTTCTTTGATGATCTGTGTACGGTAAATGAAATCCAATCCTTATCCCAGCGGCTGGAGGTCGCCCGGATGTTGGGCAAGGGCTGCACTTATAATCAGATTGAAGCGGAGACGGGCGCGAGCACGGCGACGATCTCCCGTGTGAAGCGTTGCTTGAATTACGGCAATGACGGCTATAAAATGACGCTGGAACGTCTGGGGCGCTAAGCGATGCGCTCGGGCCTGTTGGTGATCAGCCACGGTTCTCCCGACGGTTCCTGGGTTACACTGGTGGATGAAGCGATGGCGCAGGCGGCGTGGCCGGAAGGAGTGCCGATCGCTTCTTCTTTTTTGGGCTGCGTGCCGGGGCGGACGATTCAGGACGGCATCGATGAGCTGGAGGCGAAAGGGGCGGATGCGATTGGCGTCATCCCTTTGTTCGTCTCGGGCGGAAGCACGCATGTCGATGAGATCGCCTATGCGCTCGGCGTCACATCGGCGCCGCTCGCCGACACGGAGCTGGCGCCGTTCCGCCTGCGCGCGCAGGTGCGCTACGGCCGCCCGCTGGACGGGGCGGCCTTGTTCGCCGTGCCTGGCGGCGGGGCCGGGCCGGGCTATGCGGGCCCGGATGGCGAGCCCGAGGCGGGCACGGTCCTCCTCCGCATGGTGGAGGACCGCTTGCGCGGCCTCGGCGCCGGCGCGGGCGACGCGGCGCTGCTCGTAGCGCATGGCAGCCGGCACGAGCCGTTCGCGGGGCGCTGGCACGCGAGCCTGCGCCGCCTGGCGCGGCAGCTCGTGCAGCGCGGCGCTTGCGCGGCGGCGTCCCACGCGCTGCTCTGCTGCGAGGACATCGCCGAGGCGGCGCGCAAGCTGCAGCAGGCGCTGGCGGTGCTGCCCGCGGATGCGGGGCCCGGCCTGCTGGCGGGCGATCGCACGCTGGCGGCGCGCGCCGCGCTCGCCGAGGCCGCGGCCCGGGCGGGAATCGGCCGCCGGGAGCGGCGCGTGGCGGTGGTGCCGGTGTTCCTCAGCACCGGCTATTTCACGGCGCGGGTCATTCCCGAGCGGCTGGGCGATGTGCCGGCGCTCTATGACGGGCGCCCGCTGCTGCCGCATCCGGCCTTGGTGGAATGGCTCTCCCGCGAAGGGGAACGGCTGCTGGCCGGGATGACGGGGGAGAGCAGTTGAAGGCGGAGGCCGGACGCCAGACGCTGGCGGCGGGCCCAGGGCAAGCTCAGTCGGCTTAGGCAAGATCGGGAAGATGCCCGAAGGCGCATTTCACAGTGATATGTTGGATTTTCCATAGTATAATCAAGTAAGTAATCAATCTGTGAAGGTGCCCGGGATCAGGGAGCTGCGGGAGCAGGCATGGCGCCGGAATGGGAATAGAATGCAAACGGGTGACTTAAGGAATGATAAAAAAAGCAAGGTTAATCTATAACCCGACTTCCGGGCGGGAGGAAGGGAAGAAGCGGCTGGCGGACATTCTCCATATGCTGGACTCCGCCGGCATCGAGGCGACGGCGCATGCGACGGATGGCGCGGGGGACGCGACCGCAAGTGCGGCGGATGCGATCGACCGGGGCTATGACATGATCATCGCCGCCGGCGGGGACGGCACGCTGAACGAGGTCATCAACGGCATGGCCGGCAAGCCGTCGCGGCCGCCGCTCGGCATTATTCCGCTCGGCACGACGAATGATTTCGCCCGTGCGCTGGGCATCCCCCGCCATTGGGAGGACGCCTGCTCGATTATTACCCGGCAGAAGACGCGAGTCATCGATCTGGGGCAGGCGAATAACACGTATTTCATCAATATCGCGGGCGGCGGTTCTCTGACCGAGCTGACTTATGAGGTGCCCAGCAAGCTGAAGACGATGATCGGGCAGCTGGCGTATTACATGAAGGGCCTGGAAAAGATGACGAGCCTGCGGCCGACGGAGCTGCGCATCGAGGTGGACGGCCATGGCGTCTTCCATGAGGAATTCATGCTGTTCCTGATTGCGAATACGAACTCGGTCGGCGGCTTCGAGAAGCTGGCGCCGGGAGCGCGCATCGATGACGGCCTGTTCGATGTCATCATGCTGAAGAAATGCAACCTGGCGGAGTTCATCCGCGTGGCGGGAATGGCGCTCCGGGGGGATCATATTCTCGATCCGCTCATCATCCATGTCCAGTCGAAGCGGGTGACGGTGACGTCGCCGGATACGGTGCAGCTCAATCTGGACGGGGAATACGGCGGCCTGCTGCCGGGGACGTTCCAGGTGCTGCCGTCCCATTTGCGGATATTTGCCGACGTTCCGGAGGAGCTGCCTGAGCAAAGGTAGGAACGGCATCCCGCGCTTGTATGCGACTGGCCCGGCAGGGTGGGGGGAGCACCCGTGCCGCGAGTGCCGACGTGCCCTTGCTGCGGGTCATGCAGCGGCCTCAGCTGCGGCGCAAGCTCTGGCTATGGCGTCGCGGCCATTGTTGTGTGGCCTTGGCTGGCGTTGCGTAAGGAGCCCCCGGTTGCGGCATTGTGAACTGGCTGTAGCCGATTGCGTTACGCTCTGGGATGGGCGCGGCTGCGGCTTATGGCGTTGACGGCCGCGTTATGGCATCGGCCGGAGCGTGCGTGTTGCGGAAGCTGGAGGGCTTGGCCCGCTGCCGGTGAGGCGGGGTCAGGTCTTTTTTTGATAAGATAGGACAAGCAGGGGAAGGCAGGCGGAGGTTGATATTGTGTGATACGGCGGTCTCCTGCACTTGCTTGAAAGGGTGAAATCCAGTCAATTATGGGAATCCTGCAAATATGCAGTAATTTCATGCTTCTTCACGCCTATTTTGTAGAATTGCTGCAAGGATGCAGCTTTTTGAAGGGAAAATCGAAAGCTAGGCCGGAATTGAGTTAGATTGATGTATATTTGCAGGATTCTTTTTTTTCAGTAGAGGGCTCGGCGGGAGAGCTGTATTTTTGCAGGATTTTTTCAGCTATTGAAGGGAAAATGAAGTGAGTCGGTGCATTCTTGTTGGCCCGAAAGGTCTAGCTGTAAGTTCATGGGGGACGGTCTAGGCTGGTAGAGGGCATATCGAGAGCATTTTTTGACATGAGGATAGCAACCGAGAGAGCGGAGGATGTTGTAGTGAGAGGAAAAAAGCAAGGGAACGGGGCGGAGCGCCGGAAACATCGGGGAACGGCGGCAACGGCCAGGACGAGATCGGTCGGGATGGGAGCGGCGGAGGGGACCGCGGCGAAGAAGCGCGGCCGGACGGGACAGGCATTGACTTCGGCTCCGGTAAGCAAGAATGACGAGGTCGTGCTCGATATTATCGGGCTAACCCATGACGGCGAAGGCGTCGGCCGTGTGGACGGCTTCACGCTGTTCGTCAGCGGCGCGCTGCCGGGCGAGCAAGTGCGGGCGCTCGTGCTGAAGGTGAAGAAGCAGTACGGCTATGCCAAAGTATTGGAACGGCTCATCACGAGCCCGCATCGGGTGGAACTGGAGCAGCCGGCGAATGCGTACGGGGGATGCCAGCTGCAGCATCTGAAATATGGCGAGCAGCTGCGCTGGAAGCGGCAGCATGTCGTCGATGTGCTGGAGCGGATAGGCAAGTTCCAGGTAGAGCATGGAGCAGAGGATGGAGGCGCGGACGGGCAGCCGCCGATTAAGGTGCTGCCGGTCATCGGGATGGAGCAGCCTTGGCGCTACCGGAATAAAAGTCAGATGCCTATCGGGGCCGACCCGCGGACGGGCGAGCTGATTGGCGGGTATTTCGCCAAGGCGAGCCACCGCATTATCGATACGGATGTAAGCTTGCTTCAGCATGAGCGGAATGATGAGGCCATGCGCGCGGTAAAGCGGATTGCCCGCAAGTATGGCATTGCGCCGTACAACGAAGAGACGCACACGGGTCTCCTTCGCCATGCGATTATGCGCGTCGGCTTCCGTACGGGCGAGCAGATGATTACGCTCGTGACGAACGGAGAGAAGCTCCCGCATGAAGCGGAGCTTGTGGCCGAGCTGGTTGAAGCGTTGCCGCAGTTGGCGAGCATCTGCCAGAACATCAACACGAAGCGCACGAATGTTATCATGGGGGACAAAACCCGCGTCTTGTGGGGCTCGGAATATATTACGGATTATATCGGGGACATCGCTTTTAAAATATCCGCTCGATCGTTCTATCAGGTGAATCCGGTTCAAACGGAAGTGTTGTATGAGAAAGCGGTAGAGTATGCCAGCCTGAGCGGACAAGAGACCGTCATCGACGCCTACTGCGGCATCGGGACCATCTCGCTGTTCCTGGCGCAGCGCGCGAAGCGGGTTCTCGGCGTCGAGATCGTGGAGGAAGCGATCGCCGATGCGCGACGCAACGCCGAACTCAACCGCATCACGAATGCGGAGTTCGCTGTCGGCGCCGCCGAAGAGATCATCCCGCAGTGGAAGGAGCAAGGCATCACTCCAGATGTCATCGTCGTCGACCCGCCGCGCAAAGGGTGCGATCCCGGGCTGCTGGACACGATGCTGGCTATGCGCCCTGACCGGATTGTGTACGTCTCCTGCAATCCGTCGACGTTGGCGAGGGATTTGCGAGTGCTCGCGGATGGCGGATATACCGTAACCGAGGTGCAGCCGGTGGACATGTTCCCGCAGACGGCGCATGTGGAGTGCTGTTCACTGTTGGTGAGGAAAGACAGATAGCAGAGATGTATTGGCGTAGCAGAGGGAGTTCCCTCTGCTTTTATATGTCTGTTGAAAGTAATAATATGGTAGAATATACAACATAATATTGCAGGGGGTTTAGTTATACATGGAAAGTGCTGAGAAAATTCCAAAGGTCTTTATTTCATATTGTTGGTCTTCGGAGAAGCACAAAAAATGGGTTCTTTCTCTAGCAGAAAAGTTAGTTGCTGAATCAGGTGTTGATGTAATCCTTGACCAATGGCATGGAGAGATAGGGCATGATAGATTTCATTTTATGGAAGAAAGTATTAGAGATGCTGATAAGGTATTAGTCATTTGCGATAGAACTTACTGTGATAAAGCTAATAACAGAGCTGGTGGAGTAGGAACTGAGACTAGAATAATTACTCCTGAGGTCTATAGGAGCAATAAACAAGACAAGTTCATCCCAATCGCTTTGGAATTAAATGAACACAATGAATTATTACTTCCAGACTTCATGAGCAGTCGATTTGCACTAGGTATGATAAAAGAAGAAGAGTTCGAGAGTAATTACAAAAAATTAGAAAGGCTTATTTGGGAAGTACCATTATTGAAACCACCAGTCAGAGGAAAGAAACCTGACTTTGAATCTGAGAGTGAAAAACGAATTACTCCTACTAATACTAGACCATTGCTTAATAATTTCGATAAAGAAAGAGTCATTTGGTTATTACCCAGAGGATTCTTGCATTATACAGATATTTCATATCAGAGTCATGATTCTTGGGCAGTAGTTGCGTATTACTACAACTATGATGGAGAATGTATACATGGCACACATTACCACGACTCATACTCGAGAAGATGGGATGAAAGCATAGAAACACAATTTAGTAAACTATCAATTCCCGAAGCAGACTGGCAATGGTGCAGAGCTCCGTTGAATTTTCTTCAAGAGTTAAGGGAAGTGAGTGGACCAACTGATATACACAAGATGGTTAAGAATGAGCAAGAGTATGATTATCCCGTCTATTATTTTAAACCGGGGGAACCAATTTACCTTCCAGAAGTACCACCACAGTATAAGTTTTATTATGATACTGGTAACCTACGAGACATTCTTGTAGAAATTAGAGACAAGAAAACTATTTCGAGGTTACCAGAGGAAGAACTATTCAACAGGGCTATGACCATTAGACAAAGCGTTGCCTTGGAGTCTTTATCCTTCTTAGGCGAATCCCACCCATCATTATCATTTATTAATGAAGTTCTAAACGACTTTGACAAATCTTTTTCTTCAACTGACATTTTGTTGTGGTTTAGTAGATTGGATAAAATTATACAGAACACTTTGAATCATGAATGGGATAAATGGCAGAAACAATTGAAGGCTCAAAAGTATTAGACTTGCGGTGCTTGTCCTGTTTTTTTCTTTTCTTAAATTGCCCCTGTCCACATTACACTTATTGGGTAAGCAAATATAGGTTTTGCAACGATTATTCATATAACTTAGTAATGCTGAACTTATCAGGATAACCGTCCATAAGGGCGGTTATTTACGTCCGACACGTATTTCAGGAAAATTGAATACGCATCTAACGCCTGTAAAGTCTTCCATAGGCTTTCTCAATCGAAGGATAGGCACTGGGGTAGGTCTATATGAGGTATACTCTCAGAAACTGAATATGGACGTTTTGAGGGCGTGCAACAATAGCCGCCCCTATTTTCATCCTACATTCTGATAGATTAGTTCTTGTGCGAGAGCAGGAATGATAAGACCGTCAAGCAAAAATCCATCTACATCCCCTTCAATATGTGTCAGGAACATAGTGAGCATGTCCGCTGTTTGTGACTTTACCGCCGCCGTTATCTTTTGCCTGTCCTTCCTCCCTATTCCTCTCCATTCACGTTTCCCACAAGTGATACTTTTCAGTAAGCATCTCAAGCCTGTCATTTCATGTGTATCAGGTATGAAGTGGTATCCTGCCATCTTTTTGAAGTCTTCCCACTCATACTCCGTTATTGGCTTTAGTTTGGGCTTGAATCGAAACTCAATTCTAGTCAGTGGAACAGAATCAATACTTTTCACTTCTTTCAGTTGCTTCTGCTTGTCGTACTGACATACTGTGCATTGCGAATTGACCGCCCCATAATAAAGCGTTGAATCATATCGACTAATCTTCAAGTTAGTCGGCGGTGGCAAGAGAAAACAGTCATCATAAGGGGTAAGGAAGTCGAAAGCAATATCAAGTCTGCTTACCTTCCATCTCTCAGGCTCAATCATATTGAATATTTCCAATGCTTCAAATGGTGGGTTAGCAGGATTGAAGGAAAGCATAGCGTTGAAATGGCGGCAAACGTATTGCTTCTTGTGCAGAAGCCACACCGCAAAGAAGTTAGGTTTACTCTGATAATAACTATAATGGAAGTAAGGGTTTTTCGAATTATTTAAGCCCTTTTTACGGGGAGAGATGGATATGCTAGACCAGTTCATCAATGAAGGGTTACGGGTAAGAGTGAAGCAACGGTAAAGACTTACCGCCATGCTCTGCAAAAGTTCAACCAGTGGCTTGATGGTTGCGGCACTACTTTAGAGTATTTCAGCCGTACTGACGTTCAGCAGTACATTACATACATGGCAAGCAAAAAGAAGACAGCCGCGACCATTAATAAGGTCTATAATGCCATTAAGAAGTTCTGTCGGTGGGCTAAGAAGTTGGGTTGTATTGAGTAGATTCATATCATCAAAGCCCCCGACTACAAGCAAACTGCCCCGAAAGCCCTTGACAGGCTTGAGCGGAAGCGGCTTGAGCGAGAAGTAGACAGGGACGGTAACAAACGTGATTTTGCCATCATCAAAACTTTACTTCATACAGGCTTGAGGGTATCCGAACTGGTTGCCCTAGACAGGTCAGACGTTGATTTAAGCGAACGCAAAGGCGAGTTGAGGGTAACGTCAGGTAAAGGCAACAAAACCCGTAAAATGCCCTTGGACGCTGATACAAGGTGGCCTATCAGGAAATACCTTGAGGAACGGTCAGACGATAATGAAGCCCTGTTTATCAGCAATAGAGACAAACGTATCAGCGTTAGAAGTGTACAGCATCTTTTAGAGCAACATGACCTACACGCTCACCAACTACGCCACACGTTCATCACAGGGCTTGTCAGGGCGAATGAAGATATAGCGGTCATTCAATCACTAAGCGGTCATAGTTCAGCAGACATGATACTGCGATACTCCAAACCCTCCGAAGAAGACAAGCTAAGAGCCATTGAAGGGCTTTATAAGGACTAATACAAGCAGAGCCATCCTGATTAGGGCGGCTCTTATCTTACGTTCTACGGGCTTCTACACGCTTCTAATTTGACCCCACCCCGGTGGCGATTGTTTTACTTTTTGTTGTCGCGACAAAGTTTACCCTCGTATGCTCCCTGCCAAATTTTCTGGAAATGTTGATGTACGCACATCGTCATTCCTATTCGACGAAAATTTCAGTCAATACGTTCCTTGTCCAAAAATAAAAGCCCCTGCAATTTGATATTTGAAGGGGCGTAAAGGACTTAGTTCTGTAATTTTAAAAATTCTATACCGTCAGTTACTTCTCTAGTTATCCAGTTACGATTATTATCCCATAAGAGTAATACTGAATCCTTTGTCTTTTCAGACTGCGTATCTAATTCATTAATTAATCCTTCAAAACGTTCCCTACCGCTTAATCCAATCTATGAAGATTCGGGGCGCGACGGCTTTTTAACGGCTGTCGTGCCCATATTGATTTTATTAAGAAATAGTCCGAAAAGCGTGAACCATTTCAGTTGTTGTTTTGAAACGCATTGATTTATCTGGATGTAGTCCTTTATTTACAAACTCCCGTAACTTCAAATTAGGTATTGCGTCTGTATTGGTTTTTCCTGCCATCACAAAATAAACAATCCTTGTTAAAGCATATGTTTCATGCAGAATGCTATAAGTATCAAATCCATCAACAACAAGAGAAGGGTCATTGAAGTAACCCTTAAATTCAGTGTTAGCAGTTGTAAGTGAGCTATCTGGGACTTTAACTAAACCAAAATCTGCGATTTTCACAACATGAATATCGTGGTACTCTTTCAGTAAAATATTTTTTGGACTAATATCTCTGTGCAATCTATCCTTTGAGTGGATATATTCAAAAGCCCGCAAAATTTGATTTACAATACTCTTTCGTAACCCTATTGCCATTGATGAATTATTTTTTTGGATGAAGCTATCAAGAGTATAGTCCATGTATTCCATTATATATTCGTTGTTGGCTTCATTGTACTGATAGACTTCAAGAATATAAGGTGACGAAAATTCTTTCATCTCGTCAAATTCACGTCTAAATCTTTCAAGTTCTTTTGGTGTTAAGTCCTTTTTTGCTCGTTTTAACACAAAATTTTTATCATAAAACGTATCCCGATACTTATAAACATTGGCGTATGAACCATTCCCAATTTGTCTTAGTGAAAATGATCTTGTTGTTTGAGGATGGTCTATTGTTACAATACTGTTCGGAGTAAAAAGCGGTATAGTATAATATAAATCTATTTTCTTCATATGCGGGGGGAGAGCGCTTCCGCCGCTTGAACTTAAAAAATCGCGGCATTTCTTTATTAGCTCAAAATAATATTCAGTTATCTCAAATGCAAGCTTTGTATTTTTGAGAGCAGTATACAAGCTTAATGCTATTTCGATAGTTTTTATTAGCTTCCTGCTAGGGTCTGCCCAGAAATGTGCACCATTGTCATTGGTAGGAAGTCGCTCGTTCATAGTTCTAAATAATGAAATAAAATCATAATGAAGTGTTGCCAGTATCTCGCGTAATCTTGCATGCTCTACACTGATGTATAATTCTGAGAATTCTGCGTTTATTGTGCTGTTAGAAAGCAGTTCTCTATATTGCGCTTCAATATAATTTTCTATGTTCATCTTATACCCCCTTCCCTAATAAAAAACGATATAGGTTTATTGAAATAGTCACCGTGCAAAACAGGGATACTACGACATTTATAGTTTTTTGATTAACGTGTTATATACTATCGAGTTTTTTTATTATTTTTATCCGTATAAATGAGTAGAGCAACAGCGGGGTCAATGTTTTCTTCTGCTGCTAAAACATTTATTGATACAACAATTAAGGGCTGAGCTTTATCAAACGGCGCGTACATATGCTTTACAATTTGATGAACTTTTGAATAAATGTAGGTTCGCTTTGGAGGCGTTAAAGCATTATACTCATTCATAATGTCTTCGTACGACATAATGCTGCCTGTCAAACACTTTATTGCTTCAAGTATATTATTTCTTTTTTCAATTTCCATGTGTCACCTACCTGTAGTCTTGCCACAGCAAGCGAACATCAAAAAAGTTAATAGGGTGGTTTGTTATTAGTTCGCCCATCTGTACCTTTTCTGTTGTATCATAAAAATAATAGTTAACTTCGTTTATATTAGGATTGTTGTTTACCATATTGAATATATGAGTATCATTATTAGGCGATAATCCGACCACAGTAAGGTTGCCACTAATAGATTCAAATTCTTTAATTGGATATGTTTCACTAAAATTCAAATCTGGATTTTCGCCTTTTAATTTTGTCGCTTCATTAAATTTTCTTACTATTTCATTTGTGTCATTTTCCCATTCATCTATAGATTTTTTTATAACAGGGTTATTTTGATAGGCAAGAGCCATCTTTTCTACTGCTTCATTCGCCTGCATCCCTTGTTTAATCACAAAAAGTTTCGAGTTCCCACAGTAAGTAGTTAAAGCATTTGAATAGAGGTAATAAAAATCTTCATCAAGATTGTAATTTTTCATTGGGCTGTCACTTAACTTATTCCTTAGCGATTCTTGATTGTAAACATCGGCTTTTATGTGGAATGCCCCATGCAAGTAATTAACATTTTTTTCTGAGAAGGTTTCAACATTTCTATCGTAGTTAGTTGTGAATAGATAATCATACTTAGAAAAGAATTTTTTTAATGACGCAGGGTAATTTTTATAGATTTCGTTAACTTTCCCCTGATTATAAATAGAATAGAGAAAGAAAGTTTTTAGAGCCTCTCTGATATAGTATTTTTCTGGATTAACTATCTTGTTTTTATAGCAAAAGAGGTCATATATTAAGTAATAGTCCTCAAATCCTATATTTGGAATAGATAAACTTTTGCACTTTCCATATCTACGAATAAAATCATGTAGAGCAAATTTCTCGTCGGTTGAAAAAGCAAATCTATTATATTGATTAGAGAGTATGGATCGTACTTCTAAAAATAGATAACCTAATAACGATAGAATTAGTTCTGGGTCATCTACAATGATATGCTTGGGAAAATCGGCTTCTTTTGTACTTCTAATTGCCCGTAATATTATTGACTTATTTAGATTGTCAGCGCCACCAAATTGTATGTTAATGCCGTTGCCAAACAAAAGTGTATCCATGAAATCACTCCGTAAACATATATAGAAAATTGTAGCAGATAAATAACGTTAGTACCACCCTAAGGGCGAACTGTGAAATCGCATTAGGTTGGCGTAAAATAATTAGCGAATACTGCCACATCAAAATTTTGTCCATTTTACACAAACCACACATGTGGAGTGCTGTTCACTGTTAGTGCGGAAGGACAATTAAATCAGAGATGTAGTGGCGGATAAAGGGGGTGTCCCAAAAGTCATTGAAAATGACACGGGACACCCCTTTTCTCAAAAATGTAAAACAAAAAGAAATCGTTCTTTAGTAAAATGGAAGTACCACCAACCATCTACGAAAGGAACGATTTCTTTGTACATTCAATATAACATGAACCAACTGTGCCTGCCAATGGACTTGGAAGAAGATATCCCTGCAAATCACCTCGTTCGTATGATCAATCAAGCGGTGGATCGTCTGGATGATCAGATCTTTGCCTCCGCTTATCCAGGCGGCGGACGTCATAGCTACCATCCGAAAATGCTCACCAAAATCATCATCTACGCTTATACCTAGCGTATCTATTCTTCTCGTCAAATTGCCAAAGCGGTGCGTGAGAATATTCCATTCATGTGGCTTGCAGCCAGACAACGCCCGGATTTTCGCACCATCAACCGCTTTGGGTCCGAGCGGATGAAGGATGTGCTCGAACAGATTTTCACCTCCATTCTTGGTTTCCTTGTCGAGGAAAATTACGTTAAGCTCGAACATTACTTTGTAGACGGGACGAAAATCGAAGCCAATGCCAATAAGTATACCTTTGTCTGGGGAAAAGCCGTTGTAAAGCCCAAAACTAAAGTGCAAGAAAAAGTAAAGACGTTGTTTTGCAAGCATTGAAGAAGCGGGGCGTCAGGAAGAGCAGGATCTGCAAGGGCAAGATTTACGAGAGCTTGGGGAATCGAGCGAGGTCACGAGCGAGAAGCTGGAGAAAGCCGTAGAGCACCTGGAGCAAAAGCTGCAAAAGCAACCCAAAAACAAACCGCTCAAAAAAGCAGTTCGGCTGTGGCGTAAAGATCTCCTGCCTCGCTTGTAAAAATATGAACATCATCAGGAAGTGCTCGGAGAATGGAACAGCTACAGTAAAACCGACCCGGACGCTACCTTTATGCGAATGAAAGAAGACCACATGAAAAATGGACAGCTCAAGCCTAGTTATAATGTACAAATTGGCACCGAAAATCAGTTTGTGGTCGGATACCGTTTGCATCAGCGGCCTACGGACACCCGTTGCATGAAACCTCATTTAGAGAAAGTGAAGAACGCGCTGGGCAAGCTGCCGGGAACGATTATAGCAGACGCGGGTTATGGAAGCGAAGAGAACTACGCCTGTTTGGACGAAGAAAACGTAGAGGCTATCGTGAAATACAGCACGTATCATCAAGAAAAATCAAAGAAATGGAAACAAGATGTCAGCAAGATCGACAATTGGGAATACAATGAACAAACGGATACATGGACGTGTCCCGGTGGACAAGTTCTTGGCTTCCGGTATGAGAGCAAGCAAAAAAACGAGAGTGGTTATGAAATCAAACTTAGGCATTACCGAAGTCAGGATTGATCGAATTGCCCCCTCAAAGCAGCCTGCACCAAGGCCAAAGGGAATCGAGAAATCCGAGTAAGCATGAAGTATCTCCGCTCTAAGCAACAAGCGAGGGAGAAGTTGCGGAGCGAAGAAGGATATGCCCTGTCGGTTCGACGAATGGTCGAACCGGAACGTGTATTTGGACAAATGAAAAACAACAGAGGATTCAGACGCTTTCTGCTTCGAGGCCTGTCAAAAGTAAGCCTCGAGGTCGGGTGGCTTTCCCTTGCCCCTAATTTGCTCAAGTGGGCAGTGATGAAGCAAAAAGGTCGAGTAGGGGAACCAGTGTACCCCCTAACTCGACCTTTTTTCGAATTTTACGGCCATCCTACAGGGAGTAAAAACTATTTATGAGACAGCCCCAATCTAATAGAAGATTAAATCATGTTCTAATTTTTCCAAGAATACTTGGAATCTCATCATAGCCTTCGATCCAAATTACGTTCAGCCCGAGTTCTTTATAATACTCTTCTTGCAATTTCTGATTGACAGTATCAAACTTTTGAATGTTTCTCAAGTCAATATTAGATACATCTAAGTCTTTCTTGTGATATAGCTCTTTTTTTAAGATTACATAATGTTTACAGATATCGCTTTCCTGCTTTCTTGAAGCAATATCTAGTAGTCTTCTTAAATTGGGGTCTGTCAATGATAATCCAATGAACAGGCAAGTGTTTTCTCTCAAATAATTTAGTTGAATTAAATTTGACCAACTATATGGGTCTAGCATTAAGTTGTGATACCCTTCTTCTGAAAAAACCAAAAGACTTTTAGCTAAATTGGTATAACCTATTCCATCCCTTGGCAAAAATCCATGCACATGGTATATACCTAATTCATCTCTTGTTGGAATATCACCCTCTCGAAATATGGCACGGTGACTAATGTCATGTTTTTGAAAGTTAAACTCAATTAAATCGTCAAAATTATAATTTACAACACCTCGTATACCTACTCCATTTCGAACTGGCTTACAAAGTTTGGTTATAGCAGTTAGTATGTTAGATTCATTTACACACGATTTGTATAGAATCTTTGTTAGCGTCTCAGTAAATAATTCTTGTAGCCCTTGTCGAATATAACGTGCCATAAGGAGTGGAGAGTTTCCATTAGAATCTTTTAGGTTTTTTATAATGAAATCCCTTTCATTTTCAGATAAATTGATATTAAATTCCTTAAGTTTATTGCTTAATAACGAAACCAATAAATCTGATACTAGATTGTCCCACATTGGGATTTTCGCATCCCGCGATACTCCTGCGCCTAAAAATAAAACTAGTTCATCACCAAAGAAACAGTTTCTAAGATTATCAATATGTTTATCTCTTTGATTTTCATTAAAATCCGGTTCGTTGTTGATGCCTTGAAAAACTTGATTATTTAATACAAGTTCGAATATATTTTCAACCGCTTTCGATACAACTTCAGGGTAATTATTAAACATTTCTTGAAGACTACTTATATCCCAAATACCAATCTTAATTAAATTATCATTGCTCAATTTTTTTATGATATTCATTTTTTCTTCTTCAGTAAGTTCTACGGTAAGAATAAATAATATGTTTTGTACATTAACTCCTGAAGACTTTATCACATTCAAGAGCCTATTATATGTTTCGTAAATCATTCTTAGTGAGTTTTTATTTCGGTATAGTTTAATCTCAAATACAGTTGCCCCTTCGTATTCTCTAAATCCATCGGGGGCATATGCATCAAACTCAAACAAGCCTTTACCCTTGATTCTGTAGTTTGTTATGAGTTCTTTATTGTTATCTTGAAAAACTTGCGATAGTACCTTGAAAATTAAAGCTTCTATCATCGCATATGATGAAGAAGGGTTTTTAGTATTTAGAAGTTCATCAACAAATATTTTTATATCCATATAACTCTCCGGTCTTCGTGGTTTTATAAAGCTAATTCCAATATATAGTATATTGAAGAAGTTGATATATTACTAGTATGTTCTATGTATAAAAGCTGAGTAAATGTCATTCCATCGTTTAACTGTACTCCCTGTCACCTCGTCACATGTGGAGTGCTGTTCACTGTTAGTGCGGAAGGACAATTAAATCAGAGATGTAGTGGCGGATAAAATGAAGAGGGGCAATTCCCCTCTTGATTTATTACTTATCGGTTTCTTCTTTTGACCATTCGCCCCATATACCCAAGTGATTTCCATTCGGGTCGAAAAACTGAAAGCTAGCAATGTGTTCGTCCATAAGAGGTAACTGATGAACTGTTTTTTTCGGAATCCATCTATCCAAGTAGTCTTGGCAACACGAAATAAATCCTCCCCGTCCACCCTAGTTCCAGTAAGTCTAATATAATAAGTTTGAAACGCAGAATTGACATCCAATCAATATTGAACAACTAGAGTTCAAAGTAAAACATTGGCTAAACAAGTGGAAAGACAGGTTCAGTCATTATCAAGGCAAAGTGAGAAGCGGAAAGAAGAAAAGAAGGGTTTCATTAAACTTCTTGCCGTAACGGAAGCGGTATATAAAGAGAAGCAAGTCGCAGGCGACGATCGAATGGGAGTAATGAAAGAAACTCCGAAAACCCACTACATTCAAGGGTTTTCGGAGTTTCTTTTTTAGAGTCAACCCTGCACAGGGCTGGTCTTCATTTCATAGATTTTTTGGAGCGTATGGGCATGCTTCGTCTTCTCGTCATCGTCCTCTGTATGGAGATACCACTCCACAAGCCTGTACCCGAATACGAGAAGGATCATCTCGTAGACGCAATGATCAGCGATAGGGGATACATCCGCATACTCCGAAAAGCCTTTGTAATACGCGGGGACACATCGCTGGTAGTATTCGACCATGTGATCGATATCCGCTTCATCCGCAATCAGGCTTGCGAGATCCTCTCCCAAGTAACCCCATCCGGATGTGTCCCAGTCGATGAGCGCGATTTTCCCGTCGGCATAGATCAGGTTGGTCACCCAGAAGTCCCGGTGGCATAGCACGAGGGGCAATTTTTCGATGCGGGCGAGTATCTCGTCTGCGTGCTCATCGATGTCGATGAGCATTTGCCGCACGTGCTGCGGCAATTCGCAGTCCTCCGACCGTATATAATCGTAGACGACCGGCCATGACCGGTAATGCAGATACGTATTCTTCATGAGATCTGGGTGGCTCAGGTTGGTCAGGCTCTGCAGCACAGCGGGCTGCTCCGCATACAGCTTGCCTTGATAGCGTCCTAACTCCAGCGCGGCCTGTTCATACATGTCACCGGTCAAGTCTAATCCGGTTACGCCATCGATATATTCCAGCCACAGCTGGAATTCATTTTCTTCGGCATTGATCTCGGCGTGATAACATGTCGGCCAGCGGAAAGCATCCGAGAACGTCGCTCCCAAGTCAGACGCATAGAGATCATATTCCCGGCGCCATGAACCCGGATCTCCGTAACGCTCCCATTTCTTCTGGATTTTCAGCACGATACGGTACGGCAATTTTTCGCCATCCGCGGTTTCGGCGATCCCCGTTACCAGGGACACATTTCCCACAGTTCCGCCCTGTAACGGCATGGTTTTCCAGTCGGCAGAGATGATATCCTTCTTGAACCGTCGGCTTAAGGCATAGATTAGCGATGTAATATTCATTTCTTCCATCCTCCGTTTTTCTTCGTTTGCTTGCTTAATATGGCGATTGTTTTGTTTCGAGCCCTCTTGTCGATGAGGTAGCTCGTTTTATCCTGGACATACTTGTTCTCATGCTGCTGGGCAACATATTGCTCCCACCGTTCACGCGTCAACGAACCGTCGGCAAGCGCGGCGAGAACGGCACAGCCCGGCTCGGTCTGATGGCGGCAATCCGTAAATCGGCATTGCGGGAACCATTTCTCTACATCGGTAAAGCTTGCGCGTATGCCTTCGTCGGCATTAAATAGCCCTAGCTCACGCATACCCGGCGTATCGATGACCATCGTACCGGAGGGGAGCATGAACAGCTGACGGTGCGTTGTCGTATGCCGCCCCCGGCTGTCGATCTCCCGGATCGCCTGAACCTTCATGACGTCCTGTTCCATCAACGCATTGAGCAGGGACGATTTACCGACGCCGGACATGCCGAGAAAGACGACTGTTTTACCAGGCATCAAGTAGGGAGCGAGTTCGTTCAGCCCCAGGCCAGTATGACTGCAGATCGCGTGAACCGGCACATCAGGGATGCTTTGTGTGACTTCTGCGAGCGGGAGATTATAGTCTTCAACGAGATCAGCCTTGGTCAGAATGACGACCGGCTGGGCGCCGCTCTGCCTGGCTTGTGTCAGGTACCGCATGATGCGGGTAACCTTGAAATCCCAATTCAGGGAAGAAAGGATAAACACATAGTCAAAGTTGGTTGCAACGACCTGTTCCCGTACGGTTTTGGCATAGCCTGCGGCATGCCCTGAGTAATCCGCGCGTGAGAACTTGGAGCGGCGGGGCAGTACCGTAACGATGAGAGAATCTCCGCTCTCGTTGTAGTGCAGCAAGACAAAATCACCGACGCACGGAAAGTCTACACGCGTTTCCGCGCTGTGATAGAACGCTCCTTTGAGTACCGCCGTCACTTCGCCGCGCTCGGTCACGACCGTGAAGCGCTCGCGCCGAAGCTCCGTCACCCTGCCGGGCAATAATCCATCGGGAATTGTTTCTATTTCTGTGTAGCCATAGGTTTTCAAATCCATCATGTTTTTTTGTTAGCTCCTTTACTGTTGTTTTTTGAACGCAAAAATGCCACGGACAAGCAGCCTCTAAAGAAGCTGCTGTCGCGCGGCATCAGGACGCAAAAAAAGATACGACCTTCATCGTATCCTGCAAACAGCAATATTCACGAAAGGTTACTTTGAATGGCATACCAAAGAATACGGGCGTTGTCCCGCTTTTTTCGCGTATGCCTGCTATTCAGTTTTAAGACCTAACCACCATATAAGTAGTTGCCATTAAAACACATCTCCCTTCGTGTCAGGAACTTGCTTATCGCTAAGCTGTCTATAGAATAAGCCCTTTTGGAAAAAAAATCAATGCCTGACAGCACGATTGTGTCGGCCTGCTCCATCGAGTCTATCGTAGATAAAGAACTCGCGTGCATCATAAGTCAGCGTGAGCGCTTCCTCAAGTTGTTTGAAGGAAACGGCGTCGATGACGACCTGACGTGTTGAAGTGCGTAATAATGTATTGATAAGCAAAGAATCATCGGATCTGATGAGTATGACGCATGCTCAAAAGTTTCCGTCAAAATATGGATATGGATGGTATACGCAAGATGTCATGGAGCCAATTTGGATATGGGAGGAGAAATTTTAATTATAAAAGCCTTTTCTCAAATTTGATAAAAATTAATCTCAATATCCTAATATTGCATAATTATAAAATAATTAACTTTACTAATACTATTAACTTTATTAATTGAGAAGAATCTAAATTTCACGCATATGATGATTTAGAGAAGGATTATAATTTTTACATGCCTGTATTCGATAATGTCAAGATTGGGAGTATTGCAAACCACACATATTAATTTACTCATATAGCACGAAATGGAAGTTGACATTATCTGCTCTATTTTGCTAGTATGTATCACGAAATAAATTTCCTTTAATGCAGTCCAGAGAGGCTGAAAAGGGCGACGTGATATTGTAAGGCTAATAATATCTATGTTTTCGCATGCCCTTTTGCCCTTGCAGAAGGGCATTTTTAGTACCTCTTTTAAAGGGAGTCCCGTGAGGCTTCAAAAGAGAATGGAAAAGTCTTATGTAATCCATTCCCTCAAACACGCAAAAAGATCAACAAGAAACTGGAGGAACGTTAGAATGGATTATCGTAAGAAAACAGTGGCAGCTTCAGTAACTGGTTTAACGTTGGAAGGAATGGACATTATGTTTATTTCCTTTGCGATGACAATGATTATTTCGGAATTTAACATTGATTTCGCAACGGGTGGACTGATTTCTTCTATAACGAATATTGGCATGCTGCTAGGCGGTATTATTTTTGGGGTTTTAGCTGATAAGTATGGGCGGGTAAAAGTGTTTACGAATACCGTCTTTTTGTTTGCAATTGGGACGGCATTAACTGGATTAGCAACGAATATTGAACAAGTTTATATGTTCAGATTTATCGCAGGTCTTGGCGCAGGAGGAGAATATGGAATTGGCATGGCTCTCGTTGCCGAGGCTTGGCCGAAGAATAAACAAGGAAGAGCTTCCGCATATGTTAGTGTAGGTGCCCAGTACGGGGTTATTTTAGCGGCGTTACTAAGTGCTGTTATTCTTCCGTTTTTAGGATGGAGAGCTTTATTCTTTGTCGGCGTGGTACCTGTCATTTTCGCCTTTATTGTGCGAAAGAACCTTGAGGAATCTCCGGAATGGCTGGCTGCCCAGAAAAATAAAGAAATCAACAGGCAACATGAAAAAGGCAAGCTGGCTCAACTATTTGAAACGCCTAGAACAACGATGACGACAATTTCCTTGATGATTATGGCAACGGTGCAAATTGCCGGCTACAATGGTTTAATGATTTGGCTGCCATCCATGCTGCAGAAATCGCAAGGCTTATCCGTTTCAAGCTCTGCTCTTTGGACCATTAGTACTGCGGTTGGCATGATTGTCGGGATGCTAACGTTCGGTCTGTTTATGGACCGGTTTGGTGCCAAGCGTGCCTTTGGCATCTTCTTGCTTGCCTCTGCATGTGCTGTCTTTTTATACTCCTATGCTGCCGGAAGTGTCGCCATTTTAATCGGTGGCGCGATTGTCGGCTTCTTCTCGAATGGCATGTTTGCCGGGTATGGAGCTTTAATTAGCAGCTTCTATCCTGTGCAGATTCGAAGTACAGCGACAAACACAATTTTTAACTTCGGCAGAGCAATTGGAGGGTTTTCACCCATCTTTGTCGGCTATATTCTTCAAAGTTATGATATGACGGTCGCAATGATCTACTTAGCTGCCTTATACTGCATTTCCCTTATCGTCATGTTGACTCTAAAAAAAGAGTCAAGTGAGGCTTTGCAACCCGTTGAAGTGAAATAATTTAAGCATGAAGGAACGAATTCCACACAACAGGGATTCGTTCTTTTTTATGTGCGCCTGGCATGGTATGAACTATTGCAAGCACATTCAGGCAATTCGTAGGCAATAGATCACTTTTTCGCATTTTGAAAGCAATACAAATCATTCTGCATGAGTATGTGTCGCAAAATGATTCCGATACATATGACAGACAAGTACGGACGAATAGCAAAGAGGGGCCGGTGCCCCTCTGTCATCTATCTACATTGGATTCTCTTCCATCGCTCTAATCGACTCCGCAACCTTCGCCATCAGGGAACATTCAATCCGTTTCCGGAAAACATCACAGCTAAACTCGCAGGTTCCGTTGATGGAGCCCGTCGCATGCAGGGCATTGGCGGGACAGCCGCCGCTGCAGTAAAGTTTAGCCCAGCAATCCTTGCACTCCGGCTTCGTATAGCAGTTGCTCTCTTTAAATTGGGACTGCAGCTCAGGCCGAGTGATGCCTTCCCAGATGTTCCCCATGCTATACGCTTCATCCCCGACAAACTGGTGGCATGGGAACAGTTCGCCCCATGGCGTGACAGCGAGGTATTCTGTGCCTGATCCGCAGCCTGTGATTCGCTTCTGGATGCAAGGGCCTTCCGAGAAATCAAGCATGTAATGATAGAACGTAAACCCTCTGCCTTGTTCGCTGCGCTTAATCATTTCCTTGGCGAGAATTTCATATTGGTTGTAAATTTCCGGGAGATCGTTCTCGGTAAGCGCATAGGGTTCCCGCGGATCGCAGATGACAGGTTCCATCGAGATTTTGTCAAAACCAAGATCTGCAATATGGAAGATGTCATTGGTGAAATCGACATTGTTTCGCGTATATGTTCCCCGTACATAGTATTCCTGGTCTCCCCGCTTTTCGATGAATTCCTGGAACTTCGGCACGATAGAATCATAACTGCCTTTGCCGGTAACGGTTGTGCGCAGCCGATCATGAACCTCTTTTCTTCCATCCAGGCTTAAGACGACATTGTACATTTCCTGATTTAAAAAATCGGTGACCTCATCGTTGAGCAGCATGCCGTTCGTTGTGAAGGTGAAGCGGAATTTTTTGTTCCATTCCTTCTCCTTGCTTCGTGCGTACGTTACAATCTCTTTGACGACTTTCCAAGCCATAAGCGGCTCCCCGCCGAAGAAGTCTATGTCCAGGTTACGGTGATGGCCCGAATTTTCCAGCAAATAATCGATAGCTCTGTGTCCAACCTCTACGCTCATAATTGCTCGATCGCCATTGTATTTCCCTTGGCTGGCGAAGCAATACTCGCATGATAGATTACAAGTATGCGCGACATTGAGACAGAGCGCTTTCACATACGTTTTTCGTTTTTTTAAATCGATGGCCAGTTCCTCATACGCATCCTCTGTAAAGAGCTGCCCATTGTTTTTAAGTTCCTCGACCTCTGAGACGGTCTCACGAATGCTTTCCTCAGAGAAATGTTTTTCCTTCATTATCGTCAGGATTTGTTCGGGTGTTGCATGCTCATAAAGCGCAATGATCTCATACGCCAGGTCATCAACAACATGCACTGAGCCACTATAAGTGTCGATCACGATGTTGTACCCGTTCAGTTGATATTGATGAATCATACTGCGAATCAAGCTCCTTTTTGCCTACAAATTGCAACGGCTATCCAGCAAGAAACAACTTCGCCGTCCTTGAAGGACGGCGGTGAGTTTCATATTCTATTTGTTCATTGCGTTTTCACAACGCTGGTTGGCCACGCCGCAGGAAGTCTTGCAAGCAGACTGGCAAGATGTCTGGCAAGCGCCGCATCCGCCGTGCTTTGCAGTGTCCATCAGTTTGCGTGTGCTCAGTGTTACAATTCTTTTCATTATGAATAACTCCTCTGCCATTTCATTAGTTTACCTTGCTGCGTTCAACTATCGTAGCAACAACTTTGGATGCATAGCAATCAAAAAGGTCACACCGAAACGTACCGTCAGCATTCCACACATGTGGAGCACCTAATATTGATGGTTGGCATCACCTCTCGCCCCTATCCGCTACGAGTTCGGATGCTCGGATATGTCGCGAACTCGTTTCCAATTTTCCCCTAAATAAGCCTGCCCGGAAGATGAGTTACGATTGTCGAGTGGTTGTATAAGTTTTGTATAGGTCGTCCTAGTAAAATAGTGAAATGCGCTGTCTAAACTTGATGGATTCTGTAATTTTTCAGGATTTGATGGCGAAAAATGGTCGAGGTGAGGAGGGAGGAAAATTATAAGCATTGATCAACCGCCTGCATCCCCACGGAGCTTGCCCGGTCATCTCGAACTCCGCAAGATTTCGAAGATGTGAAGGGAAGCCGGGTCAAGCAAAATAGCTTATGTCTATTCGCTTGTACATGATATTGGGCAGGTGATCTTGTTATCGACAAAAACTTCGGAAAATGGGGGAGAATTTTGCAATGAAGCGAAAACGCAGTATAAGCAACTCTATGCTGTCTTTCTGCCTGGCGGTTTTGCTTATTTTGCAATCGGTGACGTTCTCTGCTCCTGTATATGCGGAGAGCGCGCCAGTCGATTCCGGGACGGAAACAGTCATCGAGACTGGCTCACCGACCGCGACAGAACCGTCGGTAACTGAGGCAGTGTATGATGCGCCGGCCAGCTTCGCGGCGATCGCAATAGCTAGTCCATCGGACAAAACAGCGGTGTTTATGGGAGCGAATTCAACCTTTCCGCTGGAGGTGAAGCAGGGAACTCCCCTTGCTGTTATTGAGCCTGGCGGGACTATCCAGGGCAGACAGCCATTCACGCTCATGTCGGAAGGCCTCAAGGTGCCAGTGAATGGCGATGACGATGATCCGACGAATGCGAATCCAGCCCTATACATTCAGAAGGGGGACTGGATCGAACTCAGACGGGATGACTACTTCAAGGAAGTGGTGTTGCCGACAGCTACCAAAACCTTGATGGCAACAACTGAAGTTGGCGTGAAACCGCTTGGCACGGCCTATTTCACCCCGAATAGCATCAAGATTGTGTTTAATGGCGACGATGGCTTTTTCAACGGCGTGGGAACCGGGGTTACCTTCGGCTTTGAAACCACCGCCAATTCGGATGTAGCGGGCTTAGATTATGGCAAGTCAAGGCCTATCTCCATTTTCGGGGGAGCGTACCAGCTAAAAAACCCGGACGTTACGCCCGATTACAGCATCACCTTGAGCTCGCCCGGAATGATCAAGTGGGATCAGTATGGCTATCGCGGTATCCAACCCGCACAATTTGTTGAGGGTGCGGTTACCTGGCAGTCAACCGCCTCTGCTTTCGATAAGTTTGATAAAGCACTCAAGCTATCGCTCGACGGGACGAAGTTTTTTACGGACCCTGCATCTTATAATACCGGCTTTGGCAATGTCCGCGGTATCTATGTGCATGGTTCCTTCAAGGTCAACGACATAGCGGTAGAACCGGATATCGACGCCGACGGTAAGCTGAGCTACATCTTCCCGGCGGGGACCGGTGCAGATCCGAAGGTTGAGTTTAAGACGTGGATCCCAAAGGAAGCTTACTATTACGAGTACAAGAATCCACCGGGGAATCTTGGCCGCAGCTATCGGGACATGAACGGCAAAGTGCAATTAAAGCAGAGCGATGACACTGTTTCAGCGAGTGCAGGTCAAGAGATTTCCTTTGCACCCGACTGGATTCAAGCATCCGGCGTGTATGACCATGCAAATGAAACCATCACATGGACTGCCGATGTCAACCGGTATAACAAGAAGGGATTAAAAAACCTTGCCATTACAGATGTGCTGCCCGCGGGTCTAGAGTTCGTGTCAGCGACATATCAGAAATGGGAGGACGGGGTGGCATCTGAAGTAAGACCGATTACCCCGGATGAAAACAGCGTGTACTTCTTCGGGGATGTAAACGGTAAAGTTCAGCTGGTGATTAAGTCCAAAGTGAAAAGCGGCTCCAGCTTTACCAACATACCCCGGGCCAACTGGGATTTGGATACGAAGGACGCAAACGGAAACTTCATACAGAACAACGATGTTACAACCGGTACAAGACCCAACGCGGTAACTGACGAGGCAATCATCACCGTCGGGGCGCACACGTTCACAAAAGCAGGCTCTATCTCGATGGAGGATTTCAACCTAGGCGGCATCACATGGACCGTCAACCTAACGCCACAGTATGCCCTGCCAAATGGGGTGGTATACGATGTGCTGGTGCATGGCGGAGATCTGAACGTCTTGAACGACGCGGTGGATGAAACCGGCGAGGTGAGCGCGGAAACGATTGCGAAAATCAAAGAAAATGTAACCACTGCGCAGCTTTGGAAGAAGTATCACAAGGATACCCTCAAGAGCGCGAACGGATTGACCCTGAAGGCTATTCCTTTGACAGTGAACGGTAAAGTGGTGGCGGATTTGATTAAGGCGACCGGATACACCACCGACCAAGCTGCATCCTTCAGCTTCCGTGCACTGGAGACCAACACGGACGTTCTCTTCAGGCAGGATATTAACGCAGAGAAAACACGCTGGAACCGGGCTTTGCTCTTTGACGGCGAGACCGTAAAACAAACGCAAAACAGTATCAACCTTCACCTGCGTATGCTGAACAAGGATATGCTTACGGCATCCTATCCTATGAAGAAGGACGGGACGGCTGACACATGGTATACCCCGAACGACGTTAACCGCTATATTGGTTATGACGGCTCATCAAGCGGCGACGAATACACTTTGGCTGGTTATGACCGGACGACCAAGACCGTCACCTTCCGCCTAGGGGTAAATATGCCGGGGTACAACACGGTCGAGATGGCAAAGGAAGGCGGCAATCGGGTGATCAGCGACATTAAGCTGGTGGACACCCTGCCTGAGGGCTGGGAGTTCGTTCCGTTTTCCGAGGGGAAGGATTTTGAGCTTTATAAGGGCTATTCGGACAATGGCGGAGGCACCGGCTATGGGGTTCGAAACAACGCTGTGTCAATCATCAAGCCGAACGACCCTGCTCATGTGGTGAGTTTCTCCCATAGCGGCAACGTAGGCACCTTCACCTTCTCCAAGCTGGAAAGCCCTTATGTCATTCTGGTTAAGGCAAGACCTTCCAATGCGGCTCTGGAGAAATATTTGGAGGAATACACCACCAACGGCACAGACAGGCAGGTGCTGTATAACAAAGCCGACCTGCATATGACATGGGGCGGAGTGGAAAAGGTGGTAACCGAACAGCGCAAGGTCATTGTGCCGATTCAGGCGCTGGGCAAGTCGGTAACTAAGCCGGTTCCCGGGGTGCTGGAATGGACAGTGAACTATACCCCGCCATTCAACATGGATCAGGGCGTTTATTTACAGGATACTCTAGGTGCAGGCATGAATCTGCGCTATGATGAATTTGGAAAGCTTGTGCTGATAGCACCCAGCATGGCGGTTTATCGTGCCAAGCTGACTGCGAGCGGTGCTCTGGAGCGGGACGGTGCAGCACTGAATCTCAGCGACCCGAATTGTGAAGTTCAGGTGGAAGCCGAACCGGGCGCGGGCGGCACGACAGTTCTGAAATTCAAAATGAAGGACCCGAATAAGTTTTACCAGTTTGTGTACCAAACAGAGGTTGATCCTTCTAAAGCGAAAGCTGGCGACAAAATGGGCAACGAGGTAAAGCTGACGGGCGATGATAAGCTGAATTCTATCAGCGCCAAAAGTGAGAGCACGCTGGACAGTTCTGACGTAGCCGGCAGTTCGAGCACCAATGCTCTGCTGCCGCTGAAAAAGGTGGACCCTGACGGCAATCCGCTGCAGGGCGTAGAGTTTACGCTGTATAAGAAAGACGGCGGAGCGCAAGCTGCTAGTGGAAAAACCGGCAAGGACGGCAAGCTCAATTTGCTCTTTCCGAATCCAGGCTATTATGAGCTGAAGGAAACCTATATTGACACAACGACATGGTTGCCGACGACACGAATTTATCAGGTGTATGTAGGTAACACACCCGGGAAGCCCATCTGGGTAGACGGGGTAAAAGTAACCTCTGATAATCCGCTAATCGTGCCAACACCTATTGCCGGCAAGCTGACGATCAGTAATACGGTGGCAGGCAACGGCGGCGATCAGAATAAGGAATTTGTGTTCACCATCACCTTTGAGGGTGAGGGCAAGGGTGACAGTTATCCTTATATCAAGCCAGATGGCACGAGCGGAATGATCAAAAACGGCGATAATATCCAGTTGAAGCATGGACAAACTGCTGTCATTCCGAAACTGCCCAAGGATCTGGTATACACCGTAACCGAAAATGATTACTCGGCAGTCGGCTATAGCACTGACCCGGCGAAGGGAATTCATACCGGCACGATCGTTGGGAATGGCGACCACAAGGCACCGTTCGTCAACACTCGGATGGTATACGGCCGTCTGCTGATCGGTAATACAGTGACCGGTAACGGCGGCGACAAACATAAGGAGTTTACCTACAAAGTAAACTTCACAGGTTCATATGGCGCAGGAGATGAGTATACCTATACCAAGTCGAACGGCGGTACAGGAACGATCATATCCGGCGGGACTATCACGCTCAAGCACGGCGAGACGGTCACTGTGGACAACCTGCCCGAGGGACTTACTTACACCGTCGAGCAGACAGCTTACACTAGCGAGGACTACGAGACCACCCCGGCGGAGCTGACACTTACCGGCAGCATCGTGCAGGCGACAACGGCCGAAGCCAATTTCGTCAATCATAGAGATTTGCCTGGCGGCCTGCTGATCAGAAATACGGTGACAGGCAACGGCGGCGATGTGAACAAGGAATTTGAGTACACCGTCACTTTCACCGGAGCAGGTGCAGACAGAACGTATACCTATACGAAGCCTGACGGTACTACAGGAACGATCCGATCGGGAGACAAGCTTCTGCTCAAGCACGGACAGACGGTTACCATTGCGGGCATCCTCAAGGACACCTTGTATATCGTAACCGAAGCGGATTATACGTCGGACGGTTATACGACCGACCCGGAGAGCCGGGAGTATACAGGCAATATCAAGGAGGATGAAATCGCCCAGGTTCCTTTTGTGAATGCCAGATACCTTCCTGGTACGCTTGCCTTAGAACCAAAAACTGCGAAGGTGCCTGGAGACGGCAAGACTCCCTCCGAGTTGACAGCCACTCTCACGGGAACGGATGGCAACCCGGTAGAGGGCAAGAAGATTGTGTTTAAGCTGGAGGATGGTACGGTAATAGGAACGGCGGTTACCGACGAAGACGGCAAGGCAAAGATTCACTATACGCCGCCGAAGTTGAGTGATACAACGCCGAAGGAGCACGAGATCACTGCGACCACCACAGCCACCAGTCCATCGGGTGTGCCATACAACGAGGATAAGGCAATCGTCATCGCTATGCCGGCGGCGCTTACGGGTGTTCTGCGGGACAATAATACGGGATTGGTCATTCCCAATGCGGTCATTATCGTGAAGAACGTGAAGACCGGTGAGGAGCAAACGATCACCACCGATTCGGAGGGAAAATACTACCATCCAGTTCAGCGGGATGAAGAGTATACCATTTCTTACAGTAAGATGGTTGACATTGACGGGATATCAACGCCTGTTCCATTCACACAAAAGGCATACATTGAGGGCACCAATCCCACAACGGAGGGGAACCTCATTCCGGCAGAAATCACTGCGGTTGGTATCGTGCTCTTCAAGCAGCCCGATGGGAAGACTTCGCTCCTTAACAATGCCTTGGCCGGCAAGCTGCACGTCTACTTGAAGGATGAGAACGGCAGCTATATTTCGGAGAACGGCGTTCCGAAAGCATTCCCTTTGCAAAACAACGGCACATTCTCTGCGGCAGGGTTATCCACGGGTAAGTATACGATGGAAGTACGTTATGAATTTGAGCCGGGCAAAGAACTGACGCTTATTCGGGATGCGAAGCTGGACGTGAAAGCGAACGGTGAATTGAATATTTCGCAGGAGCTCGTTGACCCGTATGGCATCATTACGGACGCAACCACTGGCGCAACCATCGAAGGCGCTGAAGTGACGCTGTATTATGCGGATACCCCGAGGAATATAGCGAACGGTATCGTTCCGGGCACGAAAGTAACGTTGCCTGTGATTCCGGGCTTTGCTCCGAACGATAACGCCAGCCCAAGCCAGAAGAGCGACGCAACCGGAGCATATGCCTATATGGTGTTCCCGGACACGGATTATTATCTGGTTGTAACCAAATCCGGGTATGTGACATATACGAGCCCAACCATCTCGGTCGGAAGCGACATCGTACGCTACGATGTACAGTTGACGCCGACTAATGGTTCCGGCAGCGGCAACGCCGGAACCGGCAACGGCAACGCCGGAACCGGCAACGGCAACACCGGAACCGGCAACGGCAACGCCGGAACCGGCAACGGCAACGCCGGAACCGGCAACGGCAACACCGGAACCGGCAACGGCAACGCCGGAACCGGCAACGGCAACACCGGAACCGGCAACGGCAATACCGGAACCGGCAACGGCAATACCGGAACCGGCAACGGCAACACTGGAGCCGGCAGCGGCAACACCGGAACCGGCAGCGGCAACACTGGAGCCGGCAACGGCAACACCGGAACCGGCAACGGCAACACTGGAGCCAGCAACGGCAACACCGGAACCGGCAACGGCAACGGCAACACCGGAACCGGTAACGGCAACACCGGAGCCGGCCACCGTAACAACGGGCTGGACAATGTTCCGACAACAGGAGATAATAGCCCATCGCCAATCTTCTATATGGCTTTGGCACTGATGTCCCTGATGGCGATCGGATTCTGTCTGCTCAGCGGCAAGAAGAAAAAGAACATTCAGTAACAGGAAAGGCGGTAAGAAAATGAGCAAAACGAAAAAAATTCTTACCGCCTTTTTCACTGTTCTGTTGGTTTTTTCTCTCGTCTCGATGGCGAGAACTTACCTGCAGGATTATGATGAACAGCAGCAAATTAAAGAGTTGGCAGAAATACGGGAAAAAGAAGCGGAGACAGGCGAGGGTGCAGCAACACCATCACCTTTTATCCCGAAGTCGCATGAGCCGGTTATGCTCCCCGAATTTCAAGAGCTTTACAAGAGAAACCCGGACATCGTCGGTTGGCTAAAAATTGACGGCAGCCGAATTGATTACCCGATTATGCAGAACCAGCAGGATGCGCAATACTATCTCAATCATGGTTTCGATAAAAAGAAAAACAAAAACGGACTCCCCTTTTTGGATGAACACAGCCGGATAAACGGTTCAGACATTTTGCTGATTCACGGACATCACATGAAAAGCGGCGCGTTGTTTGCGGATTTGATGAAGTATAAGAAAGAAAGCTATTATAAGGAACATGCTGAAATCGAGTTCAGTTCGCTTTACGAGAAGGAAGAATATGAAATTGTTGCCGTTATTCTCTCAAAAGTTTATCGCAAAACGGACGACGTTTTTAAATACTACCAGATTGAGAAGGCAGGAACATCCGACGAGTTTGAATCATATATCCAGAACATCAAAAAACTCGCTCTATACGACACCGGCGTGACAGCCCGGTATGGCGACAAGCTTATTGTTCTGTCTACGTGTGAATACTCGACCGAAGACGGCCGGTTAGCGGTGGTCGCCCGAAAGCGTACATGACGATGATGGGCTTACCCCCTCAAGTGAACAATAACGTAGCGGAACTTCTTCGCCAAACTCTGAAGAACGAGAAAGCAAACTTTTCAGCCCTTTCGCTTCCCAATAGGAGGTCGGAAGGGCATTATTTACATTTTCGAGCCATTTCCCAAGGGCCCGGCGGGAATTAGCCATCATGAGGATTCAGCGCGACTTTCTCAGCCGCGGTTACGAAGATACTTTGCGTATTCCGCAGGCCCCCAGATAAGAACGTCATCTTTCCGCCCGCGCATGCCAACCCCCATTCCGGACTTTCATCGTATAGATGACAATTTGCTTTTTTAAATTTTCTGTTTACTTTTCCAAAAAAATGGTGGTAAAATAAAGACAGTTGGGAAAAAGAGTAATTTATTTACCGAAAATCCCAATTAATTAATGACATTAAGAAAGGGGGGAGCCAGGAAATCTCACGGAGGTAGAACCGAAAAAAGGAGGCTTGATAAATCTAAATCTTGAATGCGCTTTCTCAGCATCGTGACAAACTCTATTTCATTATGCTGAACACCAGAAAGCAGCACAAATTATTTATTTCCATGGAGGAGGGATAATGATGAAGAAGTTTCTAAGCTCTGTTTTAGCCGCCATTTTGTTAATGGTCACTTTATTAACAGGGGTGTCGTTTGGCAGCCCCGCTCAGGGTCACTCGGCTGATTATATTGAAGGTCAACTCGTAGTGTCGCTCGAGGAACCTTTCATGGATTCGAGCCAAAGCGTGGATGATATATTGATGGAAGCGGATTCGCTCACGGAGAGCGGTTTTGCTATTGCCGATTCACTGTTCGGGCAGGATGCCGACACTTTCTCGGTGCAAGCGCTGGATAGCGATGTAAGGGCTACGGCGATAGAGCAAATGGGCTTGGTCTATTTGGTCGAGTACTCTGTAAAGGACTACAAGTCAATCGAGTCCGCAAAAAACACTTTGGAGAAAACATTAGAGAACCTCGGTTTCAATGTTCGGTACATCTCGGAAAACCGCAAAATGTACGCGCTTGAAACCGCAACCGCGCAAGATATTTCACCTCAAGATATTCACAACAACCAACGCTGGCATTATGAGATGATTAAGGTTCCGCAAGCCTGGGGGATTACGACCGGGTCGAGCTCAGTGCGGATCGGCGTGCTTGACACGGGAATTGACAGCAACCATCCTAGCTTGAAAAATCTGGTGAATACTAGCTTGGGCCGCAGCTTTGTAGGCGGTACCACAAACGATGGTAATGGGCACGGCACTCATGTCGCGGGAACGATCGCCAGTTATGGATCGGTGTCAGGCGTCATGCAGAACGCGACCTTGATTCCTATTAAAGTGCTTAGCGACAGCGGTTCCGGTTCGATGTATGGCGTTCAACAAGGCATTGTTCACGCCGCTAATATTAGAGCCGATGTCATCAATATGTCGCTGGGTGGCGGCGGCTACGATCGCGGGATGGAGGAAGCGATTCAAACCGCAGTCAGCTTGGGCACCATCGTGGTGGCGGCTGCGGGCAATGACGGACGCCCAAGCATCTCTTATCCGGCAGCTTACAGCGGATCAATCGCGGTTGGTTCCGTTACCTCGAGCAGAACGCGTTCAAGCTTCTCCAATTATGGACCGGGTCTTGATGTGATGGCTCCTGGGTCGAACATATACAGCACATATAAGAACGGCCAATACACAACCTTGTCTGGAACCTCGATGGCAACCCCTCATGTGACTGGCGTATTCGGGCTGATGAGATCGGTCAATCCGAATCTGAGCCCTGCTGCGGCCGGAGATATTCTCCGGAATACAGCGCAGCCTGCCGGAAGCTCTGATCAGTATGGGCATGGCATTGTTGATGCGCACGCTGCTGTGCTAGCGGCAGCCGGCGGGGGCGATACGCCAGCCCCGAGCGCACCTGGCGATTTAATATCCACGGGCCAAACTGGCACAAGCGTATCGCTTAGCTGGAATCCTCCCACGGACAACGAGGGCGTAACCGCTTATGAAGTATATAACGGAGACTCGTTAGCTGCCACAGTCACGACTACTTCGGCGACGGTTACCGACTTGACGGCCAATACCACATATACGTTCACGGTTAGATCGGTAGACGCCTCAGGGAACCGTTCCGAAGCAAGCAACGCCGTAACGGTAACGACGGATTCCGATTCGTCACAACCGTCTCCGACTTGGGCTCCAGGGATATCGTATAAAATCGGAGAGGAAGTAATCTACGACGGAGCAACGTACCAGTGTCTTCAAGAACATCTTTCGATGGCGGGCTGGGAACCGCTTAACGTACCGGCGTTATGGTTAGTGAAATAGCATTGTTCAATTGATCCGGGGAACCGCTCCCCGAACAAAGCGCCTTCGCAGATCCGTCTGCAAGGCGCTTTTATTCGCGAAATTATAATGGAAAAAGAATGAGTTGATTCCCCTATCGGGGCGGGGAAAACGCTTATAATTTTTGATAGTGATTAAAGAGACTCTCTGCTCGATCCTGGATAAGTTGTCTTAAGGATTCGGGCTTCACGGATATCACTTGATGGCCATATCTCATAAAATAGTCCGCGATAAACTCCTCTTCTCCTGGATTATAGAATCCCTTAATAACGGTTTTATGACCAATTTCTATTGTCATCGAAGGATAATGCTCTTTATAAAACAGATCCTTGGCTTGTTCTAAAATCTCTGCTTCAAACGCAATACTCATCTCCGACTGATACATTTCTAATGAACGACCAAGGAGTTCATCTATCGAGAAGCGTGACTTGTTGTCCTCCTCTTCGATCCCGGTTATTCTATCACATCTGAATACGCGATATTTATTCGTGTGTCGCTCGACTCCAGCAGCATACCATTGACCAAACTTGGCGGAAATTTTGAAAAATTGAACCTGGTAGCTTTTTGTCCGCTTATTTTTTTCATATTGAATTTTGCAGGTACTCTCATGAAGAATGCTTTTGAGTATCTTATCTAAAAAACGGCTCACATGATGATGCTGATATGTTTCAAATTCCAGGATTTTTTTCATTTGATGAATCTGCTTGATTTGATTGTTGGAAAGACAGTTTTCAAACTTTTCATTAAGTTGAGTAACGCTTAAATGAAACGGGGTTGATTGATAAGATTCCAACGTTAACATAGCAAAGTACAGCGCATACACTTCATCCATCGTAAAAGTAATGGGGGACAGCAATCTATTTTTTAAGATACCATATCGGCCATGTCTGCCATGCTGCGCATAAATAGGCATGCCTAATTGTTCCAATGAACTCACATCGCGCAGAGCTGTACTTTTGGAAATATGGTATTTCTCCATAAGGTCCTGTAAATTAAAGAACTCTCGACCGTTCAAGTATCTTATCATGTCATTTAATCTTTCCGATTTCTTCATCCATTCAATCCCCTTGTAAAGGTGTCATGTTTTGCTACCTTTCTATATTATAGTAAGCTCAAGGTATGAATATCAATTCGCCTTCATCATTATATAAAAGGAGACTGAACAATGAGTGCCACATTAGAAGCTGCTATTTTCTTATCCATGAACGGAAAAGCAAAAGAAGCTATAGATTTTTACAAGAAGCATTTTAACGCCGCGGAATTGTTGGTTGTTACCTACGAAGATATGGCAAAACGCGACAACTCGCTGCAGCTTACCGATGAAAATAAGGATTATATTGCTCACTCTGTCTTATCCATCGGAAAAACCAGAGTCATGCTCGCAGAAGATACAATTGATGCAACAGAAAAGTATGTCATTGGCAACAACACCTCATTGTGCATTCAAAGTGCGGACTTCGAGGAAATTGAATCTTTTTATAAGAGCTTGACCGCAGATGAACGTGTGAGAATCATTGTTCCTTTATCGGCTAACGTGTTTAGCAAGGCATACGGTATTATTGAAGATCCGTTCGGCATTCAAATTCAACTCATGTTCGATGAGAGATTACAATAAGGGCGGCCTCCTTTTATTCATTGGTAAGCTATCTTTCCAAGAGGAACAAACCGCGAAATATATTCGCGGCTTCTATCAAGGCAAAGACGTGAAGCTGGATACGGAAGCCGGAAACGGGCACGGCATTATCGTCACGATTCAAGGCGGCAAGCCGGGCAAGACGATAGCGCTGCGGGCGGATTTCGATGCACTTCCCATTCTGGAGGAGACGGGTCTTCCCTTTGCTTCTGAAAATCCCGGCGTCATGCACGCTTGCGGCCACGACGGGCATACCGCTTACTTGCTCGTGCTTGCGGACTGCCTGATTCAGCTCAAGGATGAGCTTCCCGGCACGATTAAGATCATTCACCAGCATGCGGAGGAAACGCCTCCCGGGGGTGCGAAGAGCATCGTAGAATCCGGCCTGCTTGATGACGTGGATCAGATCTTCGGGGTTCACGTCTTCCCTACGGGGGATGTTGGTGAAGTCATGTACCGCAGCGGATATGCGATGGCAGGCCGCAGCTACTTCAAGCTCGGCATTCAGGGGAAAGGCGGCCACGGCTCCTCGCCGCATATGGCCAATGACGCGATCGTCGCCGCCGCGGAGTCGGCGATTATTTGACCGCCATCTTTGAAGGCGATATGCTATCCGGCTCTGGGGACTTTGCGTACTATTTGGATAAAATCCCAGGCTGCTTCTTCTACATTGGCTGCAAGCCGAAGAATGCGAAAGAGGTGTACTTCAACCACCATCCGAAGTTCGATATCGACGAGGACGGGCTGCTCGTGGCCGCGAAGTCGGTCGCGGAGGTGGTGTGCGGGTATTATGGGTTGAAGTGATGGGCGCAGTTGATGGATGGAAGGTTATAGGAAGCATTTGAGAGTGGATTAGGGCTCTGAACGTTGAAAGCAAGCTTAGTTTTGTAAAATCGAATCGTGTTGAAGGTATCCCCTCGTGGTTGACAGCGTGAGATTGTTGGTGATGATCTCCGGTGTTGGGCGGAGGGGATATTTGTTTCATTAAAAACGTGTCCTTTGTATCCGGCGTCAAAGTAATGCTTGGATATGTCCATGACAGCCAAGTCTTTGAAGATGTTCTAGACGAGGTTACTCGCATGCGAAAGTGCATGCGACCTTTTCGAAGAGGCAGCCTGTCCATTTTTCTGAGCTGTTCACTTTGTAACTTGAATGTATGGGTACTTTGCCACAATTTTTAACAAAAAATGTTGCAAACTGTTGATAGATTTCACACTTGGAGCTTCTATATATTTAAACGTATAGGGAGATGAAAAATATGATTGGTATGAATATTCGTGTTTTGCGTAAAAAGCATAAAATGAGTCAGGAACAATTAGCTGAGAAGGTAAACGTATCACGACAGACCGTAGCAAAGTGGGAAAACGGGGATGCCTTGCCCGATATTTTTAAATGCAAGATACTCGCTGATATTTTTCAAATAACCCTGGATCAATTATCCCGTAATATGAGTGAAGAAGAGGCGAATCGGCTCGGTCCCAAGGGGAAGCAGTTCTTTGGTGTTGTGAAGGTAGGAGAGCGGGGACAGATTGTGATTCCCAAACAGGCACGCGAAATGTATCAGATTCAAGCTGGTGATAAGCTGATTGTCTTGGGAGAAGATGCGACAAAAGGAATTGCTCTCTTAAAAAGTAATGAATTCATGGAATTTGTGGAGATGATTCAAAAAGCTGAGCGGGAGGTAGATGAATCAGAATGAGCAAAATTGTATTTTTTTCGATACCCGCACATGGTCATACCAATCCGACCATTCCGGTGGTAACCGAGTTAGTCAATAGAGGACATCAAGTTTGGTATTATTCCTTTCTAGAATTTCAGGGGAAAATAGAAGGTGCTGGCGCTGCATTTATTGCTTGTGATGCATTTTTGCCCCAGCTATCCCAAAAAGAATTGAATCGTAAGGTTGGTAAAGATTTTGCAGCATTGATTGAAATGGTCGCCGATACGACCATTGCTTTGGATGAAAAGGTATGTAAGGAATTACGGGAAATTCAGCCGGATTGTATTGTATCCGACTCTTTATGCTTTTGGGGAAAATTATTTGCAAAAAAACTAGGAATTCCATATATTTGTTCGACGACTACCTTTGCTTTTAATCAGCATACAGCGAAACTGATGAAGCGGGGTTTCATAGAATTATGGAGAATGATCGTGGGTTTGCCCCGAATTAACAAAAAAATTCAGTTGTTAAAGGATCGTGGGTATGAAGTAGAGAATTTTGTCTCGATTATTCAAAATAATAATGAAACGGACACCATTGTCTATACCGCGAAAGAATTCCAGCCGATGGCAAGTACCTTTTCCGAGCGATATGCTTTTGTCGGACCATCCATCAGGCAGTCTCCGCCGGTACTAAATAACAAAAAAGATAGAAAAATAATCTACGTTTCTCTTGGGACTATACTTAATCAAAATCAAGATTTTTACCAAAACCTTATCCAGGCATTTGCAGATACGGACTATGATGTTGTGATGTCAGTTGGTGAAAAAACGGAGATTTCTTCTCTTGGCAGCATACCCGGAAATTTCACGGTGAAAAACTTCGTGGATCAGATATCGGTATTACAGACAGCAGATGTATTTATTACCCATTGCGGCATGAATAGTGCGAATGAAAGCCTGTATTTTGGAGTTCCCATGGTTTTATTTCCGCAACATAGCGAACAAAGATTAGTGGCTGAGCGGGTTGCTGAACTGGGCGCAGGATTAAAATTGCAAGGAAAGAAGCCCAAATATTTGGCAGCAGCGGTATCTGAGGTGCTGGCTAACCGGACATATCAGGAAAATGCGCAGAAACTGTCAGAAACTTTTCAGAGTGCTGGCGGTGCAGTAGAAGCAGCCAATGTGATTATATCTAAAATTCGGGAGAAAACTTAATGGTAAACGAAACCTCACCACACGGTGAGGTTTTTTTATGAAGCATCAATTTGATGATAGGTCATTGTTTATCATTTTACATCTATTAGGGTTTTCTCCCCGGACATACGAGATCTGTAGAGGGAAGCGAAATCCTGAAAAGGGAGGCGATGGTCCGCAACAGACGGGTGCAACCACAATTTTCAACCAGGATTACGCTCAAACTACAAGTCACATCCATTTGCGACATCAAAACCACAATTTCTTCCCACCAAACAAGGCACCATCTTATTCCCTAAATAATATTACGTAACGTAACAGCTTTTTACAATGAGGGATCAATCTATAAGACAGTTATCCCTCTAGTCAAATCGTTTTATTTTTTTCTTTCTCTGTCCTGCATGGATTGGATAGCTCTGACTAGCTGAAGCAATGAATTATCCAATCTCTCCAGCTTATCACCTATAGTTTGCAGAACATAGCGAATTAGAATGAAACAGAGTGTGACCGGGAATCCTACATTTGTCACAAGTGAAATCACATCGGTTACTTCCATCCCTCCTCCCTCCCTTCAGCTCTTTTTATAAGTAGGGAAAAAGTAATTGCTAATTCACAACCAAATATGTTAAATGGTTGTAATTTAAAGCTTATAAACTCCCTATATATTAGAGTCATAGGAAAACAAAAAGGGGGGGCAGTGTGGATAAGCAAGTATCTATTATTGAACGCTATAGGAATAAAGTGTACCGGAGTGGTTGGCGATTGCAGTACCATGTCAAAAAAATGCGCACGAGTGAATGTGCCCTTTTTGAAAAAAGTCGAGAAAATACTTGTTTTTCCAATGAACTTGAGACTCGCATATTGGTACAGCAGCTTCTTCATTCTTTGCCGCTACAGGGAAGAAGGGTCCTTTATAAACTTTACATTCTGAATATGACAGAAGCCGAGGTGGCGAAGCAACTTAAAATGAGCCAACAGGCGGTGAATAAATGGAAACGAAAAATGCTTCAGCAACTATCTCAGAGCGTGAATTTCTAACCCTCTTACAGGCAGCGAAGCAAAAAGATACTGAGGCGATGCTGCAAATAATTGAAATTTTCAAAGAAGACATCTTGAAGATCAGCACCTATATTAAATTACCGACCGAAGATGTAGTATCATATATCGTCCTCGAATTACTAGAGGCGATAGTAGAGGATGAATTCTCTAAATAGAAGGTGTGGTAAATCACAGAATAAACAAAAGGCATGCTCCTTTAATTCCAATTGGCAGAATTAAAGGGCACGCCTTTTGTTAACTTATTGGGAGCAAAATACATTTCAAAACCATTCATTTTATAGTTTAAAATGAGCGGAATACTTTCCATGTACCATCCACTTTTACAAAAATGTAATTTCCGGTTGATAAAGATTCCTCTAGGTTTGTATTTAAAGTCTTTATTGTAATTTTTACAATAGCTGCGTCACTGGAAAAACTGAGGAGATTATGTTCATCAATCATACCATTGAGTTCCGTATTGTCTAGCTGTATTTTGGTGAACTCGAGAATATAGGGTTCTATTATATCGTCGAAGGTAATCCAGTTAGAATCATAATGGAGTTTTAATTTTCCTTCTTTGTCTTGATTCTTTACAGCTTCCAGCAAAGCCATGACCCCTTCTAATAAGTCTCCCTTTACGCCTATATTTACCATATTATCCATTTTTATTTCGCCTTTTCGCTTACGTTTTTCATCCAATTCAGCTTGTGCTCTTTCCAAATCAGAAAGGGATGGCGGTGGAGTTGCGGTTACGTTGGGTATATCTGCTGGTGTAGGAGTAGCTGTTCCTTCTGTTGGCCCAGTTGAAGGCACAGTTTCTCTTTCCTTGGCTTCTTCCTTTATGCATGCACTCAAAAGAATACTCAATGATACAAGGATAACGCATATTTTTTTCATAGAGCACCTTTCTTTACCATAATAGACGAAAGATACTGTGTATTTGTTTCTCTAAAATTACATAAATAGTTATATACCAATGAGGGAAAATTAAACCATAAAAGAATCATTTCAAAAATTTATAATCTAAGGTTGTAGTTGCTGCCGCAAAACTCCCTTATATATGAGAAGCAAAATTGGCCAACTTCTCTGCGCTGATCAGCTAACAAAAATAAGGAGTGATTTTTATGGTGGCAGCATTTCAAAAGAACTGTCAATGGTACATCGACAGAGATATACGCAATTACTTGGCATGTGGATGATCTGAAAGTGGGTTCACTGGGCAGCTCTAGTCTCTATAATTCTAGCTTGCAAGGTGTAAACGGAACCTTTTATAGTGGGAGCCAAATTGTAGGGGATTGCAATTCAAAATGGGCAGGCTGTTCGTACACATCGCGATTATCCAAATAACTGCTTGAAAAATGGAACTAGTACCATTAATCGAAATAGGGGGACTATGTATCGAACCACAGGTGGTACAGTGAATGTAAAGCGCACAGTTCTTGCCAAAGACTTGACTGGACAACTCAGTAACCTAAAGTGGGCAATTGGTGGCATTAGTATGCATCTCGATCAAACATTGACGAAAGCAGCATACGATAAATTGATTGCTGATGAGGCGGAGGGTGTAGGTGGTGTTTCAGACAAACGGCCACGTACAATGATGGGCTACAATTCAGAAACAAAGAATATAGTTCTGGCTATTGCCGTAGATGTTCTCGAACACGGAAAAACCGGTAAGGGTATGGACGTACCATTATGTCCGGCTTAGGCTGTACAATGGCCATTCATCTCGATGGAGGAAGCTCAACTTCTATTCGTATAGAGGATCAAGAAGATTTCACACGGAATATTGTCCGTCATAAAGTGACCGATAATGCACAGCTTACGGCCGTATATTTCGACACAAAATATGGAATGCAAAGATGGCCTAGTGAGTGGATAGATATTTGGCCATAATTTTCTTAAAACTTTCTGCCCTAAAACTTTATTCAATTCTAAAAAGAATGGGGCTGAGGTGCAGCAGATGGATATGAGCCACACATGACTGTCGCTTACTCTTGGCCTGGAACGAAACTAACAACTGTGAAGCCAATCCCGGCCCGCCCTCTCCTCCCAGAGAGGGCTTTTTCCTTTTATCTCGAAAGCCGGAGCAGGATGAGCACATCAGCCATCCGGCACATTTTGCATCTATTCGCTCGCCGCCCCCCACTTTTTGGATTCTAATATTTTTTCATGAAGTATATATTTTTCAGAGAAATTTTAGTATTATTTTTAATTGGAATCCGAATAATAAATGTTGATCTAATATTTTTGTTCGGTTTTACAACGTCTTATACATTGATACAAAACTTACATTTCCTGCAAATGACGTGTTGATGTATGGGGATGGGAATGGAGATAAGATGAAGAAGAACATTTATTTTAACCATGATGGCGGCGTGGATGATTTAATTTCGTTATTTTTGTTACTGCACATGGACAACGTGAAGCTGACGGGCGTGTCGGTCATTCCGGCGGATTGTTACTTGGAACCGGCGATGTTTGCCAGCCGTAAAATCATCGATCGGTTCGGCAGCGGAGGTTTGGATGTAGCCGCCTCGAATTCCCGCGGGAAGAATCCGTTCCCGAAGGACTGGCGCATGCATGCGTTCTATGTGGACGCCCTGCCGCTTCTTAACGAATCCGGTAAAGTGGTGACTCCTGCAGCGGACAAGCCGGCACATCTTCATATTATAGACACGCTGCGCGCTACGGAAGGCAAGACGACCCTGCTGTTTACGGGCCCGCTGACCGACCTTGCCCGCGCATTAGATATCGATCCGACGATCGAAGAAAAGGTCGAGCGCCTGATATGGATGGGCGGCACCTTCCGTGAAGCAGGCAATGTGCACGAGCCTGAGCATGACGGAACGGCAGAATGGAACGTATTCTGGGATCCGGATGCGGCCGCGCGCGTATGGGACAGCGGGATCGAGATTGATCTGGTGGCACTGGAAAGCACGAATCAAGTGCCGCTTACGCTCGATGTTCGTGAGCGCTGGGCTGCGGAACGGAAGCATATCGGCGTGGATTTCCTGGGCCAATGCTACGCGATGGTGCCGCCTCTCGTTCATTTCTCGACGAACTCGACATACTATCTGTGGGATGTATTAACGACTGCGTTCGTTGGCAAGAGCGATCTGGTGAAGGTGCAGACGATTAACAGCATTGTGATTACGGAGGGCGCAAGCCAAGGCCGTACCGTGGAAACGGCGGACGGACGCCCGGTACATGTCGTCTATGACGTGGATCGCGACGCATTCTTTGATTACATTACGGAATTGGCGAAAAAAGCAACGGAGAGGGATTTGTAATGTCCGAGAAAAAGCGAGTCATTATTGATACCGACACAGCCGGCGACGATACGATTGCCATTTTAACCGCGCTTCACTATTTTCAAGTCGAAGGCATTATGATTACCGGGGGCAACGTCCAGTTCGATCAGCAGGTGGAAAATGCGCTCTACACCGTGCAAGTCGCGGGAAAAAGCGGCCAAGTTCCTGTGTACAAAGGGCATGAAGGCCCGATCATGGGTATCGGCCAGACGGAGCATCGTACGGTCGAGGACGTGCATGGCAAGGATGGGATGGGGGATTCGTTTTTTGAAAAAGCGATCCAGTCTCCCGAAAAAGGGCATGCCGTCGACTTCCTTATCGAAGCGGTTCATAACAATCCAGGCAAAATCCATCTTCTTGCGATTGCGCCGTTAACGAATATTGCGATGGCGATCAAGAAGGATCCGACCATTGTTCCGAAAATTCCGCATCTCTATATTATGGGCGGAACGAACAATGCGCTCGGAAATATTACGCCGAGTGCGGAGTACAATTTCTACGTCGATCCGGAAGCGGCCAAAATCGTGCTTCATTCGGGCATTCCGATCACGATGGTCGGTTGGGAAATGTGCACGCAATATTCCATCATGGACGATAACGACCATGAAGAGATTGAAGCGCTCGGAACGAAGGGCGCGAAATTTTTCAAAGATGTCAACAAGGTCGTTATGAGATTTAATAAAACGGTTCACAGACTGAACGGCACGACGCATCCGGATACGCTGCTCGCAGCCGTAGCGGCAGACGAGAAGATCATGACGAAGTCCAATCTCTATCACGTCGATGTCGAAACCGTCGGCGAGCTGACTAGAGGCTACAGCCTTGTCGATATTAACAATCGTCTGGAACGCACGCGCAATGTCCGCGTCTGCGAAGCGATTGATCGGGAAGCTTTTAAAAACATGCTGTTGGATGTATTGAAGTCTATTAACTAATGCTAATCACTGCAAACGGCCGCTTTGGCATAGAAGGCAGCACGAATCTGAAGCGCGGCCGTTTGCCCCTTTCGCTTTACATTCTTGGTCATTGACACGATGAAGAAAGGACAGGTATATGCAATACATTTGGGGACTTCTAGGAATCTTGGGCATTTTTTTGATAGCATTTGCGTTTTCGAAAAATCGCAAGGCGATTAATCCGAGAACGGTGATTGGCGCGTTTGCGATTCAATTTATTTTTGCATTGATCGTGTTGAAGTGGGAATTCGGCAAGAAGATGCTGAACTACTTGGCTGCGGGCGTGCAGAGCATCATCGATTCCACGAATGCGGGCATTCAGTTCTTGTTCGGCGGGATATTGGGTGCGGAAAAGGCGGGCTTTACGTTCGCCTTGCAGGTATTGCCGATTATCATCTTCTTCTGTTCCTTGATCGCGGTTCTGTACTATCTCGGCATTATGCAGTGGGCTACGAAAATCATTGGCGGATTTCTGGCGAAGGTGCTTAAAACGAGTGAAACGGAATCGATGTCAGCGGCTGCGAATATTTTCCTCGGTCCGACCGAAGCGCCGCTTGTAGTTAAGCCTTATATTGAGAAAATGACCAAGTCGGAGCTGTTCGCGATTATGGTCGGCGGACTGGCGTGTGTCTCCGGTTCCGTCCTGGGCGGATACGCGATGCTTGGCGTTCCGATTGAATATTTGCTTGCAGCGGCCTTCATGGGAGCGCCGGGCGGCTTGCTGCTGGCCAAAATTATTATGCCGGAAACCGATCATCATCTCAGAGCGGAACGCGTCGAGATGGTGAAGGATACAGAGTCCCGAAATGTCATCGATGCCGCGGCTCGCGGAGCTTCGGACGGGCTCAAGATCGCTGCCGGCGTAGGCGCCATGCTGCTCGCGTTTATATCGCTCATTTTCTTGGTGAACATGATCATTGGCTGGGTTGGCGGCGTGTTCGGAATCGAGGCCTTGACGTTGGAGCAAATTCTAGGCTACTTGTTCGCGCCGATTGCTTTCCTGATCGGTGTTCCATGGAGCGAAGCGCTGCAGGCAGGTTCCTTCATCGGTCAAAAGTTCGTCCTGAACGAATTTGTCGCGTACACTTCGTTTGCGCCTGAGATTGCTCATTTGTCTCCAAAAAGTGTTGTCATCATCAGCTTCGCGCTGTGCGGCTTTGCCAATCTGGCGGCGATTGCACTCCTCATTGGAGGCTTGGGCGGGATTGCGCCTTCCCGAAGACAAGATCTGGCCGAGATGGGCTTCCGTGCGGTCATTGCCGCCACATTGGCCAACCTGATGAGCGCGGCGATTGCCGGGATGCTCGTGTAGTAAGGCAATAAATCAAGCGGCGATCGCTTCCCTCCATTCCACCGGGGAGCGGTCGCCTTTTTGCTGGCGTGTAAAAAAACAAGCGCTTGGACTCTGAGGAGCACAAGCGCTTGTCGCGTGCTGCCGGAAAATTGGCGGTTTATTGTGCTTGTACGAATTCAGCCGATTTAATGCCGGCTTGGCGGCCGAAGATGATGATCTCGGCCACGGAGTTGCCGCCGATGCGGTTTTGACCGTGCAAGCCGCCTGTTAGCTCGCCTGCTGCGAACAAGCCAGGAATCGGCTGGCCGTCTTTATTCAACACTTCAGTGTTTGTATTGATTTTCACGCCGCCCATGGTGTAGTGAATCCCAGGGGCGATCTTGATGGCATAGTATGGCCCGCTGGACAGATCGTGGTCCATCGCTGTCGTTCTGCCGAATTCGGCATCCTCTTTGTTCTTCACGGCGCTGTTCCATGTATCCAGCGTGGCAGTTAACTGATCTGCCGGAACGCCAATTTCTTTGGCTAACGCCTCAATGGTATCGCCTTGAATGACAAAGCCCATTTTGTCGTACTGCTCAATGGCTTTCGCCCGGGATTTTACGCCGGAATCAAATACAAGATAAGCTGATTTTTCAGGCAGCTTGTTGATGGCCGCCGTGACATTGTCGCGCGTGTCCAGCTCGTTTGTGAAACGTTTGCCCTCGCTGGAAACCAGGATTGCGCCTTCACCTCGGACCGCTTCCCCGATAAGATAGGATTTCTCTTGCTGCACCGTCGGGTGAACCTGGATTTGATCCATATCGACCGTGACGCCGCCGAGTTTTTCGATCATCTTGATGCCGTCGCCGGTGCTGCCTTCTTGGTTTGTCGTCACCAGACCTTTCAGATCGGAGCGAACCTCGCCAATCATATCCATGTTAGCGCCATAACCGCCGGTGGTCACCACGACAGCATCCGCCGCAATCGTCTTCTCATCGTTATTGTTGAAGAGGACCTTCACGCCGTTTACTTTGCCGTCCTTCTCCGTAATTTCCGTTACATTCGCATTTACGAACAGAGGAATTTCTTTCTCTTGAACATTTCTCACCAGACCGTTGACGAGGTATTGACCTACCGCCGAGCCGTCTTCCGGGCGGTGCGTGCGCTTCTCGTTCATGCCGCCCGTAATCGTGATATTGTTCAGACGAATTCCGATCGAATCAAGCCATTCGATGGCGCTTGCGGAATTATCGACGAAGAACCGAAGCATCTCTTTGTCGTTCGTGCCATGGCCGCCTTTTAACGTCTCTTCGTAAAAGAGGTCATTGTTGTCCTCAATGCCTTGCTCTTTTTGGAACTTGGTCTGGGAAGCATTCATACCGGAGGAGGATTTCATCGTATTGCCGCCGGCAATCGGCATTTTTTCGAAAATAACCGGGTTCATGCCTTTTTCTTTGGCTTCAAGCGCGGCAGACATTCCGGCGCCGCCTGCACCGACAATGATGATATCATATTTATCTTTTAATTGATCGATAGGTGTATAGTTGGTTTGAGAAGCACCCGACACGGCTTCCGATTCTTGGGATTCCGCCGGTTTTTCATTGCCCTGGCTCTCGTTTTGATTCTGGTTCCCGCCGCTGCCGCATCCCGCGATCACGAGCATGAAAGAGAGAACGAGAATCAACATTGCTGCTGCTTTCTTCTTCAAGTTAACAACCCCCGTTTTTCTATGATGTTAGGTACACTTCATTTTAATATAATGTCGCCCTCATTAATAGTGATTTTTTTCACAATGTTTTGAATTTCTTGTGACCGTGCATCGGGTTTCTAGGATGAGGCGCGCAAGATGATCAAGAACATTTCATGACACCTCATAGCTTCCAAGTTCAGGAACTCTATGTTATCATAATCATTTGCAAAGAATTGGCGGGGCCACACGCCTGCCATTCAACATGGATTTCCCGAGCCGGAAGCTGCCAAGGCCTGAACTCCCACATTGTCTTATCAGGAGGATATTGGTCATGAAAAATGTATACATTGTGCGGCATTCCCTAGCGGAAGGGCAAGCTCCGGACGCGCCGTTAACCGCAGCCGGTGTGCGGCAAGCGCACAAGCTTGCGGAATTTTTGGCGGACAAACCTATCGAACATATCATTTCTAGTCCTTATGAGAGAGCCTATCGCACCATAGCGCCCTTCGCCGATCAACATGGCATGGCCATCGCTCTGGATGACAGATTGACGGAGAGGGTGCTGTCAGGCAGCAATCATCCCGATTGGCGTGACATGCTTCGGAAGACCTACGATGATTTAGATTTATGTTATGAGGGCGGGGAATCGAGCAATACGGCGATGAAGCGTGCCAGCAGCGTGACCTGTGGAGGAAATTGCTGCTATTTTACAGGATTTTTGGCTCAATGAGTCCACATCCCGAGGAATTGCTGCAAATCTACATCATTTTAGGCCCTTTTGCTTCAAGCCAAGGCGAAACGGATGAAAATCCTGTAATTTTGCAGGATTCCCTTTCTGGTAAAGCCGCCCATATCGAAATGCTGTATTTACGCAGGATTTCGCTTACCGAATCGGCGTATATGGAGAATCAAGCAGTTTTGCGGAGTTCGCCCGGCTTCGGAGATGGAGGCTGCGCGGCTATTATGCTGCCAACGAACAGAATCCAATTATTGGTGCCAAGATTATTTTATTAAAGATGCGGATCGGAGAATGCCCAAGCATAATGATGTCCTGAAGGCGAAGGGACGTTATTATGCTTTTTTTGTCATGTCTCAAGTTTAGTTTATAAGTCTCCATCGCTGATCATAGAATCAAAGGTGTACCCTAAGTCGTACATTACATGGGAGGAAAGGAACATGACGAATGTGATGAAAGCCCGTCCTAAGCTGTATGTGATGGATAACGGCCGCATGAGCATGGACAAAAACTGGTTGATCGGCATGCATAATCCGGCTACGATTCTAAATCCGAATGCGGCCACGGAGTTCGTGGAGTTTCCGGTCTATACCGTATTGAGCGATCATCCGGAAGGCAAGATTTTGTTCGATACGGCCTGCAATCCGAACGGGATGGGCAAGGAAGGGCGGTGGCCCGAAATGATGCAGCTCGCGTTCCCTTGGGCGGCAAGTGAGGAATGTTCGCACCGAGGATGGGGTGGAGCTGGCCGAAGGCATCACCCTGCTGAACTTCGGAAGCGGCCATGCTTGGGGCATGCTGGGCTTGCATATCGAAATGCCGGAATCGGGCGGGATCATCCTCGCTTCCGATACCATCTATACGGCGGAGAGCTACGGCCCGCCGGTCAGGCCTCCGGGCATTATGTATGATTCGATCGGGTACCGGAATACGGTCGAAAGGATCCGCGCTCTTGCCGCCCGAACGAAATCCCAAGTGTGGTTCGGACACGATGCCAATCAATTCAAGGAGCTCCGCAAATCAACGGAAGGGTACTACGAGTAAGAAGGCACCTCCCCCACACGGTATATAGTGAAAAGGAGTTCACTTGTGTCATTGTACGTAGGTGAATAACGAATTGACTAAGCGGGGGCCTAGGGTTGGAAAGATGACTACAGTACGGACATCCTGCTACTTTACAAAATTTGCGCAACTTGGTTCATAGGTCGGATGTTCTTACAAATGTTGCATATTATATAATCCCTTTGTGCGGCATCCATCCAAGCTTGCAGAGAAAAAATCCGAACCGATCGGAGAAACTGAGGTAGTATCCTATGAGTTGTACCAGAAAATTGTTTTTTGGCATGGTCGCTGTTGCTTTAGGTTTAGGACTCTGTCTCCCCCATGTGAGTGCTTCCCCCATCCGAGTCACCGTGGACGGGCGTGAGGTGGCGTTCCCGGACGAACCTCCGTATGTGGATCGAACATCCAACCGCACGATGGTTCCCGCCAAATTCGTATCCGAAAAGCTGGGCGCAAACGTAAAGCGGAACGAGTCATTGAAGCAAATCGTTTTTACGCATAACCATGACACCATTACGTTGAAGGTGGGCGAGAATCACGCGCAAGTGAATGGCAAGACGGTAACCTTTGACGGGCCGGCGGCGGTCCGCCATGGCCGCACGATGGTTCCGCTTCGCTTCATCAGCGAAGTATTTCATGCCGATGTAGCTTGGAAGCCGGAGCACAATCAGGTCCTTATCACTACTTCTGTACATAACGTTCCCAGGGGCACGTGGATTTGGGATAGCCGCCTTATCGAGAGGGACCCGGATAAGATAATCGGCTTTGCCAGCGACAATAACGTAACCTCCGTATACCTTCAGATCGATCCCGATATCGCTCCGGCGATATATCAAGATTTTATTCGCAGCGCCACAGAGAAGCGGATAAACGTGGAAGCCCTGGCGGGCCGCCCCGATTGGGCATCCAAGTCGAAGCAGGACCAGATAAAAAAATTTATTGCATGGGTCCAAAACTATAATGCCTCCGTTACACCCGAAGAGAGGTTTGCCGGTCTGCACTTTGATATTGAACCTTATCTGCTGCCCGAATGGAAGACCGGCAATAAGGCGATGCTGGCAAGCTGGATGGACAATATGAGGCTGATTGAGCAGGAAACTAAAGGAAGCGGCTTAAAAATTACGCTGGATGTTCCTTTTTGGCTGAATACCGTAAAGGTTCCCGGCACGGAATACAGCTTCAGCGCCTGGTTATTGGAGAAGTTCGATTGCCTGGTGATTATGGATTACCGCAATTTTGCCTTAGGCAGGAATGGGATTGTGGAAAACGGCAACGCGATAATGAGAGAGGCCTCGACGCTGAACAAGCAAGTCATCGTTGCCGTGGAGACCGCTAAAAATGTGGAGAGCGATCGGACATCTTTCTATGCCAAGGGCATCGAAGCGATGGAAAAAGAGCTGCAAGCCGCTCATCAAAAGCTGACTCGGCATTCGAGCTATGCCGGCTTTGCGATTCATGAATACAAGAGCTGGGCCGCCATGAAATATGAATAAGATGAATCATATGTTAGTTGAATGGTAAAATTTTGATGTGGAGGAGGGGGATTTATGCCGCATATTAGACCTGTTTCCGATGGCGATATGGTTGTAATGAGCATCGAGCAGTATGAAAATTTACAGCAAGACAATATGATCTTCCCAAATTAAGAGAAGCTGAGTTCGAAGCGGCTCATTCCAATGTACGATATAGCCACACAGAAGGGATGAATGACTAAGAAAGAATATAAGTAAATAACATATAGAGTGAGAGAAAAACACCTCTCCACTACCTAGAGCGGAAGCGTCAAGCAACAGCCGCCTGGCAGGAAGAGGTGTTCTCTGTACGAGCTACGATGTTACGCGTTCTTATCTCTGAAATATTCTTGATACTGGCTTGGCGTAACGTGGGCGTATTTTTTGAAAATGCTTATAAAGTACTTGTAGTCGCTAAATCCGATATCCTGCGCGATCGCATACACTTTGTTGTCGCCGGACTTCAATAACTCCATCGACTTGTGGATGCGGTAGCGGTTAAGAAACTCATTGAATGTATAGCTCGTCTCCGCCTTGAACTTCTGATTCAAGTAATAGGCGCTTAAGTCAAGCTGCTCCACGAGGTCATGGATGCTGATTTTTTTCGCGTAATTCTCCTGCACATAGGCGATCATTTGGGACACGTATTTTGAGGTCTTTGTCTCCTTCTCCAGAAATTTGCTCTGCAGAACCTCTTCGGATGCTTGCGGATGCTTGGAGATGATTTCGTACTTGCGCAGGAGATCGACTTTTGTCTTGGCAGATTCCAGCGCCGCAATCAATTGGTCGTCCTCCAATGGCTTCACGAGGAACTCGGTTACGCCTAATTGTAAGGCTTGCTTGGCGAGATGGAATTCATTATAGCCCGAAATGATAATGCTGCTAAAGGTATGCTTCTTAAGCCCTTCCCGAATCATGGCGATGCCGTCCATAATCGGCATATTGATATCCGTAATGACGATATCGGGCTCCAGCTCGCAGATTTTCTCATAACCGTCCTGTCCGTCAAGCGCTTCCTCTATCACGATACAATCGTATTCCAGCCAGTCTATGCTGAAGCGCACGCCCCTGCGAATCATATCTTCGTCTTCAACCAGCAGAACTTTAAACATCATTTCCACTCCAATCGTAAGGAATTGTCAGTGTCACACAGGTGCCTTTTCCTTGCGTGCTGTCGATATGGATGCCGGACTCCTGGCCATAGAGAAGCACCAGACGGCGATGAACATTGTACAGCCCGATATGCTGCGTCGTGTTATTTTGGCTTTCCAAGAGCTGGTTTACCTTCTGCAGCGTCTCTTCATCCATGCCCGGACCGTTGTCGCAGACCTCCAGCATCAGCCTTCCGCCAGAAGGGTAGATCCGAATGTCAATAAGCACTTTGCTTTGGTTTCGATAGCCATATTTGATAGCGTTTTCAATAATGGGCTGCAGCACAAGCTTGGGGACGTAGACATCATGGGTTTCCTCCGCTATGGAGATCCGGTACTCCAGCCGTTCATTGAACCGAATGTGCTGAAGCTTCAAATAATCCCGCACATAATTCATATCGTCCTTCAACTGGACGCTGCGATCAGGCCCGATGCTGTAGCGGAGCAGTCTGGACAGCAGCATGACGATTTCCTGCGCTTGTTTGGCGTCAATCTTAATCGCATAACGCAATGTCTCCAGCACGTTGAATATAAAATGCGGATGGAATTGGGATTGCAGCTGCTTCACTTCAATAATGGTGCGGAGCTCGGACAGCTCTTTATTTTTCTCCATCAAATCCTTCAACCGATCAAGCATCGCATTATACTCGCCGCCGAGAATTTCGAACTCGTCATTCGTCTGGATGTCGACATAGCCATTGAAATTTCCTTCGCGGAGCTGGGCCAATGCAAGAATTAATTTCTCGATCGACTCGGAATTGCGGGCAGACATTTTGTTCGACAGAAAATGAATGATAACCCATAACAGCAGGCTGGAGGCAAGGACAAAGATAGACACCGTATAGTAGGTGTACTGCTCCGATTTGTAGGAGTTGAGCGCGATCACTTGGATGGGCGTGTCCGGTATCCGTTTGGAATACATATAGTACTTGCCGCCGTTCAACAGAACATGCCCTTGATTGTCGAGCTTGGGGCTGAATTTGTTCAGGACGCCTTTGGTTACATTGCTGGTCGTGGCAATGATCGTGTTATGTTCGTCGGTAATCATCGCAATCTCATTATTTTGTTCAAAAATAAGCTTCTGCATGTCGGATTCATACAGTTGATAGACGACATAGCCTATTGTTTGCCGGTCTTTGACAATCGCTTTGCCGAACGTATAGCTTGTATCGCGATCATGCGAGTAACGAAAGCTGTTCATCTCGGTCAATGTGCCGTCCGGTCTCTGAGCAATCCGGTTAATGAGATTGCTGAAGGCAAAGCTGGCATACAACGCATCCGGCGACTCGGTGCTAGCACGGAAGATGCCGTCCGTATCGACGATGTGGAAGATGCTCTTGACCTTCTGATGGTTATTGAACTCATAAAATTCGGAATATACATGTTCACTGCCCAAATGCGTGGTCAAATAGTTCATTACCTCAGGCGAAGCGGCCATCCGGTTGATTTCTTCGTAGTACCGTTCAAATACTTCTGCCATGGAGTGACTGATGGATTGGGCGGCCTCCGTTGTTTTTTGCGTCAAGTTCATTCTTCCGTTAATGATGGTGAAAATGAAAAACAAGACGATTAAAATGGAAAACGGAATAATCGTATAGAGTCGGAATAAGTGACGGGTTGACTCCTTGAAGTTGCGAATCTTTTTCTGTTCCATGTCGTCGCCCTCCACCTATGATAAGCCCTTCACTTCTTATTATAAGGAATCGCCGTTGACGGCTGATCATCCAAATACAACCAAGCCGGCCCTTCATGCAGGTACCGACTTGGATGTGTAAAAACATATTTAGCTTCGATGCCGGGTTTCTTCCGGTATCCCTTCGCGATCAACAGCGGCCTCTTAGAGCGAGAGTTCTTTTTGTCCCGAGAGCCTCAGGAAGACAAGCAGCGAGACGACCGTGATGACGGTAAGGATCGTGGACAGCGCGGCGGCCACGCCATAGTTCCCGCGTATAACCTCGGTATAGATAGCCACCGTAACGGTCTTCGTCTTGCCTGTATACAAAATGATAGAGGTGCTTAATTCGGTAATTATCGTAATCCAGCTTAGAATCGCTCCGGACACGACGCCTGCCAGCATCATCGGCAGGGTAATCTTGAAGAACGTTTTCATCTTGGAGGCTCCCAAGCTGATCGCGGCTTCCTCAATCCCGTCGCTAATCTGATGCAGAATGGCCGCGCTTGATCGAATCGTATAAGGCAGACGCCGAATGACGAACGAGATGATCATGATAAGCGCCGTTCCGCTTAATACAAGCGGCTTATTGTTGAAGGTAATCAACAAGGCAATCCCTAGAATCGAGCCGGGCACGATATAAGGGAACATCGTGAAAATATCAAGCGTGTTCGTCAACGCGTTTTTCCGGCGAACGGTTACATAAGCGATGAGAATCGCCAGGAGGATAATGACGACCAGCGCTACGATGGCCAGGAAGAACGTGTTCGTAATGACGCTGCCGATATTATTGAAGGCATCCCGATAGCTTTGCAGCGAGTATCCGTCTACGAAGATTCGGCCATTCGACTTCTGGAACGAAGTATAGATAACATACAGCTGCGGCAGCAGCGCAATCAACGTATACAGATAGATGACGGCATGCGCCGCAATATTGCCGATTCCTTTTTTCTTCTTGGCTTCAATCGGATGCAGCGCGCTCATCGTGAACGAGTTGCGATGAGAGACGTATTTTTGGAGCAGGAAGATCGCCGTTGCGAACAAGACGACAATGACGCTGATTGCGGCTGCAAAGCCGTCATCCCCGCCGACCTCGCTGATGAATTCATTAAAGATCAGGACGGGCACGGTCTTGTATCCTTCCCCAATCAGCATCGGGGTACCAAAATCGGCGAGCGCGCGCATGAATACGAGCAGACCGCCTGCAAGCAAGGTTGGCGTAATGAGCGGAAGCAGCACCTTGCGCATTTTGCTCAACCCTTTGTAGCCCATGCTCTCGGCCGCTTCCATCAGCGATTGGTCGACATTTTTCAGCGCCCCCGATACATACATGAAGATGAGAGGCACCATTTGCAAGGTCAGTACGACGAGAATCCCCGTAAATCCATATATGTCAGGCATCGTAATCCCAAAGGTGTTGCTGACGAAGCGGGTAATGACGCCGTTTCTCCCTAGCAGCAGGATCCAGGAGTAAGCTCCAATGAATGGGGCCGACATCGACGAGATCAGAATTAATATCCGTATCGTTGAATTCCCTTTAATCTTGACGGTAGCCATGATATAGGCCAGCGGTGTGGCAATGAGAGCCGCCAAGGCGGTTACACAGACGGTTACTTTGATACTGTTGAATAGCGCATTTAAATAGTAAGGCTTGCTGAAAAACTTCACAAAATAAGCGAAGGAAAACTCGCCTGTCGTGCCGTTATACACGCTCTTGAACAGCATTGTAAATAAAGGCAGGGCAAGAAAAAGAATGTAGAATAGAAAGATCAGGAACGAAATGTTAGTCCAGACGTCAAATCGTTTGTGCGTCCCTTTCATAGCTGACCGCCCCTTGTATAATTCAATTCCCCCGCAGCGTCGTACACATTGATTTTATCCGTCTTCACTTTCAGATGAATGGTTTGGCCAGGCTCCAGGATGTGGGCCGTTTTCGATTCCTGCGTAATCTCCACGCGCTGACCGGATTCCAGGTCGGCGAAGTAATGCGTGTTCTGTCCCAAAAAGACGCTATGCACAATGGTCGCCTTCAGGCCGGTCTGATCCTCGGTCATGATGAATTCCTCGGGCCGAACTGAAATTTTGACGTTCAGCTTGGCTTGCTGATTCGAGGCTGGCACTTGAATGTTGGCGAGCTCTTCGGAATAGGTGGAACCGATCTGCAGGCGATAGCTGCCTGCTTCGCGCGACAAGCTGCCCTCGATAATGTTCGTGCGGCCGATAAAGGTAGCAACGAAGACGTTCGCGGGACGTTGATAGATTTCTTGAGGCGTGCCCAGATGCTGAATGACGCCTGATTTCATCACCGCAATGCGATCGGATACGGCCATCGCTTCTTCCTGATCATGCGTGACGTAGACGGTGGTAATCCCGACTTCCCGTTGAATGTCTTTGATCGCGTTCCGCATATCGATCCGCAGCTTCGCATCCAGATTGGACAGCGGCTCATCCATCAGCAGCACATCCGGCCGGATCACAATCGCTCTGGCTAGCGCAACGCGCTGCTGCTGGCCGCCGGACAGGTTCTTCGGCATGCGGTCCTTGTATTGTTCGATTTGAACGACCTTCAAGATTTCATCCACTTTGGAGCTGATCTCCGCCTTGGATAATTTTCGATTCTCCAGCCCGAAGGCGATATTGCCTTTGACGGTGAGGTGAGGGAAGATGGCATAGTTCTGGAAGACCATTCCGATATTCCGCTTCCCCGGTTCGACCTGATTAATGACACGCTCGTTAAAGTTAATCGTTCCGCCTTCAATGCTGTTGAAGCCGGCAATCATGCGCAGCAGTGTCGTCTTGCCGCACCCCGAAGGACCAAGAAGGGTGAAAAATTCACCCTTCTTAATCTCCAGGGACAACTCAGGAATGACGGTGGTATCGCCGTATTTTTTCACCAGGTCTTTGATTGTTATTGTCACGCTCATTGTTGTCACCTAAATTCTCGTATTATTTACTTGATGCTTGTGAACAGATTGATATATTGCTCGATGATTTCGGATTTGTGCTCACTTACATAGTCCGTATCTTCATCGATCATGTGGATGTCGGATAGCGGCGTCATGTAGTCTCCAAGCTGCGTATCCATACGCAGCGGACGGTTCGTGAGCTGCGTGCCGAATGCGTCCTGGGCTTCTTTGGACAGAATGAAATCAATGAACTTCTTGGCATTCTCCATGTGCGGGGCGTCTTTAATAATAGCGGAGGCCGCATCCAGGAATACGGCGCCTTCCTTTGGATACACGACCTCTACGGGCGCGCCATTGCGGACATAGGTGCTGGCCGGATCTTCATAAGTCAAGCCGACTACGTATTCACCGTCGGCCACGCTCTTATGAACGGCCCCGGAACCGCTTGCAATTTTGCCGTCCAGGTTCATGATCAATTTGGCAACATAGTCCCAGCCTTCCTGACTTTCATAATCGCCGCCCATCGCTTTCAGCATATTGGTGAGCTGGGCGAAGGCGGAGCTGGAGCTTGCCGGGTCGGCAGAAGCGATTTTCCCTTTCAGCTTCGGATTCAGCAAATCTGCATAGCCTTCGATTTTGATATCTCCAATCAGGTTCTTATTTACGAGCAGCACGCTTCCGTCTGAAATGTAAGGCGTGGCGAAGCCCGTCGTATTGCGGTGGCCTTCAATCAAGTATTGGTCTTCCGGTGAGACGTATGGTTCGTAGAGGTCGGCATTTTCGCGATAACCCGCCATGGAGCCGCCGAACATCACGTCCGCGTACGGATTTTGCTTTTCCGATTGCAAGCGCTTAATGATTTCGCCTGTTCCCGCCGTTACAAGCTCAACCGTAATCCCCGTTTTCTTCTCGAACATCGGAATGATGGTCTTGATGATTTCTTCGCTATTCGGACTGTAGACGACGAGCTTATTGGACGATCCGGCATCCGACTCGCTATTTCCGCAACCGCTGAGCGCCCCGACAACCAGGATGCAAGCTAACAGCAACATAGAAAACCTTTTCATATTTATTCCCCCCGAACGAAAATCATTTAGTTGCAAGTTCATTGTAGCAATCTTGACACCGCTTACAAAATCCCACGATCCGAAAACATTGTCTAAAATCCGCAAGTGATTTAGGGATGACGGAAAAGAATTGAACTCGCTTATGAACCATACTACAATGTGTAGTGTTAGGATGTGAGTCTGATGCAGATCAAAAAAATGAACCTGGACGGGCAAGGCTTGAACCGTTTTTTCGGCCCGCTCGAATCCAAAATCATGGATATTCTATGGTCATCGGGTCCCTTGAGCATTAGGGAAGTACAGTCAATCTTGACGCAAGATACCTCCATTACCATCAATGCCGTGATGACCGTGATGAATCGGTTAGTGGACAAAGGCCATCTAACGAAAGAGACCGTGGGGACGGGAAGGGCACGCGCGGCAAAATTCAGACCCCTGCAATCGAAAGAACAGTTTCTGGCGGAACAAATGAAAGTCGTGTCGCAAGGACTCGTTCAGGAATACGGCAGCTTGGTCGTAACGCATATGATCGATGCGCTGGATGAGGTGGATCCAGAGGTGATTGCCAGACTGGAACAGAAATTAAGCCAAATGAAAAGTGGGAAAAAACAATGAGCTCCGTCGTAAAAATGCGGCTCGTTTACGCTCTGATGGTTTTTTTCGGGTTGAGCGTAACGATGCAGATGGGATTGTTCCTGACTCATCAACTCAGGGATTTCAACTTGCAGGGTATCGTTATCTTCGCCATTTTGTTCGATCTCGTCATTGTATACACATTTCCCGCATCATGCGGCGGATGGCAACCCAGTGGTATTTATCGAGAAAATGGGCGGGTCAGAAGATACCTGGACAGGCTGCGCCTTATGTCGGGGAGGCCATTTTTGAATATGATAGACCGGCTTTCAGAATGGCGAACATTACCGTCAATGTCACCTCTCCTCTCGATCAGAAATGGCGCTCTACGTACCAAAACTATGCCTATGAAGCAAATCGAGTGGTTGCCCGTGCCGGCACGGCCTTGAAGGAGCAATTCGGCATCAACTTCTTGTCCGTGGCCCAACCTCTATGGCAATCGTCTTCAACCACCAGTTCCGGATTATTGAACGATGCGCGGAACAAACACGGTTCGACTTACAACGGCAATCAAAAGGCCGATATCATGATTGCGTTCTCGGGCCTCAAACCTAGCGATAATTCCAATATTGCGGGGATCGCAACGCTTGGCAATCCTTATTCTACTATTTTTGACAACGGGTATAGTACAAATGCGGAGACGACCCAGCATGAAGCGGGGCATATGTATGGTCTGCGCCACGATGAAGAAGAGAGCGGCTCGAATTATGTCGGGAAAACTTGCGTGATGACGGCCGTTGGCTTTGGGTTTATCGATCGGTTCTGCAAAGGGCATCATGCCGATTGGTATGCTGCCAGGAACGAGTATGAATAGGAGTCGGTAACGATTCTTCCTTCTCAATTCATAGAATTGGGAAGGAAGTTCTTATCATAAGGGGGTGTGATGATTCAGGTGAATGGCGAGATCATTTCCCATGAGGAAATGGAAAGTGTGTTAGAGCGCTATGAGAATAAAGGGGAATTCGTCAAGGTCTCCGAAGAAGACGTCGTAAGAAGCGCGATCGAAGAGGTGCTTGTGCTCCAAGAAGCCGGGAGGCTGGGGATTGCGGTGGATGAAGAAGAGTTGGATCATCGAATGGAAGCATTACAAAACATGAATCAAAACTGATTCTACGATCTGGCCATCAAGCAATAGGGGGATATCGGCAATTATAGAGAGGCATTAAAGCTGCGAATGCTGTATCAAGGGGCGAGAGACAAAATCATGTCTGATTATGTAAAGGATAATCCCATTGATGTTGAACTTGTTAAAGCGGAAATGGTAGCCGAAGGATTAATTCAAGAAAAAAGCGAGTATGATAAAGAGGAAAATCGCGCTTTAGTCAGTCAGTTTACTCATAGCTATGTCCAGAAGAAAGGGAAAGAGCATTTCGACAACTGGGTTCATTCCCTAGTTGAAAATGCGAATATTGAATATGTATATCGGTGATCCCCGTTTAATGCGGGGTATTTTTACGATGACAGGGGGATGTGAATGGGGAACTTATGGGGCGCTCTCATGACAGGCATCGTCATTCTCAACGGATGCTCCGATTCGCCATCGAATCATGATCTGCCAGGTCAGACGGGCATCGCTTCACGTCATAACACCGTTGGCGGGACAACACAAGCGTCGAGCGGTTCGGAAGCTCACGAGGATGAGATTTTCTGGAGCCATAGAGAAATCCGCAACCTGCAACGGTTGGATCAGTTTGTGGTGAACGTGAAGCATAAAGTAAAGGACGAAATAAAGGTTCTGGCGAGCACCAAAGAAGGCGGAGTCATTCAAACGAAGCTGGCATTCGATGGAAATGCGATTCAAGTCACCGTGAACGGGGCACAAGAAGCATATGATCGGATATCGGTTGAGGAACGGCTCAGTGCGCACTATAACGGTACTTTCATTGAATACCGGGTGAGCCGGAAAGATGATGAGAGCAAGAAAAAGCTCATTCTCCAAATTCCTCCCGGCCTTCAGCGCCGCCCATAATTCCCTTTACATCGCCGGCATTTTCCAACATACTGAGAATAGAAGGAAGCGGGATGTGCTTGCTTCTCATCCAGACAAGCTAATTAGGGGAGTGATCCGATGTTAAGCGACAAGCTGCTTGCGAAGTTGAACGATCAAATGAATTATGAATTTTATTCTTCCCAGGTGTACCTGGCGATGGCGGCTTATTGTTCGTCGGAGAGCTTTGACGGGTTCGCGAACTTTTTCATCGTGCAGTCGGAGGAAGAGAAATTCCACGGGATGAAAATTTACCACTTTATCAATGCGCTGGGCAAACGGGCCATTGTCAGCGGCATGGACCATCCGCAGAATGAGTACGCCTCCTTGCTGGACGCCTTCGAGCATTCCTATGAGCATGAACAGACGGTGACCAAGCGAATCTATGAATTGTCGGATATCGCGTGGGATGAGCGGGAGCATGCGACGATCAACTTCCTCAAGTGGTTCATTGACGAGCAGGTAGAGGAAGAAGCGACCTTCGACAGCATCATCCAGAAGCTGCGCCGCATTGATAATGATAGCAATGCCTTCTATATGCTCGATGCCGAGCTCGCCAAGCGCACTTTCACGCCGCCGGCCGGCGAAGCGTAAGCTGCATCCGCCAACAAGAAGCTGTTTTCCCTGAACAAGCTCATGGGAAAGCAGCTTTTGGCTGTTCCCGCCTATTATCTTCTTGGCAGCACGATTCGGAATATCGTGCCATGCCCGCCGGTGGTGCTCTCCCGTCCGCCATTTAACACATCCAAGCGAATCCGGCCCCGGTGCTTCTCGACGATATGCTTGGCAATCGTCAAGCCGAGCCCGGTCCCTCCGTCGCTTCGCCGGGACGAATCGCCGCGGACGAAGGCATCGAAAATCCTGTCCCGCAGCTCCTCTGCGATACCGATGCCGTTATCGGCGATCAAAATCTCGATTTCATCGTTTCGTTCCGTCAATTCAAGGGTTACGCGGGTTCCCTCCGGATTGTATTTGAGCGCGTTGGCGAGCAGGTTGGAGATGGCGCGGTAGAACAATTTCGCGTTGAACGGGATGTTCACTTCGTGCGCGGGAAGAGCATATTCGAAGATGAACTGCTTGTCCTCGAACGGGCCATACCATTCGGCGGCGATCTCGCGCAGACATTCCGCGATATCGGCCACCTCGGTCGTCAGCGGATAGTCCGGGAGCTCCAGCTTGGACAGCTCGAACACGTCCTCGATCAAGGCCGCCACGAGCTGTGTTTTCTCTTGAATCAGGTTCAATGTTTTTTGTTTCTTGTCTTCCTCATGAATGAGTCCCAACTGCAGAGCCTCCACGTAACCTTGAATCGTGGTGATCGGCGTTTTCAGATCGTGGGAAATATCGACCAGCATCCGCTGCTTGTTCGCCTCCAATCTGTTCTTCTCCTGCTCCGCCTTCTCCAGCCGCTCAGCCATGATGTTAAAGTGATCCTGAATTTGCGCGATTTCGTGATTCGCTTTCACATTCAGTCTTTTATAGTAATGGCCGTTCGCGACGTTTTTGATGGCTTCCGCGACAGCGCTTAGCGGATTCGTAATTTTGCGCGCGGTCCATCGGCTGTAGAAATATGTATTAAGGCTGAACAACACGATGAATAAAGCCAATATTTGCATCATGATTTTGGTGAATATCTTATGTTCGTCGCGGTTCATTTCCTTAAGCTCAATATTTTGGGCCGCATATTGGGCAGGAATTTTGACAAGAACATAGCGGTTCTGTCCGTCATGCGCCGTAAACGGAGCGAGCGAGACCGTGTACGTCTTCCCTTTTTGATCGTATAACAGGGCGTTAAGATCTTTTTCCGTATAGGCAGTCGCCTGATCCAGCTTCTTGCCCTCGACATGCACGATCTCCAACTGTTCATTCAGGATCTCGACCCAACCGCCGAAGGATTGGATCGCCTCCGATGGAATCTCCTCCACGTGCGGCCGGACAATCTCGCTGGCCGTCAGATCCGCGGGCCGCGGCCCGTTCAACTCGCGATCCAACTGGTAAGCGAGCAAGCTCAGCAGCCCGAACATAATCAGCCCCAGCGTAAAAGAGAAGAAAATATAATTCTTGATCAGAAGACGAAACAGCTTGTTTCGGTTACTCACGGCACTCTTCCTCTTTGGCAAACCGGTACCCGAGTCCCCGGATCGTTTTGAGATAGACCGGATTTCTCGGTTGGTCCTCGATCTTTTCCCGCAGCCGGCTGATTTGCACCATGACGGTGTTGTCATCGGCGATATAGGGCTCGGACCATACCTTCTCGAAAATTTGTTTTTTCGTGAATATGCGTCCTGGCGAACCCATCAGCAGCTTCAGCAGCTTATATTCATTCGCGCTCAGCGCGATATGCTCGCCGCGTTTATAGAGGGCGCAAGCGTGGTGATCCAGCGCGAAGGCGCCGACACGCGTGTGCGGGCTGTCCTGAAAAGAGGGATAATCGTTGAATTCATATGTTCGGCGCAGTTGCGCCTGAACGCGCGCCACCACCTCCAGGGGACTGAACGGCTTTGTAATGAAATCATCCGCCCCCAGGCCCAGTCCGATAATTTTGTCGGCGTCCCGGTTTTTGGCGGAAATAATGATGATCGGCAGCTTATATTCCTTCCGTACGCTCTTGATCAACTGATAGCCGTCCAATTCCGGCATCATAATATCGACGATCGCGAGATCGATGGCCTCTTGGCGCAGCATATCCATGGCCGCCGCTCCATTCCCCGCTTCCATCACGGTTAACCCTTCCGCTTCCAGATAGAGCTTGAGCAGACTTGCGATATCCGGCTCGTCATCGGCGATTAACACCGTTTTGTGCATCCATCATTCCTCCTGTTGGACTGATTTTAGGAATCATTCGCTCTCTGCCGGCGAACTCCTTCTCCCTGGCTTCGGCGTAAGGTTATTGTAAGATTCGCGGCCGTTGCGGTTGACTGGAGGCCTTCCCGCGTTTTACGCGCGTCTTCTTGAGCGCGCACAGCGGCTTGAAGTACCAGGAACAGGAAGGGCCGGCGCAAAGCCCTGGGAACCAGGAAATGTTCCAGCATGTAGGCTTCAAAGGCGGATCCGCCAACTATATTTTAAATACAGCGATGCATGCCATGAATAGGGATTACAACTTTACCAAAATTTTGTGGTTTTTAAAAAATATCGCGAAGCAGGCCTATCGAACATCCAAGAGAAGCTGAATGCCTTTTTAAATGGGGTTCTTGCCAATCCGGAAGTACGTCAAAAGGTTCGTGAACAAATCGGGATGGCACATTGATCGTCCAGCCTCCCTCAGTATGCGAGGGAGGCTTTGGCACCTCAGTGCAAGCGATTCAGCTCCACCACGTCCCCGCTGGCGCCTACCACGCCGTAGCGGCAATCCAGCTTGCCGCAGAGCAGATACTTTTTCCGCTCCGGATCATATACGTAGACAGGCGTTAATTCGAGCCGTCCCTTGAGCTTGTCATAAGCCTCGTCATGGCTGACCGCAACCTTCTCTTCGCGTTGGAAGTCATCGAACATGGAGAGCAGCGGCGCGTTATCCATATAATTGATGACTGTGTATTGACGGGAATCGAGGAACAGGAGCAGCTTGCGCTGGAACACGCGATTGCTGGGCGTGCCCGGTCTTAATACCGCTTGAATGTATCCCCTGTCCCGCTGCAAGCTTTTGAGCACCCACTGTCCCGAATCCTGCGGATAGATCTGGCGCAAGGCGGCTTCGGCGGCGCCAATGCACATGGCTTGTTCCTCTTCCGTAATCGGAGAGGAATCGGGATGCGGCTCACGGGATGCCGCTTGTTCCAGCGTAACGGTCTCGTGCAGCTCGAGCTCGATTCTCTCAAAAGGCTTCTGCTCCGTCGCCGGCTGCTCCCAAGCCATAAGCTTATCGAGACTTACGCTCATTCCCGTATTCCTGTGGATATCGAACGGGATGACGGATAAGCCGTCATTGACAATATAGATTTCCTCCAGACCATACACCGGAATGATCCGCTGCTCCTCCAGCAAGGGAAGCTCCAGCAGCTTCAATTGCTTCTTCGCCAGCGGCTCCGCCGCTTCCAGCGTAAGAATAAACGAATCGTCCGCTTCTTCCAGAAGGGAACGGTCCGGGAATGTCCCGTACACGCTGTAAAAGGTGAGCTTGCCCTCCGCATCGAAGCGAAGCTCGGCCCGCCCGCCGGGAGAGAGGGGAACGCCGTCGATGCATGCGGTAAAGTGATATTCTCCCTCCTGTTCCATGTCCAAGCGGAACTGCTTGCCATACTCGATCCCGGCTTCCGCCTCCATCCACCGGATGACTTCATTCCGGCCGGCATCCTGGAACGGCGTCTCCGAAGCACATGATTTCCCGCCCACAAAAATGACGCTTTTATATTGGCCGGTATGCAAATTTACGGTAATGACCGCTGTCCCTTCCGGGTTGCTGTCTTCCTCCCAGTCCGCGATATGGGAAGGGAACCATTCCATGCTGAGAAAATAGCCGGTCTCGTTCAGGAGCATGACTTCACGATACAATTCATAGGAATGCAAGTAATAGCTGCCCAGTCCGAATTTCTGCTGGGCGGCGTCCATCCATTCTTTCATTCGCTTATCCATGGCGGGGCCCTCCGATAATCCTTGATGCTTTCATCTTACCATTCTCAATCGGTGAATATGAAGCAACGGGGAGCTATGGGGGTGTATTTATTTCCCAGGGAATGAGGGTTCGGTGTTAGACGGAATGAAGGGCTCCGTTTATACTAAATTCTGAAGTATGGGAAGAGTTTAGAAAGCAAAGATCATTGGCGGAGGAGAACGAGGCCGATTATGGATAAGCCCAAAATATTGATCGTCGAAGATGAAGAAAAAATTGCCCGCGTGCTGGAGCTGGAGCTGACATATGAAGGGTATGAGGTAGGCAAGGCGCTGGACGGCCTGGATGGGTTCAGGCTGTTCCAGGAGCAGTCCTGGGACTTGATATTGCTGGATGTGATGCTGCCCGGCATTAGCGGAATCGAGCTGCTGCGCCGCATCCGCGCGCATGATCCGCATACGATGGTCGTGATGCTGACCGCGAAGGACTCCGTGGAGGATAAAGTATCGGGCCTTGATCTGGGGGCCAACGATTATGTGACGAAGCCGTTCCAGATGGAAGAGCTCCTCGCCCGTATTCGCGCCTCGCTGCGAATGAGAAGGCTCCCCCCGGCCGCCGACATTCAGCCCGAGTGGATCACGGTCGCCGATCTGAGCTTGAGCGAGCTGACCCATGAAGTGAAGCGCGGGGAGGACCGCATTGAACTGACGCCCCGCGAATTCGGCTTGCTCGCGTATCTGATGAAGCATGCACGGCAGGTGCTGAGCAGGGAGCAGCTTTTGGATGGAGTGTGGGGGTACGACTATTACGGGGATACGAATATTGTGGAAGTGTATATTCGCTATCTGCGCCATAAGGTCGACAAGCCCTATGAGACGCCGCTGATTCATACCGTGCGCGGAGTAGGGTATGTGCTGAGGGATCCGAGATGAAGCTTAGAAATAAAATCAATCTCTACACTTCGGTATTGTTCATCGCGCTCATCCTGGTTGTCAGCGCGGCCATTTACTATATCTTCAGCAGCATGATATTGGACAGGGAAGCGGACAGAGTGGCCGCCGAAGCCCGGCAGGCGCTGGCGGGAATGAATGAGGCCGGCACATCCATTCCGCCCGACGACCTCCTGCGGGCCTATGCGCCGCTCCGCGGCATTCTCCAGATCGTCAATGCGGACGGAAGCCGGGGCGCGGCGGTTGCGCCGCCGGAGCTGAAGGAGCTTCGCGATCTCCCCGTTGCCTATTATCGGCAGGAAGAGCGCAGCATTGTCGCCTACCAGGGGATTCCGCATGTTTTCGTGTCGCTTCCGATCGTATGGCATGGCGGCGAGGTCGCCAATCTGCAAGTGACGGAAAGCTTGAAGCCCACCGCCGATATGCTTGCTATTTTGCGGGTGGTCCTGATTCTGGTGTCGGGGCTTGCCATTCTTCCCGTCCTGATCTCGTCCAAGCTGCTGAGCAACCTCATTACCCGGCCGATCTCATCGATGATTGCGACGATGCGAGATATTCAGCGAAGCGGGCAGTTCAAGCGGATTCCGCTGCCGAAGAAATCCAAGGACGAGCTCTATCAGATGGGCGATACATTCAATCATATGATGGATCTCCTCGAGGTCAACTACGAGAAGCAGGGCCAGTTCATTTCCAATGCATCCCATGAGCTGAAGACGCCGCTGACGATTATCGAATCCTATGCATCCCTGTTGAAAAGAAGGGGGAAGGAGCAGCCCGAGCTGTTCGACGAATCGGTCGAGGCGATACATTCGGAAGCCATTCGGATGAAGGATCTGACCCAGCAACTGCTGCTGCTGGCGAAGCATGACGAGATGTGGAAGGTCACGATGGAGCCCGTTGATCTGGGGCATATGGTGGAAGGCTGGGTCCGCGCTTTTGAAAAAGCGTATCACCGCGGTATCGCGCTGCAGAGGGAAGCGGAGGTGATTATCGACACCGACGTTCAAAAATGCAAACAATTGTTTTACATCGTGATGGATAATGCGCGGAAGTATAGCGAGGAAGCGATCGGGGTCTGCATTAAAAAGGAAGGCCGGACAGCGGTGGTCGAGGTTAGCGACAGGGGCATCGGCATCCCGGCGGAGTCGTTGGACAAAATTTTCGACCGGTTCTACCGGGTCGATAAGGCGAGAACAAGAGCGAAGGGCGGCTTCGGCCTGGGTCTGGCGCTCGCCAAGGAGCTTGCGGACGCGCTGGAAGCCGATATTCGCATCGAGAGCATGGAAGGCCAGGGCACCATCGTTCGACTTACATTTAAGAAGGCGCGTTCAGAGCCAGCTTCTCGATATTGAACGCCGTCCTCTCTGCCCGATCGAGCGCCGCAAGCTCAAGCTCAGCGATTTCTCATGTTGCTCATGTATACTGGAGAAAAACAGGTGAGGGAGTCTGGAAATAGGGAGGCGCAAACATGAAAAAAGCATGGCTGGGCGCAGCCGTCATTGCGTTCTTTGCCATTGTGGTCTGGCAGCTTGTTCGCCTGCTTACCTTGGCCGAGCCTCTGTCCGCGGCCGAAGCGGCCAGCAAAGTGAAGGAGATGTACAAGGGCGAAGTGGTGGAAGTCAGCGAGCTTCCGCATGGATACCGGGTGACGATGGAACTGGATACGGGAACGTATGAAGTCCGCATTGACAGGAATAAAGGCAAAATCGCCGGGATGACAAGGACAAAGGCCGCGCCAGATCCGGAAGCCAAGCCGCCCGCCGTGGAGCCGGATCAGCAGAAGCCGCCCGCGTCACAGAAGCCGGAGCCGAAGCCGAAGCGGAAGCCCCAAAAACGGCTTACGGAGGACGAAGCGGCGGCTATCGCGCTCAAGACGGTGGACGGGAAAGTCGATGACATTGACCTGATCCATTCGGACGGGGTCGCCTATTACCTGGTCGAAATCGATCGGGAAGACGGCGAGGATGGAACGGTACAGATCAACGCGATAACGGGGGAGGTCAAATCGGTCACCTGGGATGACTGAGGCCGATCGGAAAGACCGGCTGCTTCTCAGCAAATTCTCATTTTTCTATCCCCGTATCCTCATTTTCGTTGTCTATCGTAAGGGTAACACCTTATGAAGGAGGCAATAGAATATGAAACGCACATTTATCGCCAGCATGGCAGGCTTATTATTGCTTGGAGGGGCCGTAGGTGCCGCGGCCGTAGGCACGGCGAACGGATCCGTGAAGAGCTTGACGCAGGGGGGCCAAATCCTGACCTCGAAGCAGGCCGAGGAGATTGCTCTCCGGGAAATCAATGGCGACATCCGAAGCGTCGAGTTGAAAAAAGAGCACGGCCGCACGGTATTTGAGGTCGAAATCGCGACGGCAGACGGACGTGACGACAATGAAGTGACATTGGACGCCCTGTCCGGCAAGGTGCTCAAGGTCGAACGGGATGATGACGATGACGCGGACGAGCGTCAGCGTGACCGCCGCCCAAGCCAAGCGAAGGAGCGCACAGCGACCATTTCGAAGAAGCAAGCGGTCGCCATCGCGCTTCAAGATACGCCGGGCCAGGTGATTGAGACCGATTCCGGCAAACACGTCTACGAAATCGAAATTCGAAGCGGAAATCGCGACCTCGAATACAAAATCGACAAGTATACTGGCAAAATTGTGGACAAAGAGGTAAATGACGCCGACGAGGATGATGAGTGGGACGATTAATGCGGCCTAAGGCGGCATAAGGCGGCAGAGGGGACGGGCTCCCCTCTTTTTTATGGCCGCCTGTATCAATCCAACTGCCGTGAAGTCCGGGTCATCGGTACGCTTGACTCCCTCACGATAAGGCGCGGCTCGAATTGAACCCGCTCGTACACGCCCCGCTTCTGCTCGATTATCCGGTTCAGCAGCAGTTCCGCGGCCACTCGCGCCGCTTCGGCGCCCATAATCGAGACGGAGCTCAGCTTCGGCGTCGTAATCGTCCCCCAAAAGATATTGTCGATCCCGACGACGGCGACATCTTCAGGCACGCGGACGCCTAACTCCTTGAACCGGTTGAGCAGCCCGATCGCGATCATGTCGTTGCCCGCATACACGGCGTCGGGCATATGCGCCAGTCCGGCGAAGTAATCCGCGGCCCTCATCCCGGTCTGCAGCGAGAAATCGTCGCCGAAATAGACGAGCGAGATATCGACTTGATGCAAGGCGTCCTCATAAGCGAAAAACCGCTCCTCGATAATGTCCTTGGGCGCGCCCGCATACGCGATGCGCGTGCGGCCGATGCCGATGAGATGCTCCATCGCAAGCCGGCCCTCCTGAGCGGACATGCTCACGATATCGGCTTTGATGTCCGCGTCCAATTTTTTGCCGTAGTTAATAATCGCAATCGGGAGACCGGATTTATTGATCCAGTCTTTCAATGTTTTCGGATAGGCGAGCGGCAGCAGAATCAGGCCGTCGACATGCAGCTTTTTGGCCTCCTTCAAGATCTCAAGCTCTGCGCGCGCGTTGCCCAGCGTATTGATTTGAACGACGCGGTAATCGTAATGCTTGGCCGCCTGCTCGACCGCATAGGCGATTTCCGGGATGAACGCATTCCGGATATCCGGCACGGCGAGAGCGATTTGCTTCGTCTGGCGAACCTTCAAGCTCTGGGCAGAAGTGTTGGGAATGAATCCAAGCTCCTCGACGGCCGCCATCACCTTTGCTTTCGTCTTCGCGCTGATGCCTTCCGCATCGTTGATCGCTCGCGATACGGTCGCGATCCCGACACCCGCTTTTGCGGCTACGTCCTCTATCGTTACTTTGTTGCGGCCCATTCTTCCATCCTCCTGCCTTTTCCGGAAATCCTTCCATCTTTCATCATGTGAACAAATCAAGAACATCATACCATAGAATCCGGATTCTTCATTGTTTTTTCACAAAACAAGGAGCAGATTTGACATTAGCGTGACAATGTGACATATTTAATATCGGAAACGTTTCCGGAATGATTCTTGATTTTCCACATTAGCAACCTATTGAACCACTCATTATCTACACGTCCAGGGAGATGATCGCAGTGAAAGCTTTGAGATGGCATGGCGTGAAGGATTTGCGCCTGGAAAACATCGAGGAACCGAAGGCTCTCAAAGGCAAAGTGAAAATTAAAGTCGAATGGTGCGGCATTTGCGGCAGCGACTTGCATGAATATACAGCAGGACCAATCTTCATTCCGGAAGGCGCTCCTCATCCCATTACGGGAGAGAAAGCGCCTATCGTTATGGGCCATGAATTCTCGGGACAGGTCGTCGAAGTCGGGGAAGGCGTGACCAAGGTGAAGGCGGGGGACCGCGTCGTCGTCGAGCCAATCTACGCATGCGGCGAATGCGATGCCTGCAGACAAGGGAAATATAATCTGTGCAGCACGATGGGCTTCCTTGGCCTGGCCGGAGGAGGCGGAGGCTTCTCCGAGTACGTGGCGGCGGAAGAATATATGGTGCACAAGATTCCGGACAGCGTGTCCTATGAGCAAGGCGCGCTGGTGGAGCCGTCGGCGGTGGCCCTGCATGCCGTCCGCCAGAGCAAGCTGAAGGTCGGCGATCGGGCCGCCGTGTTCGGAACCGGGCCAATCGGCTTGCTTGTCATTGAGGCGTTGAAAGCATCCGGAGCGGCGGAAATCTATGCCGTGGAGCTGTCCGAGCAGCGCCGCAAAAAAGCCGAGGAATTGGGCGCCATCGGGCTCGATCCATCCAAGGTCGATGTCGTCAAAGAGCTTCACGCACGGACCAATGGCGGCGTAGACGTCGCTTATGAGGTGACCGGCGTTCCCGCTGTGTTGACGAATGCGATTCATTCCACTTGTCTCGGCGGCGAAGTGATGATCGTGAGCATCTTCGAGCGCGAGGCTCCAATCATGCCGAATGATATCGTCATGAAGGAGCGGACGATGAAGGGAATTATCGGTTACCGCGATGTATTCCCGGCCGTCATCAGCTTGATGGAAAAAGGCTATTTCCCTGCCGGCAAGCTCGTGACGAAGCGCATCAAGCTTGACGAAGTCGTGACTGAGGGCTTCGATACCCTCCTGGCCGAGAAGAACCAGGTCAAAATTTTGGTCAAAGCGGAATAGTAAAGATAGGCTGGATAGATAGGCCGGATCTCTGCGTGAGCGGGGATCTGGTTTTTTCTTTTTGCTAGGGATCAGCTTGATTTATACATCGGAACTATGTTTGGTCCTTTAGGTAGAAAGGGATAGCGGGAATAGCATACTCGCAATCGTTGGCGTGCCGTATTTTGTGCTAGTGGTCGTGACGGCCGATAACCTCGAGGTGAGAGCGTTTGAGGAAGAGGGCCGGCTGTTCGATGCGATGCGCATTAGAAAAGGAGACGACGGCAGACGGATCTTCCTTAAGCAGATAAGTAACGTGGCGGAAGATGGATCAGGCAGTGTAAATCCTGCGTTAATACAGGAATTTGCGCTATTTCAGCTGCGATCGGAAGCCAATCCTGCAAAAGTACATCATTTTCGGCGATTTTGGCCTTCCACCTGCTGGAAAGGCTGAAATTGATGCAGTTTTGCAGCAATCCCTGTAAGGAAGTAAACGCTGTAAGGAAAAACTGCATTTTTACAGCTTCTCGGCCCGTCGAGTTATGGGAAGAAGGGGGTGTCTCACTGCAGCAGCCCAAAACTGCTTATGAGACAGCCCCTTCATAAGGTTGGACGGCTTCGTTCGGAGGCAGACAGGCCTACTGCGGATTCGTCGTCCAGATGCCGGCGGTCTTGACGAAGACGCGCTGCGGCAGCTTCAGGGCGGCGAGCGCGAGCTCGGCGACATCCTCCGGCTGCATCATCCGGTCCTCGTCGCCGATTTTGAGCCCGGCATTCACGGCCAGTTCGGTATTGACGGTGCTTGGCGTGAGCGCCGTGACGCGAATGTTATGCTTGCGCACCTCTTGCATCAACGCCTCGGTCAAGCCCATGACCGCGAACTTCGACGCGTTGTAGGCCGAGCCGGTCGCGAAGCCGCGTTCGCCCGCCGTCGAAGAAATATTGATGATGCTGCCTTCGTTCTGGGCGATGAGGCCCGGCAGCACGGCGCGCGTCACATAATAGGTGCCCATCAGGTTCACCCGAATGATGCGCTCCCATTCCTCCACCGGCATGTCGGCCAGCGTGCCGAAGGAGGCGATGCCGGCGTTGTTGATGACGATATGAATCGCGCCGAGCTGCTCCTGGATGGAAGCTACCGCTTGCTCCGCTTCGGCTTGCACGCCGACATCTGCCGCCGCGATCGCAACCTTGACATCATATTGCCCGGCCAGCTCGGCCTTAAGCGCCTCCAGATCAGACTGCGTGCGGGCGATTAGCCCGAGATGCGCGCCTTCCTTGGCAAGCGCGACGGCTAATGCTTTGCCGATTCCTTTTCCTGCCCCGGTAATCAGGGCCGTCTTGTTCGCGAGATTGTTCAGTTCCATCGTACAACTCTCCTTTTTGGGTTCATCAAGCGCGTTAGCGCAGGGTACATGCCAAATAACTCCGATCCCGCAGATCCCCGCGGAGCGCCGCGTATGCAGGGTCCGCCGTCTTTGGACGAGCAGGTTCACAGAGCGTGCTCTCTTTATTATAGGTGAACCAGCGGACAAGATCATATCCATCGTTCATCCTAAAGCATCTTAGCAGCGGCACGGCATCACACGGCGCGTCAGGGGGCAATGGCCGGTTCCGGCCACTGAAGGCAAGGGTTCGTTTAAATGTTCGAGTTTGTATGGTAGTATATTGCTAACTGCACTACCGTGTATTTTTGCAGGCAAGAAGCCAGGATGATGAGACTAATACCACGAGAAGCGGGTTGTCATGATGGATCAGGATAAACGCCGGCTTAGTATCGAAGCCGCAAGAATGTACTACATGTCAGATTATAGTCAGGTCGAGATCGCTTCCATGCTCGGCGTCTCCCGTCCGACGGTATCGAGGCTACTGCAGTATGCCAAAGATCAGGGCTATGTTCGCATCAACATCGTCGATCCCCTCGAGGATCTGGATGAATTGGGAGAGCGCGTCAAGCAGAAGTATGAACTGGATACGGCGCTCGTATGCTATTCCCCCGTGAATGAATACCACGAAATTCAGAAAAATATTAGCCAAAAAGCGGCCGACTATTTAGTGGAGACGGTTCAGGATACGGACATTATCGGGGTAACCTGGGGGAGAACGATGCACGCCGTGGCGGTTCGGCTGCAGGAGAAGCAGGTGCGCGGCGTCGAAGTTGTTCAGTTAAAAGGCGGCATCAGCTATTCCCATGTCAATACGTATGCGGCGGAGACGGTCAATTTATTCGCGGCGGCGTTCCAGACGATTGCCAGATATTTGCCGCTGCCCGTTATATTCGACAGCGTTGCCCTGAAGCAGATGGTGGAGGAAGATCGGCATATCCACCGGATTATTCAATTGGGGAAGCAAGCGAATATCGCGGTCTTTACCGTGGGCACCGTGAATGATGACGCCCTGCTGTTCCAACTGGGATATTTGAACAAGGAAGAGAAGAAGCTGCTGCAGCGCACCGGTGTCGGCGACATCTGCTCGCGCTTCTTCGACAAGGACGGGAATATATGCAGCGAAGATATTAATAACCGGACCGTCGGAATCGATTTGCCGGATCTCCGGAAAAAGGAGAAATCGATTCTCATCGCCGGAGGCCGGCATAAGGTCGAAGCGATTCGGGCCGCGCTTGTCGGCAAGTACGCCAATATTATCGTGACGGATCAATTCACGGCGCAAGCGCTGCTGCAATAATGCATAATATGACAAGAGCTATCCCCCTTGGAATTAGTGGAGGACAAGTCCCTCCGCCTTTTCCAAGGGGCTTTTTTGTATGCTTAAGGCAAAAATATGACAAAATATAACTTGCCGGCATGCAAGTTCACGAATTTGCAATGAACATAATTTCTATGAAATGTTTACATCGGTTCAGGCGCATGTTATGATACCTGTGAAATCAATATGGTTAATCTATAAATAATATGATGACTAATTTGTTTAAGGGGTGTACAGCATGAGCATTGCGCAAATGATCGACCACACGCTGCTGCGGGCAGACGCAGTGAAGGACGAGATTACGAAGCTGACAGAAGAAGCGAAACGATACCAGTTTGCCTCGGTATGCGTCAATCCCGCATGGGTATCGTATTGCGCCGAGCAGCTTGCCGGCACCCCGGTCAAGGTGTGCACGGTCATCGGTTTCCCGCTTGGCGCTTCGACGACGGCCGTCAAAGCCTACGAGACGGCGGACGCGATTGCGAACGGGGCGACTGAGATCGATATGGTCATCAACGTCGGCCAACTGAAGGCAGGGAACGATGACGAGGTGGAGCGCGACATCGCGGCGGTCGTCGAAGCCGCTGCGGGGAAAGCGCTTGTCAAGGTCATTATCGAGACATGCCTGCTTACGGAAGAGGAGAAGGTTCGCGCTTGCGAGATGGCGGTGAAGGCCGGCGCGGACTTCGTGAAGACATCGACGGGCTTCTCTACAGGCGGAGCTACGCGGGAAGACGTGGCGCTCATGCGCCGTACGGTCGGAGAGCGAGCTGGCGTGAAAGCCTCCGGCGGAGTACGCAGCCTGGAAGATGTGAACACTATGATTGAAGCGGGAGCTACGCGAATCGGAGCGAGTTCCGGAGTAAGCATTATGAATGGCCTGGAGTCGTCATCTTCATACTGAATTGCTGTGGAAGAAAGCAAACGTTGGCGGAGAAGCGCCGATAAGGAGGAGCAGATCATGAAGGAGCAATTGATTCAAGAGGCACTGGAAGCGCGCAAGCAGGCTTATGCGCCGTATTCCCGGTTTCAGGTCGGGGCCGCCGTGCTCGCCGGCGGGAAAATCTTTCGCGGTTGCAACGTGGAGAATGCCTCCTATGGCTTAACGAACTGCGCAGAGCGAACCGCCGTGTTCAAGGCGGTGTCCGAGGGCGAGAAGAAGATCGAGGCCATCGCCGTCGTCGCGGATACCGAAGGTCCGGTCGCCCCATGCGGCGCGTGCCGTCAGGTGCTGGCTGAATTTTGCGACGGCGGCACGAGAATCTTTTTGTCGAATCTTCATGGCCATACCGAGGAGTGGACGATATCCCGTTTGCTTCCGGGCGCTTTTTCCGCAGAAGACATGGATCAGGACAGCTAATCGCTTTCCTGTCCTGGGCCTTTTGTAAGCGGTAACAGGAATCCGGGTTTGTTTTGCATGCTTGAGCTTGGGAGGAACTTGAGATGAAATATGTGATTGCTATCGTCGGATTGCTGGCCGTATTCGGACTGACTTACCTGGCGAGCAAGGACCGGGGCCGCATCCGCTATCGGCCGCTGGCGCAAATGATTGTGCTGCAGATTGTCCTCGCTTTCGTATTGTTGAACACGACGGTGGGCGAGACGCTGATTCGGGGATTTGCCTCCGTGTTCGAAGCGCTGCTGGCCTACGCGGCGGAAGGCGTTAACTTTGTGTTCGGCGGAATCGTGAACGAAGGGCAGGGCACGCAATTTTTCCTGATGGTTCTGCTGCCGATTGTGTTTATTTCCGCACTGATTGGCATTTTGCAATATACGAAAATCTTACCGTTCATTATCAAATATATCGGCCTGCTGCTCAGCAAGGTGAACGGCATGGGCAAGCTGGAATCGTATAATGCGGTTGCTTCCGCCATATTGGGGCAGTCGGAAGTGTTTATTTCGGTCAAGAAGCAAATCGGGATGCTGCCGGAGCGCCGTCTGTATACGCTGTGCGCTTCCGCCATGTCGACGGTCTCCATGTCCATCGTGGGGGCATACATGACGATGATCGAGCCGAAATATGTGGTCACGGCACTCGTGCTGAATCTGTTCGGGGGGTTCATTATCGCATCGATACTGAATCCGTACACCGTGTCGAAGGAAGAGGATATTCTCGAAGTTCAGGACGAGCATAAGCAATCCTTCTTCGAGATGCTGGGCGAATACATTATGGACGGATTCAGGGTAGCGATTACCGTCGCCGCGATGCTGATCGGGTTCGTCGCTCTGATTGCGTTGATTAACGGCCTGTTCGGGACATTGTTCGGGATTACCTTCCAGCAGATTTTGGGATATATTTTCGCGCCGATCGCGTTCCTTATGGGCGTGCCTTGGAAGGAAGCGGTCGATGCGGGCAGCATCATGGCGACGAAAATGGTGGCGAATGAATTCGTGGCGATGCTTGATTTGTCCGCCATGACGAAGGATGGAGCAATGTCTGCGCGGACCATTGGCATCGTATCCGTCTTCCTGGTCTCGTTCGCGAACTTTTCGTCCATCGGCATTATTTCCGGGGCCGTGAAGGGATTGCATGAGAAGCAGGGCAATACGGTCGCCCGCTTCGGCCTGCGCCTGCTGTACGGTGCCACGCTGGTCAGCGTGCTGTCGGCCACGATTGCCGGGCTGTTCCTGTAAGGATTGGCAGAAAAAAATAGAACCGCGTTCCCGTAGTTCCGATGCGGAACGGGCTCGCAGGCTAACGGAGGAGGAACGGGATGAGCGTTCACATTGGAGCGAAGCAAGGCGAGATTGCCGAGACGATACTGCTTCCGGGCGATCCGCTTAGAGCGAAGCATATTGCGGAGACGTATATGGAGGACATCGTATGCTATAACGAGGTGCGGGGCATGCTGGGCTTCACCGGCACCTACCGCGGGAAGCGGGTGTCGGTTCAAGGCACGGGCATGGGCATTCCGACGACGAGCATCTATGTCAATGAGCTGATTGCGGATTACGGCGTCAAACATTTAATCCGGGTCGGCACCTGCGGCGCGATGCAGGAGCATGTGCAAGTTCGCGACGTTATTCTTGCCCAGGCATCCTGCACCGATTCGAGCATGAACCGCCACGAATTCAGCGGGTACGATTATTCGCCGATTGCCAGCTTCCCCTTGCTGCAAGCGGCCTATGAACGAGGCATGGCCAAGGGATTGAAGCTGCATGTCGGCAATGTATTCAGCTCGGATATGTTCTACCGCAGCGACAAATCCGTCGTGAAGAAGCTGATGGATTACGGCGTGCTCGGAGTCGAAATGGAAACGACGGCGCTGTACACGCTTGCCGCGAAATACGGCGTCAAGGCGTTAACGATATTGACGGTAAGCGATCATTTGCTGACCGGGGAAGAGACGACCGCCGCCGAGCGCCAGACGACTTTCCATGACATGATGGAGGTCGCGCTGGAGACGGCAATCTCGATCTAGCGGTTCGGGTTCTTGGCATACAGCCCGCCTCAGACGGGGCAGCGCATCAATCAACGGGAGACAGGGAGGAGCATTAACGATGAGAATGGTGGATTTGATTGCGAAGAAGCGGGATGGCAAGGAGCTGACGACGGAGGAGATCAACTTCGTCATCGAAGGATATACGAAGGGAGACATTCCCGATTATCAGGTGAGCGCCTGGGCGATGGCCATTTATTTTCAGGATATGTCGGAGCGGGAACGGGCCGATCTGACGATGGCGATGGTGAACTCCGGGGACACGATCGATCTGTCGGCCATTGAAGGCATCAAGGTGGATAAGCATTCGACCGGTGGAGTCGGGGATACGACGACGCTCGTGCTGGCGCCGCTCGTCGCGGCATTGGGGATTCCGGTGGCGAAGATGTCGGGGCGCGGGCTCGGCCATACGGGCGGCACGATCGACAAGCTGGAATCGATCGAAGGGTTCCATGTCGAGATCGGCACGGACGAGTTCGTGAACCTTGTCAATACGCATAAGATTGCCGTCATCGGACAGACGGGCAATCTGACGCCGGCGGACAAGAAGCTGTATGCGCTCCGCGATGTCACCGGCACGGTGAACTCGATTCCGCTCATCGCGAGCTCGATTATGAGCAAGAAGATCGCGGCAGGCTCCGATGCGATCGTCCTTGACGTGAAGACAGGGGCGGGCGCCTTCATGAAGACGGCCGAGGATGCGAAGAAGCTGGCACACGCGATGGTCAGCATCGGCAACAACGTCGGCCGCAAGACGATGGCCGTCATTTCGGATATGAGCCAGCCGCTTGGGCGCGCGATCGGCAACTCCCTGGAAGTGCAGGAAGCGATCGATACGCTGCGCGGACGCGGGCCGGCCGATCTGGAGGAGCTGTGCCTGGCGCTTGGCCGGCAGATGGTCTATCTTGCGGGCAAGGCCGCATCGTTGGAAGAAGCGGAGGAGCAATTGAAGGAAGTTATCCGCAACGGCAAGGCCTTGGAGAAGTTCAAGGAATTCCTCGCGAATCAGGGCGGCAATCCAGCCGTGGCGGACGATCCGAGTCTGCTTCCGCAAGCGTCCTTCCTGATCGAGGTCCCGGCACGTCAGGACGGCGTCGTCGCCGAGATCGTCGCGGACGAGATTGGAACGGCGGCCATGCTGCTCGGCGCGGGACGCGCGACGAAGGATTCCGAGATCGATCTGGCGGTCGGCCTGATGCTGAACAAGAAGATCGGCGACCGGGTGCAGGCAGGCGAGTCCCTGGTCACGATACATGCCAACCGCGAGAACGTTGACGATGTGATTGAGAAGATTTACGCGAACATCCGCATTGGCGACCATGCCGAAGCGCCGGTGCTCGTGCATGATATTGTAACCGAATAAGCCAATCCATCGTGCAGCCCTCGTCTTGCTCTAAGACGGGGGCTGTCGGGCGTATAGGCGCTTGAAAAAAACTTGCGCGGCGGCGGGATTATCGGTCATACTACAGAAATGAAGATCGCGCGACAGGAGGCAGACCGAAGTTGACTATCAAAGTGCTGATCGCAGACGATAATTCGTTCATACGGGAAGGCATGAAAATCATATTATCCAGCTTTGAGGAATTTGAAGTGGCCGGCACGGTCGAGGACGGGGCGGAGGCGGTCGCCTTTTGCAAGAGGCACGACGTGGACGTCGCGCTGCTGGATGTGCGGATGCCGAATATGAACGGGGTCGAGGCGGCCCGCCTGTTGACGGAGCAGACCAAGGTCAAGCCGCTCATTCTGACGACGTTCGACGACGATGAGTTCGTCCTGGAGGCCATCCGGGCGGGAGCGCGCGGATATCTGCTCAAGAACAATGATCCCGAACGGATTCGCGACGCCATCAAAAGTGTCTGCAACGACCATCACGTCTTGCAGGATGTCGTGCTGGACAAGATCAAAGCCAACCTTGCCGCAGATCATTCTTCTTCCCCGGACGCGGCCATTCCCGATTCGGGAGGGACAACATCGCCGCCAGCGGCCGATTCGAACGGATGCAAAATCGACCGCAGCCCGTTCACCGAACGGGAGCTGGGCGTGATGGACCATATCGCCCGCGGCTTATCCAACAAAGAAATCGCCAAGAAGCTGTTCATCTCCGAAGGAACCGTCGCCAACTACATCACCTCGATCTTGAATAAAACGGGACTCGAGCATCGCACGCAGATTGCGATCTATTATTTGACGGGTGAAGCGAGAACATCGGATGAATAGAGTTAGGAGATCTATCGCCTATGGAATTATGGACGATCGGCAATAAAGCGGTGGTGCTGGGCTATCTGGTGATGGCCTCGTTTCTGATGAATTTCGCTTCCGCGGCAAGCTCGTGGCATATTCTCTCCTATTTGCTGTATCTCGCCGTAAATATCACAGTGCCCATTTTCAAAAACATCCGGCTCAAACAGACCCTGATCGCCTGCTCCGCCGCATTCGTCATCGTGTGCGCGATCCGGCTGGACCCGTTGTTCCTGCTGCTGCTTCCGATCAATGTGTACGAATTCGTCTCTTCCTGCTCGGATCGGAGGCTGCTCGCCTTCGTATGCATGCTGCCGCCGCTGCTCTTCATTCCTTCCGATCTGATTCCGCTATACTTGCTGAGCGCCCTGCTCAGCTACTTGCTGTACGCCTGCGGCAGCGGGCTCAGCGGCAGGCTGGCCAGGCTGGAGAACGAGCGGGAGAAGATGCGGGGAGAGCTGCAGCGGCTGGCCCGCACCTTGAGCGAGAACAATGAATATATTCGCCAGTCTGAATATACGATCAAGCTGGAGGAGCGGAACCGTCTCTCCCAGCAGATTCATGACGACGTCGGCCATGCCATGGCGGGGGCGCTCATCCAGATGGAGGCGGCGCGGCGGCTGCTGGCCGCCGACCGGGACAAGGCGTCCGAACTGCTGGGCAATGCCGTCGCGATCTCCAAGGACGGACTGGAGCGCATCCGCTTGACGCTCAAGGACATGAAGCCGCGGCCGGAGGAGATGGGGATCAACCGGCTCCGCTTATTCGTCGACGAGCTGGCGGCCCGGGAAGGCGTGGCCGCGACACTGGCCTACGACGGGGATATCGACGCTATCACGCCGCTGCAATGGAAGATCATTCAGCAGAATGCGACCGAGGCGGTCACGAATACGCTCAAGTATGCGCAGGCCACCGCCATCCATGTTGAGGTTCGGGTGTTGAACAAATTGATCAAGGCGGTCGTCTCGGACAACGGCGTCGGGGCGGAGAAGGTCGTAAAAGGACTTGGGATGGTAGGCATGGAGGAACGGGCCGCTTCCGCGGGAGGCACAGTTATCGTCGATGGGACGAATGGCTTTACCGTGACGACCCTTCTGCCTTGCGGAGGCCGATGAGGCCCGTGAACATTCTCATGCCGAACAAATGAAGATTCTCATGGAGAAAGGATGAACTTATGCACTGACATAAGCGCATCCTTTTTTATTACAATACGGACAGAACCATGGAGGGAGCGATCCGGATGAGCAACGTATTGGAAATTCGCCATTTAACCAAAAAATTCGGTGATTTCATCGCCGTCGACAATATATCGCTGAACGTGCGCGAAGGGGAAATCTTTGGCTTTCTGGGCGCCAACGGCGCGGGCAAGAGCACGACGATCAATATGATCGCGTCCCTGCTGCGGAGCACCAAGGGGGAGATCAGCCTGCTCGGCAAAAACATCGCGAAGCATAACCGTTTCGCCAAAATGAACATCGGCATCGTGCCCCAGGACCTCGCGATTTACGAGGATATGACGGCCTATGAGAATGTTCATTTTTTTGCCGGCCTGTATGGCCTGAGAGGGGAATTGCTGAAGAAGCGCACCGAAGAAGCGCTGGACTTCGTAGGCTTGGGAGACAAGTCTGCCAGCTTCCCCAAAAACTTCTCGGGCGGCATGAAGCGCCGATTGAACATTGCCTGCGCCATCGCTCATCGGCCGAAGCTGATCATTATGGATGAACCGACGGTCGGGATCGACCCGCATTCCCGCAATTATATATTGGGCTCGGTGCGCAAGCTGAACGAGATGGGCTGCACCATCATCTACACAAGCCATTACATGGAAGAAGTCGAAGAAATCTGCACCCGCATCGCCATCGTCGATCACGGCAAAATTATCGCGGAAGGCACGAAGGAGCAATTGACCGCGACGATTACCGAATCGAAGGAGATCTGGATCGGCATCAAGTCATCGGACCCCGCGCTTGAAGTGGATGCGATCCGGCAGATCCAGGGCGTCACCTCGGTTCGGCTTGAGGAGCAGATGCTCAAAATTATATCCAAAGCGGAAATCAACAATCTGAACCGGATTATCCAGCAGCTGATCAAGGATCAGGTGGAAATCCGATCGGTCGAAGAGCAAGCGCCGAATCTGGAGACGGTGTTCCTGACCTTAACCGGCCGGAATTTGCGGGACTAAGGGGGAACGGCGCCATGAATATTTGGAATATCGCGCTCAAAGAAATCAAATCCAATCTCCGCAATACCCGAACCTTTGTGTTTATGCTCGCTCTGCCGATCGCATTGATGCTGATTCTTGGGGCCGCGCTCACGAACGCGTTCACGGACGGCGTAGAGATTGACGGTCTGCGGCTGCTCGTCCGCAATGAATGGACCGATTCGCAAGGAACGGCAGCCTGGAGCCAGTTCGTGCAGGCGATTGAGCAGGAAGGCGTTGAAGTGGTGCAGGCCGCCGCCGGCATGAACGGACAGGAGGAGGTCCGCACGAACCGTTTTACCGCTTATGCGGAGCTTGACGGCGACGGGATCAAGTTCTATGGAAGCAGTAAGAATACGATTGAGAGCAACCTTATTCAGGGGATGCTGAGCACGTTCGCCGACCGCTACTCGCTGATGGCCGCGGCTTTCCATTCGGATCCGGCGGCAGCCCGGTCCATCGTCAGCGGGGTCGGGGAGAGCGGCGATTTCATCCGCGAGACTGCGCTGAATCCGGATAAGCGTCCGGACTCCTTCGGGTACTACGCGATTGCGATGACGACGATGATCGCGCTCTACTCGGTCTTCTCATCCGGTTATCTGTTCCGCGGGGAGCGCATCCGCCATACGTCGATTCGCTTAATAGCGGCTCCTATCGGCAAAGGAGAGATATTCATCGGAAAAGTCATCGGGAGCACGTTCATCAATCTGCTGTGCGTCCTGCTGGTCGTCTTGTTCAGCAAATTCGCCTTTCAAGCCGATTGGGGGACGCATTACGGCATGATCTTTCTCTTGCTGTTGACCGAGGTGCTGCTCGCAGTCAGCTTGGGACTCGCGGTCAGCTTCCTGTTTCAGGGCGAGGGCTTTCAAGGCATCGCCATGATGTTTACGCAGGTGGCTTCGTTTCTCGGCGGGGCGTATTTTCCGATTGGCGAGACGGAGGGCTTTATGACCTGGCTCACCAATCTGTCGCCCCTGCGTTGGGCCAATACGGCCTTGACGGAGATCATCTATGCCGGCAATGCGGCCGCAGGGTGGCCGGCTATCGGTTTGAATACCGGCATTGCGGCTATTTTTCTCTTGATCGCGGTCATCTCTATGCGAAGACGGGAGGCGTTATAATATGAGCGAAGTGATATGGCTTATCCGCAAAACAATGACCGAGACATTCCGCAACAAAAAGAACTGGCTCGTCTACTTCGGCCTGCCCGTCGTGGGCGTGCTGGTGACGATGATGCTGTACGCGAACAATAGCAGCGGGACGCTCCGCGTCGGCCTGACGAATCTGGACGGCAATCAGGCGATTACGCAGGATGCCATCCGCTTCCTGGAAGGCTTGAGTCAGATTAAGGTCACGGCTATGGATGAAGCGGCGATGAAGCGCGATATCGCGGCAGGCAGGCTGGACAGCGGCATCGTGTTCGGCGAAGGGTTCGCCGCAAGCGTGCGGGCCGGCCAGCCGGAACATCTGGACATCATCTCCGTAAAAGGGACGCAGGTCACCGCTTACGTCAAAGCGATGCTTCACAGCCATGTCGGCAACGCGGCCGCGATCGGCCGCAGTGCGGGAGGCGATGACGCCCGGTTCGACACCATCTATGCCGCATACAGCCAGCAGCCGTTCAAGGTGACGTCCGAGACGCTGGAGGATACGTCGAACCTGAAGTCCATGACGTATCAATCGATTGGCTTCCTCGTCGCGTTCATGATGTACTCCGCGGTCAGCATGTCGGAGATGATTCTGAAGGAGAAAGAGAACCGCACATTCCTGCGGCTGCTGTCCGCACCCGTCTCTGCACGGACGTACGTGCTCTCGAACGTGGCCGTCAATGTCGTCATTATGCTGCTGCAGATTACGGTCACGCTGATCGTGATGAAGAATATTCTCCATATTGACTCGGGCATCCCGTACGGCACGATGATCGCGGCACTGTTCCTGTTCGCCTTGACGGCCATCAGTCTCTCGCTCCTGATCGTCGCGTTCTCGAAGACCAGCGCGGGCGCTGGCGCCCTGCAAAATCTGATCATTACGCCGTCATGCCTGCTCGCCGGCTGCTTCTTCCCGATGGACATCATGCCGGACACGATGCGCAAAATCTCGCACTTCATGCCGCAGCATTGGCTGTTGGATATGATCAATCAACTGCAGCAAGGCGTTGCGTTCGGCAGCTTGGCTCTCAATATGGCGATTCTGATTGCTTTCGCCGCGGTCTTTGCGCTCATCGCAATCTTTCGCTTCGGCCGCAACAACGACATCCGGCAGTTCGTGTAAGCCGGAAGCGGGGCGGCAGCGAGAACCGTCGCCGTGCATAGATAACATCGCAAGTGGGGAGATAAGCCCCTCTTTTTCTTCCGGGAATGTCCGCGAATTTCTCCGTGTGGAGATTGCATGGTGTGGACGTTGACATAGGCATTGCCTCCTTTGAGATTTCGGAGTCAACCATGATAGAATAGTCGACAGGCATGCTTTTCGCATCGTAAAGGGGGATACAGCCATGAACAACTCCGAGAAGACCATTATTGAGAAATTAAACCTCCGCAAATATCCGGCGAAGCTGATTTTGGGCAAGCCGGACGATATCGCCGACTTCGACGGACTGGAGTACGACACGTCGGCGGTCAAAGAGAAGTACAGTCTCATTTTTACGTTTATCTTCCACTTGGAGGAGTTCGTAAACCAGTTGAATCAGGTGATTGAACGGCAGCTGCTCGAAGAGGGCGGATATCTGTTCTTCGCCTATCCGAAAAAAAATAATCCGAAGTACGCCGAATATATTGAGCGGGACAGCTTCTTCGCCGAAGTTCCAATGGATGAGGATGGATATGTAGGAGGCAGCCCGATTAAGTTCGCCCGCATGGTGAGCCTGAACGACGTGTTTACCGTCATCGGATTGAAATCCCAGGCGAAGAAGGCGGCGAGCTCAACGAAACCGAGCCAATGCGTGGATGATTATGTCGACCGGGTGAAAGATATCAAGGCCTATTTACAGCACGACGAGGAAATCGGGGAAAGGTACAATCAATTGACTCCCGGCTACCAGAAAGATTGGGCCCGGTATGTATACAGCGCGAAGAAGAAGGAAACGCAGGACAAAAGGCTGGCCGAAATGAAAACCGTGCTGGCCGAGGGCTATAAGACGATGGATCTGTACAGAAGAAACAAAAAATAAGAGCGCGGAGGCGGCAAACCAGCCGCCTTCGGTTCATTTTGCAGGGATGACAGCTCCAGCCTGAGGATGGACGCCATCCGCGACTGCAGAGACGGATAGGAAATGATATTTTTCTCCACCTTCGCAGGGGGAGCATGACTCCCGCTGGCGTTTTCTCCCTGTCCGGACTGGATGCCGTCAAATCTATGTCGGCGGGGACGGCGGACCCGTAGAATGTAATCGAAATCCAGGCTGCTTGTCATCGACCATGGCGAACAGCCGCTCTCCATCCGGCCGTTGGCGAGACAGTCCGGGCGGGATGAGGGCTGCCGGCAACCTGCTTAACGCTTATGTGCTCTCCACCTGTTCGTCCGTTTCAGGCTTGCACATCCTATTTTCCTTCAACCGTTCAATTTGGCTAGCCTCAAGCCCTGTAATGCGAGAGATAAGGGCGGTATCCAGTCCTTCTTTCAACATATTTAATGCTGTGTTGTTAATCCCTTCTTCAATCCCGGCTGTACGCGCATCTTTCAGCAGGCTGGCGCGATCATGCAGCGCCTTTTCCCGCAGGGCATAACGCCGTCTTGTCTCCTCGTCGCTCGCCAAATACGAGAGACGGGCCTCGGCTTCCTTAAACAGATCATCCACCATCATCAACTCCTCCAATTGTTCGGTTGTTGTCTGTTGATCCAAAAACCGCAGCCAGCGATGCAAGGGATCGCGAATATCAAAGGGCAGGCGCCGGAATTTCGGGCATTCGATAAAATGGAGTTCCAATATGTCGGTCAGCATGTAGCTGCGCTCTTCATCCTCATATAAATGAAAGGTGCTATGATACTTCTTCAGGGGAAGATAGTGATGGTCGAGAATATTTACGCCTATGGAACGCTGCAAACGGTCATAAGGATCCCCGTGATGAAGCGATTCGGTCAGCAGCTTGCCGACATAGAATAAACTTCGATAGTCCATTCGGACAAAGCGGCGCACTTGCATTTCGACATTTACTTTTTCACGGCCATCGACTTCACATAAAATATCCAGCACCGCTTCCTTATCTTCCACTAACTCACGGGCGAGCTTTGTATCTTCTAGAATAGACACATCGGTGATCATCTGTGCGCCCTCGCGCCGGAGGATGGCATTTAGCAAGCCAATTAGCAAGCGTTTGCCTTCCTTTTCGCCAAACAGGCGCTTAAACAGAAAATCGTTTTTCGGGTTAAGTCTGTGTAACTGCTGCACATCTGCCGTTTTCACCTTGTCTCCTCCTCATTGTATCATATTTGACTGCCATCCCATTAGGGATATATGTAAAAAGCACGCCCCCTCCGCTTCTCCTGATGATCAAGGAGACTCGGAAAGCGCGTGCTTCGCGGCTTGGCTATTGTGTTCCTCATATTCCATACGTTGGCAGCTAAAATTGGTTTGCTTCCATAATATCACATATTAGGCATTGGGGCGATGTAATGGGATTCAAGATTCCTTCACCATCGATTTATCACTTCTAAACAAACATCGCTAAACAGATATCAAGCGGAGGATAAATTTTGTACAGCAATTTGCCGCCTATTGCAACCATTTCGCAAAAAGACCGCTTTCCATCGGAAAAAAGCCGGCTGTTATTCTGGTACGGCAGGTCTATTGTGCTGCGGATGGCGGGTGTCATATACTTTTTCAGTATATACGGTCGGCAACAGAGCGGAAGGAGGAAGGCCGGCAATGGAACGTTTCCGGGATGAACCGGGATACAAATATGCCTTCGGCGCCGTGCTCTATCGCGGTGAGCAAGTGGCGGTGAAATGTCCGCAATGCGGCGGGCTCGCTTTCATCTGCCAGGGAGAGCAGCGGAGAGAGGCAAAGTGTACGGCATGCTTCTACCATGAGAAGGAGCCTCAAGCATACCGGTATGGGCGCTGAACCGGGACCACCTCCGCTATCTAATCGACTACCTATCGGCCGACCTGCGGGAGAAGCCGGGCGCCGGCATGAAGAGGACGGCTTCCCATACGCTGCCTGCCTATATGAAAGAGGCCAAAAACAGAGCGGCCATGGTCAAGACGCTGCGCGGACTGCTGCATAAGGAGGTTTGAAAGACTTAAAAGAGAGCAATGGAGGAATCGAGATGAAACTAGGCGCCAAACTGGGGATTGTGCTGGGCATCATCGCGGTGCTGCTTATTCCCGCTTATTTCATCGGACGCACCTTCGGCCTGTTCCAGGGGGAGGTTGTGTTGACGCGGTACGCGCTTGCGATCGAGGCCGATGGGCGGAAATACGATGTCTGGCCGCTCATCGCCAGCTTCGCCGCCATGGATAAGCGGGGGGATGATCGGCAGCTCTATTATCGGGCGGAGAGAAGCGACATCAACTATTTGTTCCAGCTAGCCTATAAAGAGTTCGAGCCGGAGCCCTCCGATGACAACCCGTATCTTGCCGGAAAGATTCACTACGGAGGGGAGCGGGACAAGTATGTAACTGAGGTTCGCCAGTACGAGAATGCGCGGGATTCGAAGCAGGTCTACACTTCCATGACGGCAAGGGCCGTCTTATCTATACCTACGATCCGGAAGCCCCCGTCGATCGCGAGTATATGAAGGAGATAATTGCCGCAGGCATGACCCGGCACACTGGAGGCAGCCAAAGCGAGGTCATTGATCCGTATATCAATATTACGAAGCTGTTCAAGGATAAGCTGGGCATCCGCGTGAAGCTGGATGTGGATGCGGAAGCCAAGCTGGTCACCATATCCATGGAACAAGGAAAGGATGTGCACCCATGACGGTTCAGCATCAATACAGACCGGGACCGGCCTATCTCGAAGGAATTACCGTGCCAGTGAATCCGGAAGCTTGGAGAGAGGAGAAATGGACGGGCAAGCTCCAGACTCCGGAGGGCCATACCCAATTTTATTTATTTTACTATGGGGAATTGATGGACGAGTTGATTACGGCAACCGAGTTCGCGCCTCAGCTGATCGTCGCCGAGGATGTCGTTACCGGTCAACGGTACGTTCTGTTCGACGGCTGCAAGCACGGATATGACGCGATGCTGTGCGACACGTATTCCGCCGGGCAGCGGAACGGCCGGACGCAGCTCCTTCCCTATATCGATCCCGATGGGGAGGATACGTTCGAGATTCGCATCACCGTTTTTTATAATGTCGATTGGGACGAGGAATTTGCGGAAGATGTGGATAAGGAGGGGCGGTTGGAGCTGATTAGCGGGGAACGCTGCAGCTTCGAGGAAGCGAAGCGCAACGGATTCGATGCGCTGGGCATCACCGTCGTGAATACCTCGGGACAGGAGACGGAGGTCGCTCAGGAAGAGCTGGCCTGACGGGGGCGCCGCGAACGCCGGCGCGGCAGGAGACGTCCGCCTGACGCCTGCGCCCGTGAGCGGCGGCAACAGGCGTGCGCCGTTTGATGCTTCCGGCATGACAGGCAACGCCCCATCGAGCACAGGCAACTTGCGTTCGATGGGGCTTTTTCGATTATAACGAGAATTTGGCTTCCCCGTTGAATATCCATTCCTCCGGGGCGGACGCGCGCTCGAATAAGCGCTCCGTACCCTGCTCCTCGGCATAGTGCCGCTCTTCCTCCGTAATCGGAATCATCCAGAGCAGATTGACCGGATCGCCGCCGATCTGCGGAAGGGCTACAGCCGGCGCATGCGGCGGCTGCGCAAGCGCAACCGCAGTGAAGCGTTCGTGACTGAGGCCGATCTCGCCGCATGGAATTGTGTGTCCATTGGCGACGAACGTAAGATAGGTCCAGGGCAGATTGGCCTGCCCGCTAATGTACTGCAGCATCGGCTTCCCATGCTCGGCCAGCCAGCGCGAGTCGCAGGCGAAGGCGAACTCGAACCTCCGCAGCAGCTCTGGTGTCTCCGTATATTGCTCCACCTTCGGCTGCGGCAGAATCGATGTCCCCAATGTCATGACATAGGTGACGTTCCCCCGCTCGACGGTAACCATAGCTCGCGGGGGCCAGCTGCCGCCGTCGATGGCATAGTATTTCGTGACGGGACCGAGTCCGGATTCGATAGCCTCCAGATACTGCTGCTGCAAGCCTGTCCATGTCTGCTCGTCCCAGCTCTGCCAGAACTGCTTGGCGAGCTCGATGCGCCGGAACAACGCGTTCGAATCCGGCGTCCCCAGCGGGAAGCACAGGTTCGACTCCCCGATGCAGTCCCTCGCATAGCCGGGATAACTGTGTTCGTCTGCGGACGAACCGGTCCATCCCGGGATGACGCTCACAATCTCGTCCCGATAGAGCAGGGCGGCGGCATCGCCTTCCTCGAACCAGACGACAGCGAGCTGTTCGGGATCAAGCCGGTTGGCTCCATCGGGATGGGCGCAGCAGTCTCTCGGCAGCATCGGAGCCCGGCCATGGCCCATCGCTTCCACGTCGAGGGACTCCGGCGCCGGCCCGTAGTTCCTGACCCAGCAGGCGCGAACGCTCGCATATTCCTCGCCCGGGTAGTTCCATAAATAAAAATAAACGCAGTCCTCATATTCCTCCACAAACGCTTGAATGGGGCAGACGGGCGAGAACTCTTCCAAAATGATATTTTTCATGTCTTCACCTCGCAACGGGTATGCAATCCATTTGTTGCCATCAAGTGGATATGGAGATAGGATAGCATCCGGCCCTTGAAGATACAATCATGTCCGCCATGAATTGAAAATGGCTTTTGGCCGACTCCTTTTCTTTCGAACTCATTCGATTTTCATGGCCACGATCCTTCCATAAATTGATTGACTGGGGTGGATGCTTATGGTAATTTAGTTATCGATAATGATAATCATTATCAATATAATGCCGGATGTCCATTTCATCATCCCATGCTTCATGCTCATTAAATATCGCCAAAAGGAGGTTCCCCGTGGTTGCAAAAAAAGAGCTGCCGGCAGACAGAAGCTTCCGGACGCCCGACCGAAGCCGAAAAACCAATTTGAATGAGATCAAAGAATTTATGGATCAGCATTACGACGAATCTCTGTCGATCGGTCAACTGGCGCGGATGGCCAATATCAGCCCCAAATATTTTGTCGATCTCTTCAAGAAAACCTATGGCCTAAGCGCGATGGATTACTTAACGGCCGTGCGCATGAACCGCGCGAAGCGATATTTGACGGAATCCGGAGAGCGTCTGCGGGATATCGCTGTGAAGGTAGGGTATAAGGACGAATTCTACTTTAGCCGAAAATTCAAGAAAGAAGTCGGCGTGTCTCCGTCCGACTTCGCGAAGAATGCGAGGCGGCATATCGCCGCCTGCTCCTCTTCGTTGATCGGTCAATTGCTTGCGCTGGATGTCATGCCGGTGGCGGCGCCGCTTGATCCGAAGTGGACGCCCTATTATTACCACGCCTTGCGAACGAAAATCCGATTCCATCTTCATCTTACCGCTCCGTATGCCCATCGTCCGTTCGAAGGGAACCTGAACAAGCTCGTGCAGGCTCGTCCCGATGCGATCATTGCAACCGATCATCTCACTTCCCTCGAGAAGATGAAAGTGAAGGAGATTGCTCCCTCTCTCATGGTGCCGGCACAAGACGGTTGGCGGGACCAACTGCAGAAGATTGGCTGTTTTTTAAATAGAGAAGACAAGGCGGCGCAATGGATAGGCCGCTACGAGCAGAGGGTTCAGTCCGCCCGGACACAAATAGGCGAAGTGTTGGGACAGGACCGGATACTCGCGCTGCGCATCTATGGGCACCTCATCCATATCTACGGGAACCGCGGACTGGAGGAGGTGCTCTATCACGACCTCAAGCTGGAATCCGCGTGCCGGCGCGGCGCGTCCAGCGGTCCGCCGTTGACGTTGGAGCAATTGGCGGAGCTTGCCCCCGACCGGATTCTGGTCCTGATATGTCCCGAAGCGGCCTCCCGCGCTTTTTGGCTGGCACTCCAGCATTCAGCCGAATGGCGGAAGCTGTCAGCGGTAAAGAACCGGTATGTCTATCCCATTGCCTCCGACCCGTGGTGCGAATATTCGGCCGTCGCCATCACGCGGATGCTTGATGAAGCCTTGCTGCTGTTTACCGGAAATTGTCCAAATGGTTTTCTGGATAACGGCTATGGTGAATCCTTCGCCACCTGATCTATACTCAGGTCGAATGAGAATCATTATCACTTAGGGGGAGATATACCGTGTCAACATCTTTAGTTCATGCCAAGTCCCGTTTCATGGCCCGCATGTCGGGATTGCTGTGCTGCTTGCTTCTGGGAAGCGTGCTGACGGCCTGCTCTGCGTCGGAGAGCAAAGCCGCGCCGACCGGCCAGCCAAGTTCCACAACCGTCACGGAAGTGTCTGCGGCAGCAGGGGACAGCGGCGCGAAGCCTTCTGGCGGAGAGCGGACGGTAACGGACGAGCTTGGCCATGAGATCAACATTCCCGCCGAGCCCAAGAACATTTTTGCTCCCAATATGGAAGACTCCCTGCTTAAGCTGGGCGTCAAGCCGGTAGCGCAATGGTCCAACGGCAGCATGGGACACGATTACCTGCAAGAGGAATTGAAGGACGTGCCGAAGCTTGATTTCTCGGCAGGGCTGCCATCGCCGGAGACGTTAATGGCTTACAATCCCGAGCTGATTATTTTGCATACGGAAACCTATGCCCAGAACGGGAACTATGAAGCCTACTCCAAGATTGCGCCAACCTATGTATTCAAAAATGCTTCCGGAAATATTGAGAAATCCCTCGCTGTCATAGGAGAGCTGCTCGGCAAAACCGAGGAAGTCAATAAGGCGCTGGGGGCTTATCAGCAAAAAGTGAAGGAAGCTCGGGAAAAGCTGAAGGAAGCGGTCGGAGACAAAAAGGTGGCGATTGTCCGCTTTGCCCACAAAGGCGTCAGCCTGATGGGCGGGCAATACTTGTGCGGTTATGTCGTGCACCGCGATCTGGGGCTTGGCATATCCGATCTCGTGGGGAATGAGAATAGCGCCAACATTTCCATGGAGATTCTTCCGGAATTGGACGCGGACTATATTTTTGTCATCAATGCCTATAACCAAGGGACGGAACGCATGGCGGAAATGATGGAAAGCCCGATCTGGAAGAGCATTCCTGCCGTCAAGCAGGGCCATGTGTACGAAGTCAGCAATAAATACTGGCTTGGCAGCGGGCTTATCGCTTACGAGAAAATCGTTGACGACACGGTTCGGCTGCTGACGCAATGAGCGGGGGGGAGGACATGACACGGAACATGATTACGGTTGATCATCTTGCGCGCCGCCAGGTCGGCATTCCCCGCGCGGAGCAATGGACGCTGCGTTCGCGGGCCGAGAACCGCACCTACCGGATTATCGTGGCACAGCCGGAGGGGGAACCCCCTCCTTCGGGCTACCCGGTTATCTATTTGCTGGACGGCAACTCGGTATTCGGAACGATGGCCGAGGCGGTGCGCCTGCAGAGCCGCCGTCCTGACAAGACGGGAGTTACTCCGGCGATCATTGTAGGAATTGGCTATGAGACGGAGGCTTCTTATGCGCCGAATCGGTTTTACGATTACACGCCGGTTCCCAATACGGAGTACAGACGCAGATCCGATGGAGCAGAGCTGCCTGAACAAGGCGGGGCAGCGGCGTTCCTTCAATTTATCGAAGAAGAGCTGAAGCCCCGGATCGCTAGCGAGTTCCGGATTGACCGGAACCGGCAGACGATTTTCGGGCACTCTCTCGGCGGTCTGTTCGTGCTGTATGCGCTGTTTACGAAGCCGGACGCGTTCCGGCACTATATTGCTGGCAGTCCGTCCATCCATTGGAGCAAGGAATATTTGCTTCAACAGGAGCGGATATTCACGGCCCGCGTGCGGGAGGAGCCCGTCAACGTCCGGCTGCTGCTCGGAGTCGGGGAACAGGAGAAGAGCCATGTCGCCCGCAATTGCGACAGCGCCAGGGAGCTTGCAGAACGACTGTCTTCTCTCTCCGATGTGGGAGTGAGCGCCGTATATAAGGAATTTGAAGATGAAGGGCATGTCTCGGTGCTGCCGATTCTGATCAGCCGGGCATTGCGGTTCGCCTTGCATCCGGAGCAACAATGAGGGGTTGACTAAGATGGAGTATGCGGGAATCAAGGGAAAAGTCGCATTGGTTACCGGCGCTGCCCAAGGCATCGGGGAAGCGGTGGCGCGGGCGCTTGCCGGACTCGGGGCGATCGTCGCCGCCGTAGATCGGAATGCCGCGGGCGTCGAGAAGCTTGCCGCCGAGCTGAGCGGCTCCGGGGATCTCCGTGCCGCGGCATACCCGGCAGACGTCGGTGACCGGACGGCCGTGGAAAAAGCGGTGGAGCGAATCGAACAGGAGCTCGGTCCGATTGAGATCGTCGTCAATGTGGCGGGTCTGCTGCGGGCAGGACCCATCGAGTCGCTTAGCGATGAGGACTGGGAGGAGACCTTCAGGGTCAACGTCAACGGCGTATTTTATGTGTCCCGGGCTGCCGTCAGACGGATGGCGATCCGCGGTTCCGGTTCCATCGTGACCGTGGGTTCGAATGCGGCCGGGGTGCCGCGGATGCATATGTCAGCCTATGCGGCTTCGAAGGCGGCCGCAGCCATGTTCACCAAATGTCTCGGGCTGGAGTACGCCCGGAACCATATCCGCTGCAACATCATAGCGCCGGGTTCCACGGACACGGCTATGCAGCGGGCGCTATGGAGCGGCGAGGACGGCGCGGCGGCAGTCATTGCCGGCTCGCCGGAGGCGTTCCGCTTGGGAATCCCGCTTCGCAAGCTGGCCATGCCCTCCGACATTGCCGATGCGGTAATCTTCCTCGTATCCGACCGGGCGCGGCATATTACGATGCATGAATTGTGCGTCGACGGCGGTGCGACCTTGGGGTGCTGAGATAGATGGAAGGGGGACGGTTGAAATGCTGAAATATGACGATGCGGCTCTGGCGGCGTCTGCCGCGGAGCTGCTGGAACAATACCGGACGGGAACGTCCTTCTTTTTTTCTTCGCCGGAACGGACCTTGCTCGCGCGGGGAGAGTGGGCGCGGGTGCCCGTTCAGGAGGGGCTGGACGGCTGCCATCGCCTGCCCGAGCGCGCGGCGGCGCTTCTGGCCGTGGCGGGACAGGCGGGCCATGCGATGCCGATTGTCGCCGGCGCGATTCCATTCGCTTCTGCGAAGCCCGCGCAGCTTATCGTGCCGAACGATGTGCAATGGGGAGGCCCTTTGCGCTTCGATGCCGGCATGCCGCGGGAACGGCCCGTGGCATCCGCATGGGAGACCAAGGCGATTCCGGAGCCGGAAAGATTTATGGATGGCGTGAACGAAGCCTTGGCCCGCCTTGGCGAAGGCGCGCTTCAGAAGGTGGTGCTGTCGAGAACGCTGCGCATGACGGCGCCGGAGGCAATTGATGTCCACCAACTTTTGCGGAATTTGGCTTGTCATAATCCACATGGATATACGTTTGCGGTTAATCTGGCGGCGGAAGATGACGGAGCGGCGGATGCGCGCACGGGTCGCACGGGTCCCCGCACGCTGATCGGGGCCAGCCCGGAGCTGCTCGTCACGAAGACAGGGGGGCGGGTAATGGCCAATCCGTTGGCAGGCTCCGCGGCCCGCAGCGATGATCCGACCGAGGACAAGCGCAGAGCGGCCGCCCTGCTGGCCTCCGGCAAGGACAGGCACGAGCATGAAGTCGTGATTGATGCGGTCGTCGCCGCCTTGCGCCCCTACTGCCGGGCATTGCATGTTCCCGCCGGACCGTCGCTTATACGGACGAAGACGATGTGGCATCTCTCGACGAACATAACCGGGGAGCTTGCCGATCCGGCGGTCTCCTCGCTGGAGTTGGCGATGGCGCTTCATCCGACGCCTGCCATTTGCGGAACGCCCACGGATCTGGCCCGTGCCGCGATCGAGGAGATCGAGCCCTTCGATCGGGCGTACTATACGGGTGCGGTCGGTTGGTGCGACGCGAAGGGAGACGGGGAGTGGGCCGTCACGATCCGGTGCGCGGAGGCGGAAGGACGGACACTGCGCCTGTTCGCCGGCGCGGGAATTGTCGCCGGCTCGAACGCGGCTTCGGAGCTTGCGGAGACATCGGCCAAATTCCGCACGCTGCTGCTTGCCATGGGTCTGGCTCAAGAACAACTGTCGGCGGAGAAGGAGGGATGAGCATGCTGCTGCCAGGTTGTCCCGGATGGCCGAAAGAATGGGCCGAACGGTACCGTCAGCTGGGATGCTGGCGTGGAGAGACGTTCGGCGGAATGCTGCGGCAGCGCGCCGCGGCTTACGGGGATCGCGTTGCTCTTGTCAGCGGCCATCGGCGGATTAGCTATGCGGAGCTTGACGCCAGCGCGGATCGCCTTGCTGCCGGGTTCCGCGGCTTGGGGATACGGCCGCGGGATCGGGTTATCGTTCAACTGCCGAATATTCCGCAATTTTTTGAAGTGATTTTTGCCCTGTTCCGGTTGGGCGCGCTGCCCGTCTTTTCGTTGCCGGCGCACCGCAAGAGCGAGATCGTTTATTTATGCGAATTCACGGAAGCGGCGGCTTATATTATCCCTGATATCGACGACATGGGATTCGATTATCGGGAGCTTGCCAACCAGGTGCGGGAAGTTATGCCAGGCTTGCGCCGCGTAATCGTGGCCGGGGATGCGGGGAAGTACGCGGCGCTGGACGATCTGTACGCCGATCCTGCTGACGACATCGAGGGGCCGCGGCCCGAGGATATTGCCTTTTTCCAGCTTTCCGGCGGGACGACCGGGCTTCCTAAGCTGATTCCCCGCACGCATGATGATTACATCTACAGTCTGCGGGTTAGCGCCGAGATCTGCGCTTTGGATGAGAAGAGCGCCTATTTGGCGGTGCTTCCCGTCGCCCACAATTACCCGCTCAGCTCGCCGGGAACGCTGGGAACGCTCTACGCCGGCGGCAAGGTCGTTCTGGCCCCTGGGGCGAGTCCCGACATCGCCTTCCCTCTTATCGAGAAGGAAGGCGTTACGATCACGGCCGTCGTGCCGCCGCTGGCCTTGATCTGGCTCGATGCGGCGGGATCCCGCCGTGATGACCTGTCTTCTCTTCAGGTGCTGCAGGTCGGCGGAGCCAAATTCAGCGCGGAGGCCGCCAAACGGGTACGCGACGCGATGGGCTGCACGCTGCAGCAGGTCTATGGAATGGCGGAAGGACTGGTCAATTACACGAGGCTGAATGATCCGGAAGACATTGTCGTGAACACGCAGGGCCGGCCGATGTCGCCATATGATGAGATCCGGCTGGTCGATGACGATGACCGCGCAGTCGGTCCGGGCGGCACGGGTCATCTGCTGACGCGCGGACCTTATACCATCCGCGGCTATTACAAGGCCGAGAAGCATAACGCGAGGGCGTTCACGACCGATGGATTTTACCGTACGGGCGACCTGGCCCGATTGACCCCTTCCGGTTATCTGGTCATTGAAGGCCGCGCCAAGGACCAAATTAACCGGGGCGGAGACAAGGTGGCGGCCGAAGAGGTAGAGAATCACCTGCTGGCCCATCCCGGCGTGCACGATGCGGCGGTGGTGGCGATGCCGGATGAGTTCCTCGGGGAGCGCACCTGCGCCTTCGTGATTCCTTATCCGTCCTCGACGCTGACGGCTTCTGAACTGAAAGCCTTCCTCCGCAAGCGGGGGCTGGCGGCTTACAAAATTCCCGATCGGGTGGAGTTCACGGATGCGTTCCCGAAGACGGGGGTTGGCAAGGTAAGCAAAAAGGCGCTGCGCGAGTTCATTGCCAATAAACAGAACGCGCCGGCCGATCTGTCCAAATAATGATGAAAAGAGGAGATTGTTATGGCTCTTCCTTCTATATTGTCTTATCCGATGCCTGGAGAGCCGGACCTGCCGGCGAACAGGGCGGCCTGGAGGCCCGATCCGAAGCGGGCCGTTCTTTTGATTCATGATATGCAGCAATACTTCGTTGACGCTTTCAACGCGGAGGAATCGCCTGTTCCGGAATTGTTGGCGAACATCCGGAAGCTTCGCGCGCAATGCGCCGCACTCGGCATCCCGGTCGTGTACTCGGCGCAACCCGGCGGACAGAGCCCTGAACGGCGCGGATTGCTGAGCGATTTCTGGGGACCGGGCATGGACGACGGGCCTTATCAGAAAAAAATCGTGGAAGCGCTGGCTCCCGGCGAGCATGATATCGTGGTGACAAAATGGCGGTACAGCGCGTTTCAAAAGACCGAGCTGCTCGATATCCTGCGCCAGCGCGGCCGGGATCAACTGATCGTGTGCGGCATTTATGCGCATATCGGGTGCCTCATGACCGCATGCGAAGCCTTCATGCAGGATGTGCAGTCTTTCTTCGTCGCGGACGCCGTCGCGGATTTCTCGGCGGACAAGCACCGGATGGCTCTCGCTTACGCGGCGGATCGCTGCGCGGTCGCCATAACGACCCGGCGTCTCATTGAGGAATTGGCCGGGCTGGGGGATTCGAGGGCTGAACCGGAATCCGGACCGGCGGCTGACCCAAGCGTTCAGGCGCCACATGAAGAAGGGGGCCATCCTCTGACGAGGCAAGCGGTGCGCGTTGAAGTGGCCGGATTACTGCAGGAGCATCCATCCCGAATTGCGGATGATGACAACCTGATTCATATCTGGGGACTGGATTCGATCCGGATTATGAGCCTGATCGAACGGTGGCGCCGCGGCGGAGCCGAAGTAAGCTTCGCGGAGCTGGCCGAACGGCCCACATTGGCCGACTGGTGGCAGCTGCTCTCTTCCAGGATGAGCCGCTCTTTGCCGAACAGCGATTATTTTACCGTATAAAAGGAGGCGATGCTCATGAATAATCGTGATCAGGACCGCTGGCTTTTGTCGGGAGCGCAGTCGGGCATTTGGTTCGCGCAGCAGCTTGATCCGGACAACCCGATATTCAATGCCGGGGAATACATCGATATCCGCGGACCGGTCGACCCGGAGCGCTTCGAGACCGCGGTGCGCCAGGCCGTGATGGAGGCGGAAGCGCTGCACGCGCGCTTCGGCGAGGATCGGGACGGTCCTTGGCAGACGATCGTTCCGTCCTCCGATTGGACGATGCATAGGGTCGATGTCAGCGGCGAGAAGGATCCGCATGCAGCGGCGGAAGCATGGATGAAGCGGGATCTGGCTCAGCCTGTCGATCTGGGCCGCGGGCCGCTGTTTACCGAAGCGCTATTGAAGCTCGCGCCCGACCGATTCTATTGGTACCAACGCATTCATCATATTGTTATCGATGGTTACGGCTATTCTCTGCTGACGCGAAGGACGGCGCAAATTTATACGGCGCTCGCTCAGGAGATGCCGATCGGCGAGGGGGCATTCGGTTCGTGGCGATCGGTCCTGGAGGAAGACGCGGCTTACCGCGCATCGGATCGGCTGGAGCGGGATCGGCAATTTTGGCTGGCCCGCTTCGCCGATCATCCGGAAGCGGCCAGTCTGGGCGACCGGGCCCGGCGCACGTCGCGAAGCTTCCTGCGCCAGTCCGCGGAGCTGTCTCCAAGCGTCATGGACGGTTGGCAGGCCGCCGCGAACGGCATGGGAGCATGCTGGCCTGATGCCGTGATGGCCGCCGCCGCAGTCTACATGCATCGGCTCACCGGAACGGATGACATCATTCTCGGCGTGCCGATGATGTGCCGCCTCGGTTCCGCGGCGCTGCGCGTTCCCGGCATGGTGATGAATCTGCTGCCGCTGCGCGCCGCCGTTCGGCCGGATATGAGCGTGAACGAACTGGTGCGGCAGATCTCCGAAAAAATGCGCGAGATCCGAAGGCATCAGAATTACCGGCATCAGGATCTCCGGCGCGACCTGAAATTAGTGGGGGACAACAGACGGCTGTTCGGACCCCTCATCAATATTATGCCGTTTATCGAGGAGCTGAATTTTGCCGGATGCCGCGGCAAGGTACACAATCTGGCCGCCGGGCCTGTCGATGATCTGACGATTCATGTTTACGCCGGCTCCGGCGGCAGCGGGCCGCGAATCGATTTCGATGCCAACCCTGCGGTATACGATGCCGGCGAGCTGAGCGCGCATCGGCGCCGCTTCCTGCATGCGCTGGACAAGCTGGCCGCGTCCGAGCCCGGCCAACCGATCGGCCGCCTGGAATTGCTGCTGCCTGAAGAACGCCTGCAGGTGTTGGAGCGATGGAATGACACCGCTCATGCACTGGCGCAGTGGAGCGTGCCGGCGTTGTTCGAGGAGCAGGCGGCGAGCACGCCCGATGCCGTGGCGGCGGTGTTCGAAGACACAGCGCTCCGTTATGCGGATTTGAACGCGCGCGCCAACCGGCTGGCGCATTGGCTGATTGCGCATGGCGCCGGCCCGGATCGGATCGTCGCCCTCGCGCTCCCGCGATCGCTGGAGATGGTGGTCGCCATCCTGGCGGTGCACAAGGCGGGAGCGGCTTATTTGCCGCTCGATCCCGATTATCCGTCAGCCCGGATTGCCTATATGCTGAATGATGCCGCTCCGATGTGCCTGATCACGGTCCGGAAGGCGGCCTCCAGGCTGCCCGGCTCCGGCTCGATTCCGAAGCTCCTGTTTGATGAACCTGCGGCCATGGAACGCCTGGAGCAGCAATCCGAAGGCAATCCGACCGATGCCGACCGGTTATGCCCTTTGTCGCCGCTTCACCCGTCTTATGTCATTTACACCTCCGGATCGACGGGCAGGCCGAAGGGGGTCTTGCTCACCTTTGGAGGGCTGGCGAACCTGCTGCTGTGCATGCGGGAGCGGTTCGCGCCGGATGGCCGGGATCGGCTGCTGTCCGTGACGACAATTTCCTTCGACATTTCGGTCATGGAGGTGCTGCTGCCGCTCACGACGGGAGCCAGCATCGATATCGCTCCGAAGGAGACGATCCTGGATCCGCAAGCATTGGCCCGGAAAATCAAAGACACCGGGGCGACGATGATGCAGGCGACCCCGACGCTCTGGCAGGCGCTCGCCGCCTGCCATTCCGGCAGCTTCGGCGGGCTGACGGCGATCACCGGAGGCGAGGCCTTGCCGATCGGGCTCAAGCTCGCTCTGCAGGAACTGGATTGCGAGGTGAACAACCAATACGGCCCGACGGAGACGACCATTTATTCCACCGCTGCCTTGCTCGGACCGGAGCGCACGGGGAAGCCTTCTATCGGGGGACCGATCTGGAATACGAGGCTCTACGTGCTCGATTCGTCGCTGCAGCCGGTTCCTCCCGGGGCGGCAGGGGAGCTCTACATTGCGGGCGCCGGGCTGGCGCGCGGTTATCTGGGGCGGCCGGATCTGACGGCGGAGCGGTTCGTGGCGGATCCGTTCGGGCCTCCGGGCACCCGGATGTATCGCACGGGCGATCTCGCGAGATGGCTGGCTGACGGCACCATCGATTATTTGGGGCGTGCCGATCACCAGATTAAGCTGCGCGGCTTCCGAATCGAGACGGGCGAGATCGAGGATCTGCTCGCCCGGCATGCCGGCGTCGCGCAAGCTGCGGCGATCGTCCGGGAGGATCGTCCGGGGGAGCGGCGCCTGGTCGCTTATGTCGTTCCGGCTTCGTCTTCCGGCATCGATCCAGTCGAGCTCCGCAGCTATGTTGCCAGCCAGCTGCCTGACTATATGGTCCCTGCGGCCATCGTCACGCTGGATGCCATGCCTTTGACGCCGAACAAGAAGCTCGACCGCAAGGCGCTGCCTGTGCCCGATGCGGGATGCACGGCTGCAGGGCGCGGGCCGCGCACCCCGCAGGAGGAGATGCTCTGCGCCCTGTTCGCCGAAGCGCTCGGAGTGCCCCGCGTCGGCATCGATGATGACTTTTTCGCGCTGGGCGGCCATTCCCTGCTTGCCGGACGAGTCATCCTCCGCATACGCGAGTCGTTGGGCGCTGAATTGAGCATTGGCAGCCTCTTCGAAGAGCCTACGGTGGCGGGGCTTGTCCGGCGGCTGGATGATTCGCGGGAAGCCAGACCGGCTATCCAGCCGGACCGGAGAACGGAGGATATCCCGTTGTCCTTCGCCCAACGGCGATTGTGGTTCCTGTATCGCCTGGAAGGACCAGCCCCGACTTATAATATCCCGCTGGCCGCCCGCTTGTCCGGCGAACTGAATATCCGGGCGTTGGAGGCCGCGCTCGGCGATGTGGCGGCACGGCATGAGACGCTGCGCACCGTGTTCCCTGATGAGGCGTCCGGCGCCTCGCGCCAGTTGATTCTGGACGCCGGCGAGGCGCGCCCTGGGCTAATCTGGACCAGGACCAGCGAAGCGGAGCTGCCTGAACGGCTCCAGGAAGCCGTTCGCTACCGCTTCCGGCTGTCGGACGAGCCCTCGCTTCGGGCGGAATTGTTCGAGCTTGGTCCGAATGAATATGTGCTGCTGTTGCTCCTGCATCATATCGCCGGGGACGGATGGTCGCTGTCTCCGTTAACGCGCGATCTGTCCGCCGCCTATGCGGCTCGCTGCCGGGGCGAGCATCCCGCATGGCCGCCGTTGCCGGTTCAATATGCGGACTACGCTATCTGGCAGGAGCGCTTGCTGGGAAGCGGCGGCGATCCCGGCAGCCTGATGACCCGCCAGCTTGAGTTCTGGACGCGGACGCTTGCAGGCTTGCCGGAGCAGCTTGAGCTGCCGGCCGATTATCCGCGTCCGGCAGCGGCAAGCCATCAAGGCGGCACCGTCCATTTCCATATTCATAAGGAGCTTCACGGCAGGCTCTTGGATCTCGCCCGCGCCGGGAAGGCAAGCCTGTTCATGGTGCTGCAGGCCGCGCTGGCCATTCTCCTGACGCGGCTGGGGGCGGGGACGGATATTCCGATCGGCAGCCCGGTAACCGGGCGGAACGACGATGCGCTTGACGGTCTTGTCGGCTTGTTCATCAACACGCTGGTGCTTCGAACCGATACGTCAGGGGACCCCGGCTTCCGCGAATTGCTTGCCCGGGTGCGCCAGGTGAATCTGGACGCGTATGCGCATCAGGATGTGCCGTTCGAGCGTCTGGTGGAAGCGGTGAACCCGGTTCGCTCCCGTTCCCGGCATCCGCTCTTTCAGATTATGCTCGTGCTGCAAAATACGCCGGCTCCCGAGCTCGATCTGCCGGGTGTGGATGCCCGCCTGCAATTAGAAAGCGCGGGGACGGCGAAGTTCGACCTGACCGTGGAGCTGCAGGAACGGCGCGATGCGAAGGGCGGGCCGGACGGCTTGGACGGAATCGTCGAATACAGCGCGGATTTGTTCAAGCGCGGCACAGCCGAAGCGCTGGCCGCCCGCTATGTGCGCGTGCTGGAGTCGGCAGCCGCCGCGCCGGACAAGCCGATGGGCCAGCTTGATATTTTGACGCCGGAAGAGCGGCGCCGCATTCTTACAGAATGGAGCGCTTCGGAAGCCGCCGCGCCGCCCCCGGCCGCCATTCCGGAGCTGTTCGAGGCGCAGGCCGGCCGTTCGCCCGGGGCGGCAGCTGTCGTTCATGACGGCCGCGCATTGAGCTATGAGGAATTGAACCGGCAGGCGAACCGGCTCGCGCATCTGCTCATGGCAGAGGGGGTAGGTCCCGAACAGCTCGTGGCGTTGGCCTTGCCCCGGTCTCTCGAGATGGTAGTCGGCATATTGGCCGTGCTGAAGGCAGGCGCCGCCTACCTTCCGCTCGATCCGGATTATCCCGCCGAGCGGATCGCATATATGCTGGAGGACGGAGCTCCTGTCTGTATGGTGACGATCGCTGAAGTGTCATCCGGTCTGCCAGACACTGGAGGCCTCCCGCGGATCGTGCTGGATGAGACCGCTGTCCGGGAGCGGCTGCGGCAGCAATCCTCTGCCAATCCAAGCGATCGGGAACGCCGCAGGCCGCTGTCTCCGCTCAGTCCGGCTTATATCATCTATACGTCAGGCTCTACGGGCAAGCCCAAAGGGGTCGTTATCCCGCACCAAAATGTCGTGCGCTTGTTCGCGTCCACCATGCACTGGTTCCGCTTCGGAGCGGAGGACGTATGGACCCTGTTTCATTCGTACGCGTTCGATTTTTCGGTGTGGGAGATCTGGGGCGCGCTTCTGCATGGAGGGCGTCTCGTCGTGGTGCCTCATGCGGTAAGCCGATCGCCGCGCGAATTTCTGCGCTTGCTTGCCCAAGAGGGCGTGACCGTCCTGAATCAGACACCGTCTGCCTTCTATCAATTGATGCAGGCCGATCGGGAACAACCCGATCTGGGACAGGCGCTTGGGCTGCGGTATGTCATTTTCGGAGGCGAAGCTTTGGAGCCGGCCCGGCTGGAGGACTGGTATCGCCGCCATCCGGATCATGCTCCGAGATTGATTAACATGTACGGCATTACGGAGACGACCGTGCATGTCAGCTACAAGGAGCTGGATCGGGATAGTGCCGCCTCGGGAGCCAACAGCTTCATCGGCGGGCCGATACCGGATCTGCGAGTGTATGTGCTCGACAAGGCGCTGCAGCCGGCTCCGCCCGGAACGGCGGGGGAGATGTATGTGGCCGGCGCCGGGCTGGCCCGCGGCTACTGGGGCCGGCCGGGCTTGACGGCAGAACGGTTCGTCGCCGATCCGTTCGGCCCGCCGGGCAGCCGAATGTACCGCACCGGGGATGTGGCGAAATGGCTCGCCGACGGCACGCTGGATTATCTGGGCCGCGCCGATCATCAGGTGAAGATTCGGGGCTTCCGCATCGAACCGGGGGAGATCCAAGCCGTGCTTGCCCGTCATCCCGAGGTCGCCCAGGCGGCCGTCGTGGTGCGCGAGGATCGGCCGGGAGACAAGCGGCTGGCCGCTTATGTGGTGTTCGCCGCGGGCGCAACCCTGGAGCCGTCCGAATTGCGCCGCTATGCAGCTTCCATACTGCCCGATTACATGGTTCCGTCCGCGATTATCGCCATCGACTCGCTGCCGCTCACTCCGAACGGCAAGCTGGATCGGCAGGCGCTGCCGGCGCCAGAGCTCTCTCTGGATCTGGACGGCCGCAATCCGAGAACGCCGCAGGAGGAGGTGCTGTGCGATCTGTTCGCCGAAGTGCTCGGGGTGCGGCGCGTTGGGATCGACGACAGTTTCTTCGAGCTGGGCGGCCATTCGCTGCTGGCGGTGCGCCTTATCACCCGCATCCGCGAAGCGCTGGGACGGGAGGCGGGCATAGGCAGCCTCTTCGAAGCCCCGACGGTGGCCGGGCTTGCGGAGCGGCTTGATATGGACGGGGGAGCCAGCGCCCTGCAGGTGCTGCTGCCGCTCCGGACCCATGGCGGGCAACTTCCGCTCTTCTGCGTGCATCCTGCGGGCGGGCTGAGCTGGTGCTACGCCGGACTGATGAAGCATCTCGGCATGGATTATCCGATCTACGGACTGCAGGCCCGCGGCATCGCGCAAGCGGAAGAGCTGCCGAAGACGCTGGAGGAGATGACGGCTGATTATATCGAAGCCGTTCGCTCGATTCAGCCCCATGGTCCTTATCGCCTTCTGGGCTGGTCGTTTGGGGGAAATGTCGCGCATGCGATGGCGGTGCAGCTCCAGGAAGCAGGGGAAGAAGTCTCGTTTTTGGCTATGCTTGACGCTTATCCGAGCCATTATCTCCCGATTCGGGGAGAACCGGATGAAGAGGAGGCGTTGACCGCGCTGCTTGCCTTGGGCGGCTACGACAAGGACAGCATTGGCGGCGTTCCGCTTACGGTCGCGAACGCGATCGAGATTCTTCGCAGCGACAGCAGCGCTTTGGCTACGCTTGACGAAGCCGCCATTCTGAATTTGAAAAAAACGTATGAAAACTCGGTCCGTCTTCTGGGAGCCTATACTCCGCGGCGATTCGAGGGGGATCTTCTGTTCTTCCGCTCGACGATCATACCGGATTGGTTCGATCCGATTGAACCGGAGATGTGGATTCCCTATATCGGCGGACGGATCGAGCGGCATGATATCGCCTGCCGGCATAAGGACCTGTGTCAGCCGGGACCGCTTGCCGAGATCGGCGCGGCTCTTTTGGCCAAGCTGAAATCCGCGAACGGCGCGGCCATGAGACAAGATGGGAGGGAGCTAATCCATGAGTAATCCTTTTGAGCAAGCGGACGGAGCTTTTCTGGTGCTGATCAATGAGGAGGGGCAGTATTCGCTCTGGCCGGCCTTTGGTGCGGTGCCGGATGGATGGAGTACGGTTCTGGGCCCGGTTACGCGACAAGGGTGCTTAGACTATATCAACCTGCATTGGACCGATTTGCGGCCCCGCAGCTTATGCGAGTCTGCATCGGATCTTGTTCATGGAACGCAGCGATGACGAAAGGGTTGAATCCGAAGACGGCCGTCTGTATCGTCTACGTGGCGGCCATGTTCACGGTGGCTATGGACGCCACCGTCCTCAACGTGGCGCTGCAGACGATCAGCCAGGAGCTGCGCGTGCCTCCGGCCGCGTCGGGAGTGCTGAATGTCGGCTACCTGGTAAGCCTCGCTGTCGTCCTGCCGGCCGCGGGGTGGTTAGGCGACAAGTGGGGGACCAAGCGCGCCTTTTTGCTCGCGCTCGCCTTGTTCACGGGAGCCTCGGTCTTATGCGGCTTCGCCGAGAGTTTGACGGCGTTGACCGTGTTTCGGGTCATACAGGGTATCGGCGGCGGCTTGCTTACTCCGATCGGAATGGCGTTGCTGTTCCGCATGTTTCCCCCGCAGGAGAGGGCCAAGGTCTCACGGGCGCTCGTTCTCCCGATTGCGGTTGCTCCCGCGGTCGGGCCCATCCTTAGCGGGCTGCTAATTGAACATCTTTCGTGGCGCTGGATATTTTACGTTCATTTGCCGATCGGAATTCCCGCTTTGCTGTTCGGAATCGTCTTTTTGAAGGAGCATCGGGAACATGAGGCGGGACGCCTCGATGTTCGGGGCCTCCTCCTGTCGGCGCCGGGCCTGGCTCTGTTGATGTATGCCCTCAGCCAAGGCCCTGTGCAGGGCTGGGGTTCTCCCGCGATCTTGGCAACGGGGGGAGCGGGCCTTGTCCTCATCGCCGCCCTTGTCGTCGTCGAACTGCGGGTGAAGCAGCCACTGCTTGATCTGCGGCTGTTGGGCGACCGCCTGTTCCGCACGGCAGGCCTCGTCGCCATGTTCTCCGCAGCGGGCTTGCTCGGCATGCTGTACGTGTTCCCGTTAATGTACCAGAATGCGCTGCATGCTTCGGCCCTCGACACCGGGTTGTCGACCTTCCCGGAGGCGCTTGGCCTTATGCTTGCTTCTCAGCTTGTGCCCTGGACCTATCCGAGGCTGGGCCCGAAGCGCGTCATGGTTCTGGGGCTGTTGTGCACGGCGGTTTTCTTCGTCATGCTGAGCATGGTCGGCCCCCATACGAATCCCTGGCTGATTCGAAGCCTGCTGTTCGGTGTCGGCGTCTTTTTGGGCCATACGGTCGGCGCCGTTCAGATAGCGGCTTTTGCCAACATTCCGCCTGCATCGATGGCCCGGGCGTCGACCTGGTTCACCGTCCAGAACCGGCTGGGGCCGGCCATAGGCTTGGCGGTTCTGTCCGGCATTCTTGCCGTGGCGGGAACCCGCACGATAAATGCCGCCGGAGGAACCGAGCCTACTGTTATGGCGTACCGTGCCGCTCTGCTCGGGGCCGCAGGCTTCCTGCTTATGGGCCTTTGCTGTGCGCTTCGGATTCGCGACAGCGACGCCGCTGCCACCGTGGCGAAGCAGCCCCCGTGGCGAAGCAGCCCCCGGTGAAGCCGGATAGGGAAAAATCGGTTCAAACGTGAAATGAAGCGGGAGATCACGCCGCAGTAGGACGGTGAAGGGCGGTACGATTCTTCCATGGAAGGCATCTGCGGCAAACCGATCTACAAACTCAAACAGACCTTGGTTCAGTACGCTGAACTGAGGTCTTATTTTCGTTGTCTGGATGGCTCGTCCCCCTTATGCATATGAAATTACCGCATTTCAAAGCGGACTGAACTTATTTTTTTACGCCACCCGGTTGTACTTATCCCTTCCAGAACTCCTCTATATATGAAAGAACACATATCGCGCAGAGCGGCGCAGTCATCATAGCCGGGAGAGCCGCCGCGGGGGATACGCGCCGATTTTCCTTATCCCAATGATGATTCCGGCCTGCGCGGCCAAATTGGAGGAGGTGTAATGATGATTCGATGTTCGCAATTCGACAAACCGATCGAGACCGTGCCCAATGTCGCCCCCCAGGTTCATGTGTACGGGAGAAAAAGCGGAACGACCCGCTTCTTCCTCTCGGACAATCCGGAGACGATCAGCAGCGCCACGACGTCATTCACGAACGGCTTCGCCACGCTGTGGCATGATGCCGTCCGGGGAAGGAAGCGCGTGCACTACCGGCTCTTCGTCTGGCATCTGAACCAGACGGGAGCTCCGATTACATTCGGCGTCACGGTCGAGAACGCATCCTGCGGCAGCCCGATACGCGTTCGCCAAGTCAAGCATTCCATCGGCGTGATGGCGGATTTCCCCGCACTCGGCAGATGCGCTGCCAAGGCGCTGCTTGGGCGCACGCTCGCCCCGCTCATTCCCGACGATCGCTCGATCCGCGGCGGACAGACCGGGCTGGTGAAGGAGTGGCTCGTCCCCGACGGGGAACTCGTAGGCGGCGTGATGGAATTTACGCTGTCCAGCCCGAAGGAGCTTGATTACCGGGTGCGCACCGTGGCCGCCAATCGCCCGGGGGCTGACTTGAGGCTCAACCATACCCCGGTCGTGCCCGCCTATCGGACCGCCGAGGGCAAGTCGCATCCGCGCGGCTCGTGGGACTTCGCCGATATCGAAGGCTTCGCGGATCCGGCGTGTTCGCAGCCTGTCACGTATGTCGCCGGAAGCGGGTGCATGAGCTTCGCCATCCATAACGGCGGCAACGATAATCTGATGGCGGCCGCTTCCAGCTATGATCCGGCGAATGCGGAAACGTCGAACAAGGGGCATTACGGCGTCATCTACAAGCTGAACCTGGCGCTGAGCAATCCGCATTCTCGCCGCAAGACGGTGACCGTCTACTTGACGGGACGCGGAGGGCCTTATGCGGGAGCCGTCCGCTGGAACCGGGGACGAACCTATGGCGTGCCCCGGCTATCGCCGGCCGTCCAAGCGGTCGAGGCCGCGACGGTCACCATTCCGGCCCGGCGCACGGTAACCTGCGCCGTATATGCGTCGACCGCAGGCGCATACAGCACGCCGGCCGCAGTCTTATGCGTTACGCGCGAATAAGATTCCAACATTGGCCCTGATCGCTGATCAGGGCGTTCTTTTGCGGTAAGAATTAGAAGCTGAAAGCTGACAATAGCATGATCAGTATGACGGGTTCCTTCTCATCGCAATCATGAATCTGAGAGAGAGACTGATTTTAAACAGGGACTGAAAATTAAAGGAATTAATTTAGTTGCCTCAAGTACGGAATTAGTTGTAGACATTGCTTGGTATATAGACGGTAAAGAATATAAGGGGTATAAAAAATATAATTTATTATGGGGATAAAAAGCGGAAGCAATTTTCGGCGGCAGTGGGATTAAAAATCCCGCCGAACGAGGGATGGCGGCGGGAGCGGCGATTTTGTCAGCCCATATATACAAATTCTTTGTCAAGGTTTTCAAATCCAATTTCTTGATGTAAGGCCTCTTCCAACTAACGAAATCAGCCCCGATAAAGATAATTCGCTGCCATTCGGAATGTTGTATTTATAGTCAAACAAGTCCCGATTGTATATTTCTTCTATTTTGGCGACTTGGCGCTGGCTTAAATACGGTTTATGAGTTCTCAGCATATTAAATAAATTCGTTTTCAAATCGCCGTCTTCCGCTGCGCGTGAATACTCATCAATTTCAGCAACACACTCTAAGAGTTTCCGAAAAATAAAATCTTGCAGGTTTTTGGCCAATATACTCGCACTTTCACTATCGTGCGGAACCAATGTAACAGGAACATTTTCCCCACACTGTTTATCAAATTGGAATACATATAAGTCACCTCCACCAGTCATCGCAAATGGAACAAATTGAAATTCAGGTTTTGTCGCTCTGTAATCTTCCGGGTCTTTTAACTCTTCCATCTTTTCTACTATTTGATTAAATTCAAGAAGTTCAATGTCATTTGCGAATAACAACAGTGGCGGGTCGCTTTTGAATTTTTCCCAATAAGCAGCGTGCCAATTGGGTCCATATTCTCCCCAATCAAGCATTCCATCGTCGTACAGTCTTTTATACAATTCCGGGTATTTGACACCAAATCGCCGCTCTATTTGTTCTATTTGATTCATATATTTTCTCCTTCAAAATATAAATAATGTTCGTGATCCCAATGTATGCTCACAGGATACATTATACAGGAAACCGAGCTGAATTGAGTAATATTTTGGAAATTATCATTCGCAACAGCTCACAACGGGCAAGCGGCAAGCCTACCCGGTCAACATAATCTGGGCATGTGGATTTCCGTTATGCTTGTCATGAATACAGACAGCGGACACATGCCAATTGAAACAAAATGCTCGTTGATTGTCGACGATCCGAGGCAGGGACTTCTCTTTCTAAATTGGGGGAGTAAGAGCTGGAGACGGAGGAGCTCCCAAGCCGGGACATCATTCGTTCCGGCCGGAATATGCGGCAGCGCCGGGGCTGCGCAGAGCTTGAATCGCGGGCCAGGTGAAGGAGGCCAGATTATCCGGCAGCTCCGATAACGGGAACCAGCGCACAGCCCGCAGCGCTCCGCCTTGTTCGCGGTTGCTGGCTTCGCCCGAGATGACGCGGGTCTCGAAGATGACCGAGATCCAATGCTCGCCCCGCCCGGGATCGATCGTCTCGGCGGTGCAGAGCAGCCGCTTTACTTGGATGTGAAGCCCGACCTCTTCCATGACCTCGCGGACGGTCGCATCCTCCAGCGTCTCGTATAAGTCAACCTTGCCTCCGGGAATGCTCCATTTGTCCTTCTCCGGCTGGCGTCCCCGCAGCACAAGCAGAATCTCGTTCGCTTCATTCATAATGACGGCGCCGACGCCGATTCTCGGTAAGGATGTTTCCATATTTGTTCTCCTATGAATCTTTATTTTGAGGGGCTTCGGAAGTGGCCTGCCTCGTGTTTACTATACCTCTATGCGTCCAAGCAGGCAAATGAAGAGACAGGTGCATGGAACAACTGCAAGCACCGTTGGAAAGGAGAAGTTGCTTCTCCAATGCTTGAACATATTGACACCCAAATTTAGTATATGATATATAAAAGGGAGTGTTAGCACTCGTTTGTCTAGAGTGCTAAAAAAGTGTTGTCGAAAGGAGACCCATCATGGCGAAAAAACAATTTAAAGCAGAGTCGAAACGACTGCTCGAGATGATGATCAACTCCATTTACACCCAGAAGGAAATCTTTTTACGAGAATTGATCTCCAACGCCAGCGACGCGATCGATAAAATCTACTATAAAGCGCTGACCGACGATCAGCTCGTCTTCGACAAGGACAGCTACTACATCCGAATCACCCCGGACAAGGAAAACCGGACGCTTACCATCTCCGACACCGGGATCGGCATGACGAAGGAAGAACTGGAGAACAATCTGGGCGTCATCGCCAAGAGCGGATCGTTTGCCTTCAAGAACGAGAACGAGCTTAAGGACGGACATAATATTATCGGGCAATTCGGGGTCGGCTTCTATTCCGCATTCATGGTGGCGGATGTCGTGACCGTCATCAGCAAGCCGCTGGGCGGCGAGGAAGCGTACAAATGGGAGTCGAAGGGCGCCGACGGATATACGATCGAGCCGTGCGAGAAGGATTCGGTAGGAACGGACGTTCTTTTGAAAATTAAACAAAATACCGAGGATGATCGCTACGATGACTACCTGGACGACTACCGCTTGAAATCGATCATCAAAAAATATTCCGACTTCATCCGCTATCCGATTAAGATGGATGTGAAGGGGCACCGGCCGAAGGAAGGCGCCGAGAATGAATTCGAGGAATATACGGAAGAGCAGACCGTCAACAGCATGGTTCCGATCTGGCGCAAAAATAAAAATGAGCTGACTGCGGAAGATTACGAGAATTTCTACGCCGAGAAGCGGTACGGCTTCGACAAGCCGATCACGCATGTCCATATCAAGGCGGACGGCGCGGTCGTCTACAATGCGATTCTCTTTATCCCGGAGAAGACGCCGTTCGACTATTATACGAAGGAATACGAGAAAGGGCTGGAGCTGTACTCCAACGGCGTCCTCATCATGGACAAATGCGCCGATCTCCTGCCGGATTATTTCAGCTTCGTCAAAGGGATGGTCGACTCCGAGGATCTGTCGCTTAATATTTCCCGCGAAATGCTCCAGCATGATCGCCAGCTCAGCCTGATCGCCAAAAATATCAAGAGCAAGATCAAGAGCGAGCTGCAGCGCCTGATGAAGGAAGAGCGGGAGAAATACGAGCAATTCTATGAATCGTTCGGGCGTCAACTGAAATACGGCGTCTACAGCGATTACGGCATGAACAAGGAAGTGCTGCAGGATCTGCTCCTGTTCCACTCCTCGAAGGAGAAAAAGCTCGTCAGTCTCGATGAGTACATCTCCCGCATGCCGGAAGATCAGAAGTACATCTACTATGCTTCCGGCGAATCGATCGACCGGATCGAGAAGCTGCCGCAGACGGAGCTTGTCGCTGACAAGGGCTATGAGATCCTGTACTTCACCGATGATATCGATGAGTTCGCGATCAAGATGATCATGAGCTACAAGGAGAAGGAGTTCAAATCGGTCTCCAGCGGCGATCTCGGCATCGACGCGGATGAGAGCGAGAAAGATTCCGCGGCGGAGGATAAAGATAATCAAGAGCTGTTCGATGCGATGAAAGAAATTTTGAAGGACAAAGTGAAGAACGTGAAGGCATCCAAGCGGCTGAAGTCCCATCCGGTCTGCCTCTCCAGCGAAGGCGAATTGTCTATCGAGATGGAGAAAATTTTGAAGGCGATGCCGAACGGCCAGGATGTCCAGGCGGACAAGGTGCTGGAGATCAACGTCAACCATGACGTGTTCGAATCGCTGAAGGACGCGCTCGCGAACGACCGCGAGAAGCTGAGCCTGTACACGAACCTGCTGTACAATCAGGCGCTGCTGATCGAAGGGCTGCCGATTGGCGACCCGGTGCAATTCACGAACGACATTTGCAAAGTGATGGTATAGTTGAGGGCAAGGAGAGAACCCGATGCTGGCGTTAGCCGGTATCGGGTTTTTTGCGTACGTCCAGCACGGGCGTCAACTTTAGGGTGGAACGTCCCCAACGGGGACTGGCTTGATCCCTCTGAGGAGCGATTTCACATACGGTGAAGTGTATTGAGGCGGGGGGAATCTCTAGGGAATCCCCCTCCCCGCAATTGATTATGCTTCTTCTACATTTGTATGCAACAGTTTCAAGCTGGTATCAAACTCTTTTTCGATAGCTTCGTCCCGTTGATAGGTCAACAGGCTTACGACAATACTGACGATAAGGTTGACGATAAATCCGGGAATGATTTCGTATATATCTTTAGTGATTTGCAAATCAATATTTTTCCAAATAATTACTGTTGCTGCACCTGCTAACATTCCGGCAATGGCTCCCCAATTGGTCATTTTTCTCCAATACAGGCTTAACACGATAACGGGGCCAAAGGAAGCGCCAAAACCGGCCCAGGCATAAGCGACGAGACTTAAAATGGTTTTATTTTCACCGCCCAACGCGAGCAGGCAGGCGACAACCGAAACCGTTAGAACAGCCATTCTCCCAAAGAACACAAGTTCTTTATCCGAGGCATTTTTACGCAGAAGCAGCTTATATAAATCTTCTGTCAATGCACTAGAGGTTACAATGAGCTGAGAAGAAACCGTGCTCATGATTGCAGCCAATACTGCAGCAAGAACAATTCCGGCAATAAACGGATGGAATAAAATTTGTCCAAGTTGAATGAAGACGGCTTCTGGATTAGACAATGTATACTTTGTTTGGGTAAAAAATGCTAGACCGACCAATGCTGTGAATGAAGCGCCAAGTAATGAGGCAACCATCCAGCCCATACCGATACGTCGCGCAGTTTTGGTCTCCTGTACAGAGCGGATGGCCATAAAGCGGACGATAATATGTGGTTGTCCAACATAGCCAAGTCCCCAGGCAACTGCGGAGATGATGCCGAGCGCAGTAGTGCCGGTCAATAAATCCAGGAGGGAAGGATCTATGGATCTGATTGTATCAACTGTGTTGGCAAACCCGCCCGTCTCGCTCATCGCTAACAACGGTACAAGGATAAGGGCAAGCAGCATGATAAGCCCTTGGACAAAGTCCGTCCAACTGACCGCAAGAAAGCCCCCAAACAATGTATAGGCGACAACCACTCCGGAAACGAGGAGCAGCCCCGCAATGTAAGGAAGGGAGAAGGAGTTTTCAAAAAAGACGGCTCCTGCCACCATTCCTGAAGAAACATAGAATGTAAAGAAAATAAGGATAACAATGGAGGAAGCGATCCGCAGAAGTTTGGTGCTGTCCCTAAATCGATTTTCCAAAAACGACGGAATGGTGATGGAATTCCCGGAAACTTCCGTGTATGTCCGCAAACGTGGGGCAACAAACAGCCAGTTAAGATAGGCGCCAACCGATAAGCCAATGGCAATCCAGGCATTTGACAGTCCCGTCAGGAAAATCCCTCCCGGAAGCCCCATTAACAGCCATCCGCTCATATCGGCAGCGCCAGCACTTAAAGCGGTTACAGCAGGCCCTAAGGAGCGTCCCCCTAACATATAGTCCGTCAAGTTTGTCGTTTTGCGGAAAGCATACCACCCTATACCCAGCATAGTTCCCATATATATCACAATGGCAATCATTTTCAGGGTGTTTTCTGACATTTTTCCACCTCGCTTAAAAATGATTATTTATTCAATGTATGACCATTAGATTAACATGTTGACCTGATTTTCGAAACAGCCAGGATGTCCAGGCGGATAAGGTTCTTGAAATCAACGTCAACCATGGCGTATTCGAGTCGCTGAAGGACGCGCTGGCGAACGACCGCCAGAAGCTGAGCTTGTACACGAACCTGCTGTACAATCAGGCGCTGCTGAATCGAAGGATGAAGGGCTGCCGATAGGCGATCCAGTGCAATTCACGAATGATATTTGCAAAGTGATGGTATAGTTTGGGGAAAGAAAGAACCCGATGCCGGCGAAAGCCGGTGTCGGGTTTTCTGCTGCTGTCACGAAAGTCGCGGATGGATGCCGTTAAAGGAAAGCTATTTTTTATTCCTTGTTTCATCACTTAATTCTTTGAGTTTTTGAATCATTTCATGAAAAATAGCGGGTATCGGAACACCTATTTTAATTCCATTTTCAATAATGCTAATAAGCTCGTTCGCAATATAAAAATACGTGACGGTATTCTGAAAATAGTGATCCTGACCAAAAATTAAGTCTATATGATGAGCTGCTGCGATCATGAAAAACATAAAGATTTTTTTGGATATTCCAATGAGGCCTTTGTTACTACGAAGCTCCCCTTTTATTCCCGATGCCAATAATCCTGACGCATAATCCACAATCACAAAGAAGATGAGTATTTTCAGTAAAAAATGATAATTACCAAATAAAGTAATAAAACCGCCGCTTAAAAGCGGGATAAAGAATTTGACGAATACGTCCATGCTCCCCCTCCTTTACATATCTACTTTTATAGGTGGAAAGCGATAGACAAATACAACCTTTGTAGTATGAAAACGTAATTTGTCATTGTGGTTGTAAAATCATGGTATATAATACCTTTATTTTTAGAGAAAACTTTATTTGGGGGGTGCTGTAATTGCATGGATTGTCTCTCTATGATTTCTACAAAAAAGAATTAAGGAGAATTGCATGGGGATTACAATATCGTTCTAAGGTTACTCTAAAAAAGGAAAGACAACTCAAATTAGACATTATTAAAGGGTTAAGCTTTTTAGATGAGGCGGATTCGAAGTTATTTGTTAATGAATTAATTAACTCCTTAGAATCACACAAGGCGAGGCAGATAATTACAAAAATATACGTCGAAAATAAAAGTGAAAAAGAAACCGCTTACGAAATGAATATCACGCAGCAGGGGGTGAATAAATGGAAACAAAAGTCTCTCAAACTTCTATCTCAAAACTCGAATTTATGGAGTTGATTAAAAAAGCGAGGGAGAGTGACCAGAATGCCATGATGGAAATCATTAAGCTATATGAAAGTGAGATGATCTATCTTAGTAGGTATATAAAAATGCCAAAGGAAGATGCGCTTCAAGCTATGATACTAGGACTTATAGAGCTAATTAAAAGGGGAGATGAAAAAATATAAAGCTGTCCCCAAAAAATTATCAAGGATGACATAGTTCACTTTAGGTCAACCCAAGACCCGGGTTGGCCCATTTTTTGTTATAAAGAACTTACGAATCAAGATTACGTATGGAATTAAAAAATTAGTAGTTGTTATAAATCAATTTAAAACTCCTCAATTAGTAAGAGGATAGTTTGGCAGTGCTCGATAAATTCTGAGGATGAATTTTGACCACTGATCCTCCCGATTACCTCTAAAACAAAATTAAAGGAGAGAGTTACATGCCAGAAAGACATGGAGCAATGCGGTTGTAGAAGCAGGGTGAAGGGAAAAAATTCATCGATGAAGCAAATTTTCTTGACACAATAATATCAAATTGGAGGGATTTCACTATGTATTCACCTATGTATTCTGGAGGTAGAGAATATCCGGAAGAAGTCGAACTGAAGTATAATGATATTGTACAACTCTTGAAAGCACAAGAAACCATTTACAGTGAAGGATTTAAAAATGATGTAGATACTAATGACCTGTCTTGGCGACTGGGTGGTTATGCTACAGCTATGGGATTTCTGGCTATGGCGAGAAATTACACTGCTTTGGGGTGGGCAACAACAATTGTCGCTGTACTCACTGAAATGACGTTCAATGGAAGAACCGTACTTAGGAAGTATCTTGATAACGGAAACACGTACTTGATCAACCTTCTCAATTTCATGGATAATAATAAAGAATATGATATCATCAGAGTAAAACTTCCATTTCTTCAGTACTACCATGTTGATGGTGATATTCGATTCGTTATTGGCGAGGGCCAAATCACTGGGGTTCATTATCGCCGTGGTGGCTGGTCTACTGATCAATAATCTAGGTAGAAAAGTAAGAGATAACTGTATGTTATCTCTTACTTTCTTCTATTTCCTTTAAAAATTGGTCTAGGAATTTTAATTTATCAAACACGAATTCATTTGTAATTTTGTATTCTTGAGTTTTATCTTTGGATTTTTCATAATCATATAGTAAAATTTCCCCCTTCTCAGAAATAAAAAATCCCAATAACACTCCGTTTTCCCCCTTAATCGTAAGGTGATATCTTGGAAACTCAGGGAAAACAAGACCAGAACTGCCCTTTTGTACTTTCATTTCAGGAAGTGATTTCATTACTAATTCAATTTCTTTTTTATCTTTTACACTTCCAATACTATAGTGTTGTATCTCTTTCGATTTTAGTATATAGATAGAGTCAATTTCTGTTCCATCAATGTGCTCCGTAATCAAATCATTAAATGAGAAGGTTCTAGTCTGATCGTAAAATCTGGTCCCATACACACAAAACCATAATATAATTGCAATATAGATGATAGGCCTCTTATATTTTGACATTCTGTTCCCTCCTTACTTATTTGCAAATAATACACTCCCTACATTTTACCAGGAAATATCAATTGTAGAACCACCCTGAATCCGCTTCCCGGCATGCTTCGACCCACGGTCACTTACCCGGATGTGGTCTATGCGTATCTGGGGATACTTTGCCAGGGAAAAGCGACTTTGATCAGATCGAACCTTTCCGCGAGGATCGCTTTTTCATCAAATCCTTAGGCCTCAAGCGCGTGCCCGTCCTCACCCACACTCCGTCAGCGTCTGGATTTGGCGGCGGCCAGCAGTTACGATTGGCAAACCACACTGCTGGAAGAGCCGGCAGACTTACTGGGTGCGCTTAACGTCCCGCTAACGCCTGTTCAAGACGGATTTAAATTTGGAGCGATTGCCTTCCGGCAAGTTTGCCACGAACGATCTGGTATTGTGTACAGGCCTCGTTGCTTATAATCTGCTGCGGGCCATTGGACAAATTTCCATCCAAGAACCGGACGCTCCGCTTCGGAAGACACAGTCCATGGTTTCGGACATTCCAGCGTATTTATGGGATGTTGTCGGGATAAAATGTCACGAACCTATGTTTCCGTTCAAACTCGGCACATGGGAAGCTTTGTTTCGTGATGTCTTTTTAAAGAGAATCGAGTCTCCGCCTCTGCTTTCTAAGCCTTTCGTTACATCTGATAGTCCAGGTTCTCTTATTCGCATCCCGTTCACGGATTCAGGACACCCTGTAGAAGTAAAAGTTTTGTTTTGAACTACATGTTATTACAAGAAAATGGAACCGTCTATAAGGTTCTAAGACACAATTATTAGATTATATCTGTAAGAATTGGAGAAAAAATGCTCAAATTAACGGCTCGGTAAGTCGATGCTAGCGCAGGCAGGTATCGGGTTTTTTGCTTATCTTAGAGTATTTTCGAACTGTAGCGACAACACCTCTATCTTATAAAGAAAAAGCAACTACTAATCACTAGCATCTTATTCCAAACGTATGGTAATGTGGGAAATGGTGGAATGAAACGGCGAAAAAATACTTCAAAAGAGGGAGGTAAAATACAATGGAGGATGTGCAGAAAGTGGATTTTTCGGAATTCACATCATATTTTATATCTCAATAAACCAATGAAAGGGAGGGTGTCTTTGAGTATCTTCATGAAAAAATACGGGAAAGTCACACTTCTTCTTGTCGTTGTGTTCATCATTGGTGCACTGTATATTCCCAAGCTAAATCATACAGCCGAAGTGATTTCATTTAATCAATTAGTTAAAGAACATGTCAAAGAAGAAGAGATCGAGTATCTCTTCCTTAGTAAGGCGATTCAGGGCGAGTCTTCTAGAGATTCAAGCTTTAGAATATATGATAAAGAAGAGAGGGAACGAGTACTCCAGATTTACTCCAAAATTGAAATGAAAAGGGAGGATCGCCCTGAACGCCTGTCACAGAGGGAAAGGGTTTACTTGAACTTTGGGAATGTGTATGGACTGCAATACGTGATAATGGTTACCGACCTTGGAATCGTGGATACGTTCCATTATAAGACAAATAAAGGGGGAACTTATAGGATTACAAACGATTTTGATTTTGGAACCATCCGCCGTTTATCTGAACCTGAACCCGGTGCTGGAAATGCCAGTGCCGGTTTTTTTTGCTACGCCTTCTGCACCGCAGACGAAAGGACCCTGCATTTTTACGAAACTCTTTCCCTCCAAAAAAACAATAACGAGCCTTTACTTTTCCTACGAGATGCTCTAAGATAATAAATAAGTTTCCTTAGGAAAACATTTTTGTACAAAAACATATTTTATGGGGGAGGGAAAAATATGCGTCAAACTATAGATGTTAATAATTTGCACATATCGTATTACGGAAAAGAGGTCATCAAGGATGTAAGCTTCTCGCTGCAGACCGGCAAGCTTATCGGCATCCTCGGGCCGAATGGGGCGGGCAAGTCGACATTGATGAAGGCCATGCTCAGTCTCATTCCCCGCGACGGAGGAGAGATTACGCTGGGTGGAGAGCCGCTTACCTCGATGCGTAAAAAAATCGCCTATGTGCCGCAGCGCTCCAATATCGATTGGGACTTTCCCATTATTGTGAAGGATACGGTGCTATTGGGGACATTCCCGACCCTCGGCCTGTTCCGGAGGCCCACCAAGCACGATAAAGAATGGGCGCTCGAATGCCTCCGCAAGGTCGGCATGGAGAAATTCAAAAACAACCAGATCGGCGAGTTGTCCGGCGGCCAGCAGCAGCGGGTGTTCCTGGCGCGCGCGCTTGCCCAGAAGGCGGAATACTTCTTCCTTGACGAGCCGTTTGTCGGAATTGATGTCGCCAGCGAGAACGTCATCATCGATATTTTGAAGACGCTGCGGGATGAAGGGAAGACGGTGTTCGTCGTGCACCACGATTTAAGCAAGGTGGAAAGCTATTTCGACAATCTGATTTTGATGAATAAGGAATTGATCGGCTGCGGGCCCGTCGATCGCGTCTTCCGCCCGGAATTGATGCAGGAAGCCTATCAGACGCCGTTTGGGATGATAGGAAAATTGGGGGTCGGAATGTGATGGAATTTATACATGATTTAATGGCCTATGAGTTTTTGCAGCGAGCCTTTGTCACTTCGATTATTGTTGGCGTTATTTGCGGCGTTATCGGCTGCTTTATCGTATTGCGCGGGATGGCGCTCATGGGAGACGCAATTTCGCACGCCGTGCTGCCGGGTGTGGCCATTTCCTATATGCTGGGGATCAATTACTTCTATGGGGCGGTCGTCTCGGGAATATTGACGGCGGTCGGGATCGGAGTCATTAATCAGAACAGCCGCGTCAAGAGCGATTCTTCCATTGGGCTGGTGTTCTCCGCCGCTTTTGCTCTCGGCATCATTCTGATTACGAGCGCCAAGAGCGCTACCGACTTGACGCAAATTTTGTTCGGGAATGTCCTGTCGGTACGGGCATCGGATATGTGGCTGACGGTCGCCGTCGGAGGCATCGTGCTGCTGGCAGTCCTCCTCTTCTACAAGGAACTGCTGGTGTCGAGCTTCGATGAGACGATGGCCGCGGCCTATGGGCTGAAGACGCGCCTTATCCACTATTCGATCATGGTTCTGCTGACGCTCGTCACGGTAGCGTCCCTGCAGACGGTAGGCGTCATTCTGGTTGTCTCAATGCTGATTACGCCGGCATCCACCGCGTACTTGCTCACGAACAGACTGTCCACGATGATTGGGCTCGCGATGTTCTTCGGCGCCCTGTCCTCGATGATCGGCTTGTATGTCAGCTTTCTCTACAATCTGCCGTCCGGCCCGGTTATTGCCTTGGCGACGACGTCCATCTTTTTGCTGGCGTTTCTGTTCTCTCCGAAGCAAGGAGTGATTCGGCGGATGCTGAAGATGAACAAGCGGAGAATGGCCGTCGGGAAGTAATAACCGGATTAGGATAAATCATGATATGAAAAAGGAGTCCAGGAAAATGAAAATGGTAAGAAAATTCATGTTATTGTCGGCGATGGCGGCACTGCTGGTGCTGGCTGCGTGCGGGCAAGCGAATTCGGACAAATCCGGGGCTGTTCCCGCCTCTTCCGATTCCGCTTCCGAGCCGGCCAAGGAAGGGCCGCTCAAGATCGTCACTTCCTTCACGATTCTCGAGGACTTCGCCCGGGAAATCGGCGGCGAAGATGTCGAGGTTCACAATCTGGTGCCAACAGGCACGGATCCGCATGAATATGAACCGCTGCCGGAGGATATTAAAAAAGCGACGGATGCGGATGTTCTTTTCTATAACGGCTTGAATCTGGAGGGCGGCAAAAGCGGCTGGTTCTTCAAAATGATCGAGTCCGTCGGCCAGAAAGAGGAAAATGTGTTCAACCTGACGGAGCGCGTGGAACCGATGTATATCGGGGGCAAGGACGGCCATGAGGAAGAGATTAATCCTCACGCGTTCATCGACCCTGCCGTCGGCGTCAAGATGGCGGAGGATATGCGGGATGCCCTGATGAAGAAGGACCCTGCGCGCAAAGAGAATTACCAGAAGCGGGCAGACGAATATATCAGCAAGCTCAAAGAGATTGATAAGGAATATGAAGAAAAAATCAATTCCATCCCGGAAGAGAACCGGATCCTGGTAACGAGCGAACGCGCATTCCAATATATGACGACGCATTATGGACTGAAGGAAGCGTATATTTGGGAGATTGACACGGAAGAGAACGGTTCGCCAACCCAGATTAAATCGCTGGTTGAATTTATTAAGGAGCATAAAGTGCCGGTTCTCTTTATCGAATCCAATGTGGACCCGCGCCCAATGGAGACCGTCTCGAATGAAACCGGCGTACGCATCGCCGAGAAGCGGATCTACTCCGATGAAATCGGACAGCGGGGAGAAGAAGTGGATACGTATATCAAATATTTGGAATATAACCTTGAACTCATTCATAGCGAATTAAGCAAATCATAATAGTAAAAACTTGGCTAGTGCGGTTTTGATTCCATCGGGAAGAAAGAACGCGCTGGAAGCATCAACTGCCGGTAGGCAACGAGCCTGATCGCGATTCAGAAAAGGGGGGAGGGCATGCGAACCCCGGGGATGGAGGATCACCTCGAACAGATCTACCTGTTGACCAGAGCCAAAGGGTTCACAAGAGTGTCGGATATCGCGCAAGCACTGTCCATTCATGATTCGTCCGCTTCCAAGATGGCGCAGAAGCTGGGGAAATCGGGATATGTGCAGTACGAGAAATACGGGAGAATCTGCTTGACGGAAAAAGGGTTCCAGGTAGGGCGCCAACTATTCAACCGCCATCAATTGCTGGAAAAGTTTTTGCGCCAGATCGGCGTTGAGGAAGAACAGATCCACCAGGAAGTCGAGCAGATTGAGCATCATTTCAGTTGGAGCACGATCGCCCGGATTCAAGAGCTTGTCCGTTTTTTTGAAGAAGAGCCGCTCGTGTTGAGGGAGTTCCATAAAAGACAAACGCTCTAGCCTCTATACGGAGCTGTGGAGGGAGGCCTGGCTCCAGCAAGATATCGCGCCGCTTGCGGCACGACGCAGCCGGATTTCAGCATCCGCCGAAAGCGTCAAGCTGCTCTTCCTCCGCGATTGCCTGTATCTCTTCGGCTCCGATGCGGAGGTACATATAACCGTCCCGGGCCTGCTTCTGAAGCGCGCGATCCTGGACGAAGCGGGGGCTCGCCTCCCCGGCGTCTTCATCGTAGACGAGAAGAATGCCCTCGGTCTTCCGGAACAACAGATCGTCTCTGGCGACGAACTGCCATTTCCCGCTGTAAGGGCCATTGCTGACTGAGCCGTAATAATCGACCTGCTGCACAAGCTGATCGAAGTATGCTTTTTTCTCTTCATTCCATTGGTCCGCCTGCTGGCTGTAGGCCGTAATGATCGAGCATTTCAGATGCGGATATTGCGGCTTTAGCGCGAGCGCGGCTTCGCAGGCCCATAGGTCGACCCCGTATTGGCCCGGGGTGATGACCCATTCGAGCCCTTCCTCCAGCAGGGGGATCAACCGGGCTGCGATCGCTTTGCGAATGTAAGGGATTCCTTGATGCTTGTTATTGTAAATGCCGAGCTCATGGGCGCGGTAGCCGGTAACAAGTAAGTTTTTCAAGTGATCTGCCTCCAAGTATGGAATCATCGTCAATCGTTCGTTCTCATCCACCATTATACATGAGCCGGCATCAATGTGCCGGAGGCGGGGCGGCATGCGCCGCCGCCCGCGCCAGCAGATGGCTTCCGAGTGAATCGGGAGTCATCTTTTTTTGTTCCTGTCCGCCGCTTGATTAGATACAAAAACTGAAAAACTTGGCCAAATGTGCCGATATCATTAGTAACCTTCAATGGATATTTATTCAAGTTTATCGAAGAATGGGAAGTTGACGGGACGAGCATAAAAATCTGGCGACGATTCGAGGAGGAGTCAGGCGATGACGCATCTGGATAAGAAGATTATTGAGATGGAGCAGGCGAAGAAAAGGCTGGAGCAGCAGAACAGCCGCAGTCAGGAGGGCCAGGAGGACGCGGAGCGCGAGGCGCAAGCCGAACGTCATGCGGCCCGTGAGGAGAGGGA